>JAFAEH010000201.1 GCA_023424135.1 Actinomycetes bacterium | reverse complement strand
CTGTGGGTCCGCGGCGGTCGGCTCCCGGGGCCGCGCTCGGTCGCGCTCGTCGGTGCACGCGCGAGCACCGCGTACGGCGACCGCGTCGCCACGGACCTCGCGGTGGACCTCGTGCGGCGCGGGTGGGTCGTCGTCTCGGGCGGGGCGTACGGCATCGACGCGGCCGCGCACCGCGGTGCGCTGCGCGCCGGCGGACGCACGGTGGTCGTCCTGGCCGGCGGTGTCGACCGATCCTACCCGGTGGGCAACGCGCGCCTCCTCGAGGAGGTCGTGACCGACGGCGGGTGCGTCGTCAGCGAGGTCCCGCCCGGGGCCACGCCGACACGTGGCCGGTTCCTGCAACGCAACCGGCTCATCGCCGCGGCGTCGTCGGCGACCGTGGTGGTGGAGGCGGCCTGGCGCTCCGGCGCGGCGAGCACGGCGCACCACGCCGCACGGCTGCTGCGACCGGTCGGCGCGGTCCCCGGACCCGTGACGTCGATGTCGTCGGCAGGCTGCCACCGCCTCCTGCGTGACGGCGTCGCGGTGTGCGTCACGGACGCTGCCGAGGTCGTCGAGCTCGCGGGGGACGTCGGTGCCGACGTCCCGCCGCCGCGTCCCCAGGTCGACGTCCGACCAGGTGACGGGCTCGACCCGGCCGCGCGACGGGTCCTCGACGCGCTCGCGGTACGCGGCGCCCAGGACGCCGAGCAGGTCGCCGCGCGTGCCGCCACGACCGTGGCCCAGGCGCGTGCCATGCTCGGTCTGCTGGAGCTCGACGGGCTCGCGGTCCGGACACGTGGCGGGTGGGTCCTTTGTCCGGCTGACGAGAGACAGGAGGGGTGAAAAAAAGCGGCGTTCGGGGGATTAGCCGCCGCTGAACCGGACGTTCTCGTCGGATTCGTGCGCGGCATTCTGATGACGGGAACTCTCAGCCTTGTCGAATCACGTGGCGCCCGCCACCTTAGGAGCATGTTCATGGCGGAGATCACCGGCGGCGCTGCTCAGCGCGCGCGGCTGCGTGCCGACTTCGCCCTGCACCTGAAGGCGCAGCGCGGGGTCTCCGAGCACACCGTCCGTGCGTATCTCGGCGATCTCGACCAGCTTCTTGACCATGCGACACGTCAGGGCGTCACCCGGCTGGACGAGATCGACCTCACGGTGCTGCGCGGATGGCTCGCGGAGATGGCGGACGCCGAGCGCAGCCGCGCGACCCTCGCACGCCGTGCTGCCTCCGTGCGCACGTTCTTCCGGTGGGCCGTGCACACGAGTCGCGTGGCCGTGGATCCCACCGTCCGGCTCGGGACGGCCCGCGCCGGCGCGCCCCTGCCGACCGTGCTCGCGGTCGAGCCCGTCGCGCGTCTGCTCGACGCGGCACGTGAGCGCGCGGGCGACGGCGACCCGGTCCACCTGCGGGACTGGGCTGCGGTCGAGCTGCTGTACGCCACCGGCGTGCGCGTCGGCGAGCTGTGCGGCGCCGACGTCGACGACCTCGACCTCGACGTGCTGACGCTGCGCGTCGTCGGCAAGGGGGACAAGGAGCGCATCGTGCCGCTCGGTCGCCCCGCCGCCCGGGCCGTGCAGGCGTGGCTCCGGTCCGGCCGTCCGCGTCTGGTCGGTACCGCCTCGTCACCGGCGCTGCTGCTGGGCAGCCGCGGTGGACGGGTCGGGCAGCGCCAGGTGCGCACGGTCGTGCACCGGCTGGCCGCCGCTGTCGGGGTCGAGGACATCGCCCCGCACGCGCTGCGGCACACGGCGGCGACGCACCTGCTCGAGGGCGGTTCGGACCTGCGCACGGTGCAGGAGATCCTCGGGCACGCGAGCCTGTCGACGACCCAGCGCTACACCCACGTCTCGGCCGAACGGTTGCGTTCGGCGTTCGAGCTCGCCCATCCACGGGCGTGACGACGACCACCACGAACCCGGCGGGTGCCCCCTCCCGCTGCAGCCCCCACCCTCCCCCCCCCCGCACAGAGATGGAGCCGACGATGACGGCACTGCATGACGCCCTCGCCGGCCACGGAACGCCCGCACCGCTGCGCGGCTACCGACCCGGCACAGCACCCAGCGGCGTGGTTCCGCAGCAGCGGACGGCGTCCTCCGATATCGATGTCGACGAGGTCGCGCAGATCGGCGCCCCCGCGCCCACCGGCGTCGACGCCCACTGGGCGACGTTCACGGCGACGCACTGCCCGCAGGCACGCGAGCGGCTGATCCTGCACTACGTGCCGCTCGTCACCGCGGTCGCCGGGCGCATCGGCATGCGCCTGCCGTCGACCGTCGAGCACGCGGACCTCGTCTCGTACGGGATGTTCGGGCTCATCGACGCGATCGAGAAGTACCGCACGGACCGCGCGGTGAAGTTCGAGTCGTACGCGTCGTCGCGGATCCGCGGCGCGATCATCGACGAGCTGCGGGCGATGGACTGGGTGCCGCGCTCGGTGCGCACCAAGGCGCGCGCCGTGGACCGGGCCTACGGGGAGCTCGAGGCGACGCTGCACCGCGCGCCGACCGAGGCCGAGGTCGCCGAGCGGCTCGAGCTGCCCGTCGGCGAGCTGCGGGCCGTGTACTCCCAGCTCGCGTCGGTGAACATCGCCGCGCTCGACGAGCTCCTCGCGGGCAACGACGACCGCCCCGGCGCGGCGACGCTCGCGGACACCCTGGGCGACCGGCGTGCGCAGGACCCTGCCGGGTCGATCGAGGCGCAGGAGACGAAGTACCTGCTCTCGCGCGCGATCGAGTGCCTCGGCGAGCGGGAGCGGCTCGTCGTCGTCCTGTACTACTACGAGAGCATGACGCTCGCCGAGATCGGCCGCGTGCTCGGTGTCACCGAGTCGCGCATCTCGCAGATCCACACGGCCGCGATGGTGCGCCTGCGGACGCGTCTGCTGGACGCCGAGCGCGCCTGACCGCCGGGCGCGCCTGACTGCCGGGCGCGCCTGACTGCCGGGCGCGCCGCTCTCGGGTCCGCCGTTCGGGACCCGCTCGCGACCGCGCACGGGCGACGATCGGGACGACGTGCACAGGGGCGGGCCGTCGGCCCACGCACGCGGGTGGCCGCGTGCGTGGGGGCGTCAGTCGTGCGGGAGGAGCACCACGGGGCCCTGCCCGGGCAGCAGCGCCCACGGGTCGACGTAGGTGTCGTCCTCCCGGACACCCCAGTGCAGCGTGGCACCGTGGGTCGCGGGTGCGCCGTGCGCGGCGTCGTCCTCGCCGGGAGGGTCGCGGACGACGGAGGGCCCGGGTGAGTGCGCCCGGCCCGTGAGGCTCCCGACTACGTCACCCGCGTCGACGCCGTCGCCCTCGCGGACCGCGGGGACGACGGGCTCGACGCTCGAGCGGCGGCCGTCCGCGTGCAGCACGCTCACGACCCCGCGCCCCGCGACGGAACCCGCGAACGTGACGACGCCGGCGGCCGGCGCCCGGACGAGCGCGCCGTCGGGTGCCGTCAGGTCGATCCCGCGGTGGCCCGCGAGCCACGGTCGCGGTGGCGGGTCGAAAGCGCGGACGACCGTCGACGGCGGGTCGATCGGGAGCCGGTAGCGCACGACACCGTCGGAGCGGGTGACACGTCCGTCGAGTACGCCGACGGTCGCGCGTGAGGACGTGGCCGCGGACCGCGCGAGAGCGGCGGACCGCGCGGCGGCGAGGGTGGACGGAGCCGCCGCGGTCTGCTGGACGGCGGTGTGGGGGGCGGTGGCAGTCGGCGGGGCCGCGACGGCCTGCGGGTGCGGCACGGGCCCGGGCGCGACCGTCGTCGTGAGC
>JAFAEH010000197.1 GCA_023424135.1 Actinomycetes bacterium | reverse complement strand
GCCGGTACGCGTACCGCGTGTGCGACGCCGACGCGGTGCGGGACCCGCTGCGCCGCACCTGGGTGCTGTGGCACCGCCGCCCGCTCGACGCCGCGGCCATGGACGCCGCGGCGCGCCTGCTCGTCGGCCGCCACGACTTCGCGGCCTACTGCAAGCCGCGGCCGGGGGCGACGACGATCCGCACGCTCGAGGAGCTGACGTGGTCGCGGCCGGACGACGGGCCCGACGCCGGGCTCGTCGTCGCGCACGTGCAGGCCGACGCGTTCTGCCACTCGATGGTGCGTGCGCTCGTCGGGGCGAGCCTCGCCGTGGGGGAGGGGCGGCGCCCGGTGACGTGGCCGCGGGAGCTGCTCGACGCGCGTCGGCGCGAGGGTGGTGCGACCGTGGCGCCCGCGCACGGGCTCACGCTCGAGGAGGTCGGCTACCCGGCGGACGACACGCTCGCGGCGCGTGCCGAGCAGACGCGGGCGCGGCGCAGCGCGGACGACGTCGACGCGCCCGGCGCGTCGGGGGACGAGGCGTCCGGCTGCTGCGGATGAGCGTCCGGCCGGTCACGTCCCTCGGGGCGTGGGCGTCGACGACGCGCCGGGTCGCCGCCCGGTGCCGTCAGCCCTCGTCGTCCTCGTCGTCGGTCGGGACGTACTCCTCCTCCACGACGTGCACGGCGGCCTCCTCGGCGCTCGCGGCACCGCCGGCCACGCCCTCGTCGACCGCGAACGCGTCCGTGCCGCCGGCGTCGACCGCATCGGCGTCGGCGCTCAGCCGCCCCGCGCGCAGCTCCTCGCGCTCGCCGGACGGCGTGGGGCGCTCGTCCCACACCTCGGGCTCCTCCTCGGCGAGGCGCCGGTCGAGCGGCTCGCCGTGCGACTCCTCCCACGCGGTCTCGCCCCAACGGTTGGTGCGGTCGCGCTCGGGCGGGCTGTAGCCCTCGTCCAGCAGGTCGTCGACCCCCCGGTCGACCAGCGTGTCCTCGCGGGGCAGCTGGTCGGTGTCGCCCTCGGTGCCGAGAGCCGGGTCGGTGCTGGTGGCGGGGGTCTCGTCGGTCATGCGTCGAGCCAACCACCGCACCCGGCACCTCGCCACGCGAAAGCGCGTGCCCCGGGAAGGTGGCTGCGGCGACACTGGTCGCATGGGTCATCTCGACATCGGCGGCATCGGCTACGTCCTGCCCGACGGGCGTCCGCTGCTGTCGGACGTCACGTTCCGCGTCGGTGACGGCGCCCGCGTGGCGCTCGTCGGTCCCAACGGTGTCGGCAAGTCCACGCTGCTGCGGATCGTCACGGGTGACCTGGCGCCGCACGAGGGCTGGGTGCAGCGCAGCGGCGGGCTCGGCGTCATGCGCCAGGACGTCGGGCGCATCGCCGACGACCGCAGCGTGCGCGACCTGCTCGCGGGTCTCGCGCCGTCGGCCGTGCGGCACGCGGCGGCCGAGCTGACGGCCGCCGAGCTCGCGATGATGGAGGTCGACGACGAGCCGACGCAGCTGCGGTACGCGCAGGCGCTCGCGGACTGGGCCGACGTCGGCGGGTACGACGCCGAGACCGGCTGGGACCGGGTGACCGACGCCGTGCTGTCGATGCCGTTCGAGCGCGCGCAGCACCGCGACGTGCGCACGCTGTCCGGCGGTGAGCAGAAGCGGCTCGTCCTGGAGGCGCTGCTGCGCGGACCGGACGAGGTCCTGCTGCTCGACGAGCCGGACAACGCGCTCGACGTGCCGACCAAGCGCTGGCTCGAGGACCGTCTGGTCGCGTCGGGCCGGACCGTGCTGCTCGTCAGCCACGACCGCGAGCTGCTGTCCCGTGTCGCGACGCACGTCGCGACGCTCGAGCCGACAGCCGTCGGCGCGCGCGTGTGGGTGCACGGGGGCGGCTTCGACACGTACGCGCAGGCGCGCGACGACCGTCGCGCGCGCCTCGAGGAGCTGCTGCGCCGATGGGACGAGGAGCACGCCCAGCTGCGCGAGCTCGTCGCGACGCTCAAGACCAAGGCGACGTTCAACGACGGCATGTCGTCGCGGTACCAGGCCGCGCAGACGCGTCTGCGCAAGTTCGAGGAGGCGGGGCCGCCGACGGTCGTCGCACGCGAGCAGCGCGTGCGTGTGCGGCTCGCCGGCGGGCGGACGGCCAAGCGTGCCGTCGTCGCGACCGACCTCGGGCTGACGGGTCTGATGAGGCCGTTCGACCTGGAGGTCTGGTACGGCGAGCGTGTCGCCGTGCTGGGGTCGAACGGTTCCGGCAAGTCGCACTTCCTGCGGCTGCTGGCCGCCGGCGGCTCGGACCCCGAGCACGCGCCCGCGGGCGACGTGCCGGTCGATCCGGTCGCGCACACGGGGTCGGTCGTGCTCGGCTCGCGGGTGCGCCCCGGCTGGTTCGCGCAGAACCACACGCACCCCGAGCTCGTGGGGCGCACGCTGCTGGAGATCCTGCACCGGGGCGACGGCGGACGTGCGGGCCTCGGCCGGGAGGCGGCGAGCCGCGCGCTGGACCGCTACGACCTGGTCGCGTCGGCCGAGCAGCCCTACGAGACGTTGTCCGGCGGGCAGCAGGCGCGCCTGCAGATCCTGCTGCTCGAGCTGGGCGGGGCCACGCTCCTGCTGCTCGACGAGCCGACGGACAACCTCGACCTGCACTCGGCGGAGGCGCTCGAGACCGGTCTGGCGGCGTTCGACGGCACGGTGCTCGCGGTCACGCACGACCGGTGGTTCACCCGCACGTTCGACCGGTTCCTGGTGTTCGCCGCCGACGGCTCGGTGGTCGAGACGCCCGAGCCGGTGTGGGACGCGGGGCGCGTGCAGCGGGTGCGCTGAGGGTCGCTGACGGGTGGGACGGCGGCACGCGACCCGGCTCGCCGCTGAGGCGTTGGTCACGCGTTTTGCCCTGCGTGGGACGGGCCGGTAGTCTGGTGCGTCGTTGTGCGTCCCCTGTCGCGCACCGGTGGCTTCTCACCACCGGGTGCCGATGGCCGTCCTGGTGCGATCCCACTCGCCGGGCGGGATGCTCCGGCAGCCATCCTCGGCCGGTCGCCTTTCGTGCGCCCGGCCTACGACACGCATCACGAGACAGAGGCACACCGTGCGCACGTACACCCCGAAGCCCGGCGACGTCGAGCGGAACTGGTACGTCATCGACGCGACCGACGTCGTGCTCGGCCGTCTGGCCAGCCACGTCGCCACGCTGCTGCGCGGCAAGCACAAGGCGACCTTCGCACCCCACGTCGACGGCGGCGACTTCGTCATCGTCATCAACGCCGGGAAGGTCGCGCTGACCGGCAACAAGCGCGAGACCAAGCTCGCCTACCGGCACTCGGGCTACCCGGGTGGTCTGCGGGCGACCCGCTACTCCGACCTCCTCGAGAAGCACCCGGAGCGTGCCATCGAGAAGGCCGTCCGCGGCATGCTGCCCCACACGACCCTCGGTCGTCAGCAGCTCAGCAAGCTCAAGGTCTACGCGGGTGCCGAGCACCCGCACGCAGCCCAGCAGCCGAAGCCGTTCGAGCTGACCCAGGTGGCGCAGTAAGCCCCCGGCTGCTGCGGTAGAGAAACCCAGAACGCGAGGATCCCGTGGCTCAGACCACCGTCGAGACCGAGTACGAGGGCGACGACACGCCCACCAGCTACACCTCCGAGACCAGCGCGCCCACGGGCCGCGGTCAGTCCCTCACGGCCCCGGGCCAGGCGCTCGGCCGTCGTAAGGAGGCCGTCGCCCGCGTCCGCCTGGTGCCCGGCACCGGCCAGTGGAAGATCAACGGCCGCACCCTCGAGGACTACTTCCCGAACAAGGTGCACCAGCAGCTCGTCAACTCCCCGCTGAAGACCGTGGACGTCGAGGGTCGCTTCGACGTCGTCGCGCGCATCACCGGTGGCGGTGTGTCCGGCCAGGCCGGCGCGCTGCGCCTGGGCATCGCCCGTGCGCTCAACGCGATCGACGCGGAGAACAACCGCCCGGCCCTGAAGAAGGCCGGCTTCCTCACGCGTGACGCACGCGTGGTCGAGCGCAAGAAGGCGGGTCTGAAGAAGGCCCGTAAGGCGCCGCAGTACTCGAAGCGCTGACCCAGCGCACCGGCCCGATGGCCCCGGAGGTCGACCCGACCGCCGGGGCCATCGGCATGCCGGGCAGCGGTCGCGCCGCCACCGGCGCGACCGGGCGGTGCCGCCCGCCCCAGGAACGAGGACGAACGCCCGCCGCACCCCTACCGTGGACCGTGTGCGGCCGGCGGGACGAAGGAGTCGTGTGATGGGTCGACTGTTCGGCACCGACGGTGTGCGGGGCCTGGCCAACCGGGACGTCACCGCTGAGGTCGCGCTCGACGTGTCCGTCGCGGCGGCGCACGTGCTGGGCTCGACCGGGGCGTTCGAGGGCCACCGGCCCCGGGCGGTCGTCGGGCGTGACCCGCGTGCGTCGGGGGAGTTCCTGTCGGCCGCGGTCGCGGCCGGGCTGGCCTCGGCGGGGGTCGACGTCGACAACGTCGGCGTGCTGCCCACGCCCGCGGTCGCCTACCTGACGGCCGCGCGGGGCGTCGACCTCGGTGTCGTGCTGTCCGCGTCGCACAACCCCATGCCGGACAACGGCATCAAGTTCCTCGCCCGCGGCGGGCACAAGCTCGACGACGACGTCGAGGCCGCCATCGAGGCACGTCTGGGTGAGGACTGGGACCGGCCCACGGGTGCCGACGTCGGGCGGATCCGCACCGACGTGTCCGTCGCCGGGCAGCAGTACGTCGATCACCTCGTCTCGACGACCGGCACGCGCCTGGAGGGGCTGCGGATCGTCGTCGACTGCGCCAACGGCGCGGCGAGCGAGGTCGGGCCGGTCGCGCTGCGCGAGGCGGGCGCCGACGTGGTCGTCATCAACGCGTCCCCCGACGGCCGGAACATCAACGAGGCGTGCGGCTCGACGCACCCCGAGCAGCTGCAGGCCGCGGTGGTCGCGGCGCACGCCGACCTGGGGGTCGCGCTCGACGGGGACGCGGACCGCTGCCTGGCCGTGGACGCCACCGGCACGCTCGTCGACGGCGACCAGATCATGGGTGTGCTCGCGGTCGCGCTGCACGAGCGCGGCGGGCTGACGCACGACACGCTCGTGACGACCGTCATGAGCAACCTCGGGCTGCGCCTCGCGATGCGCACCGCGGGGATCGCGACGGTCGAGACGGGGGTCGGCGACCGCTACGTCCTCGAGGCGATGCGCGCCGGCGGGTACGCACTGGGCGGTGAGCAGTCGGGCCACATCATCCTGGCCGAGCACGCGACGACGGGCGACGGGCTGCTCACGGCGCTGCACCTCGCCTCGCGCGTCGTCGAGAGCGGCCGGACGCTGGCGGACCTGGCGTCGATCGTGCAGCGGCTGCCGCAGATCCTGGTCAACGTGCCCGGGGTCGACCGCAGGCGCACGGACGACGACGTGCTGGTCGAGGCGGTCGCCGCGGCCGAGAAGTCGCTCGGCGACACCGGGCGGGTGCTGCTGCGCCCGTCGGGCACCGAGCCGCTCGTGCGCGTCATGGTCGAGGCCGCGACGCAGTCCGAGGCGGACCGGGTGGCGCACGAGCTGGCGGACGTGGTCCGCGAGCGGCTCGCGCTGTGACCGCCGGCGTGCCGGGCACGGCCACACCGCACGGGCGGGCGCCGTGGCGTCGCTGAACGAGCGCGACACGCTCGTGCGCGACCTCGTGCGGCGGCTCCTGGACGCGGTCCGCGAGGCCGGTGACGAGGCGCTCGCGCCGATCGTGCAGGCGGGTCACCCCGTGCTGCGGGCCGTGGCGACGCCGTACGACGGGCAGGTCGACGACGCCGAGCTGGCGGAGCTGCTCGCGGTGATGCACCGCACGATGGTCGCGGCACCGGGCGTCGGGCTCGCGGCACCGCAGCTCGGGCTGCCGCTCGCCGTCGCGGTCGTCGGCGACCCGGGCGGGCTCGACGAGGAGACGGCACGCGTGCGCGAGCGCACGCCGGTCGGGCACCGGGTGCTGGTGAACCCGTCGTACGCGGCGCAGGGCGACGAGCCGGTCGCGTTCTACGAGGGCTGCCTGAGCGTCGTCGGGTACCAGGCGGTCGTCGCCCGTCCCCGCGTCGTGCACCTCACGGGCCTGGACGAGACCGGCCGGGCGCTCGACGAGGAGGTCGTCGGCTGGCCCGCGAGGATCGTGCAGCACGAGACCGACCACCTGCGCGGTGCGCTGTACCTCGACCGTGCCGAGCTGCGTTCGCTGTCCGCGACGGACGCCTGGGGGGCACACTGGGGGACGGAGCCCGTTCCGCAGGCCGCCGCGCGGACGCTGGGCTTCGACCTGCCGGGGGGTGCGGCGCGCACGGCACGCTGACGTGCCGGGGAGGAGCAGCGATGAGGCCGTTCCTGTTCCTGGGCGTGCGCGGCGAGGACGCCGCCGCCGACGACGAGTACGCGGCGATGCTGCGCTCGACCGGCCTCGACGAGTCGGGCCTGCGCCGGGTGCGGCTCGAGGCCGCACCGCTCGGCCACGTCGACCTCGACGCGTGGTCGGGGGTCGTGCTCGGTGGTGGACCGTTCTGCGTGAGCGACCCCGAGCACACCAAGTCGCCCGTGCAGCGGCGGGTCGAGGCGGACCTGGACGCCCTGCTCGACCGGGTCGTCCCCGCGGACGTGCCGTTCTTCGGCGCCTGCTACGGCATCGGCACGCTCGGTCGGCACCAGGGCGGTGTCGTCGACGGGACGCACGGTGAGCCCGTCGGGGCCGTGACGGTCGAGCTCACACCCGCGGGTCGGGCCGATCCGGTGCTGGGCGTCGCACCGCCGCGGTTCGGTGCGTTCGTCGGGCACAAGGAGGCGCTGAGCACGCTGCCGCCGCGCGCCGTCCTGCTCGCGTCGTCGTCGACGGCACCCGTGCAGGCGTTCCGTGTGGGTCGCCACGTGTACGCGACGCAGTTCCACCCGGAGCTCGATGCCGACGGGCTCGCCACCCGCGTCGAGGCGTACCGGTACGACGGGTACTTCGAGCCCGGTGAGGCGGCGGAGGTGGTCGCCGCCGCGCGTGCGAGCGGTGTGCGCTCGGTGCCGGGCCTGCTGCGCGCGTTCGTCGGCAGGTACGTCCGTCCCCGGGCTGACGTGGGCGCGCCCCTGACCGTCCCCGAGGAGGAGATCGGGGTCGCCGGGGGTTGATTCGGGGGGAATCCCGATGTCCGAGGTGCAGGTAGGGGCCTAGCGTGGTGCGGGCCGGCCCGGACGGGCCGGGTCGACGGAGGGGTGGGCGCGTGCTCGAGCAGTGGGCGGTCGAGGTGGCCGCGTCGCCGTGGGCGCTGCCGGCGTTGTTCGGGTTGTCCACGGTGGACGGCTTCTTCCCACCCGTGCCCAGCGAGTCGGTCGTCATCGCGCTCGCGTCGCTGTCGGTGTCGACGGGGTCGCCCGCGCTGTGGGCGGTCGTCGTGGCCGCCGCCGTCGGGGCGTTCGTGGGGGACCAGATCGCCTACCAGATCGGCACGGTCGTGCCCGTGCGGCGCCTGCGACTGTTCCGGGGCCCCCGCGGGCAGCGGGTGATCGACCGGGCGGAGCACGCGCTGCGCACCCGCAGCGCGTCGTTCATCATCGCGGCGCGCTACATCCCGGTCGGGCGCGTGGCGGTCAACATGACGGCGGGTGCCCTCGGGCTGCGGCGGCGCCGGTTCGTGCTGCTCACCGCGATCGCGGCCGTGACGTGGGCGGCGTACTCGGTCGCGATCGGCATCGGTGCGGGCGCGCTGCTCGGTGGCAACCCGGTCGCCGCGGTGGTCGCGGGCGTGGTCGGCGGTATCGCGATCGGGGTCGTCGTCGACGCCGTCCTGCGGCGCTGGCTCGGCGTGCCACCGGTCGCGGCGGAGGGCGGGGCCCCGGCCCCGGGCGGGGCCCTCGGCGCGGTCGCGCCGGTCGTGCCCGACCGCGAGGACACCGCAGCCTGAGCCGTCCCCCGCGTGCGCCGGCGGCAGTCGAAGGTCACGATGACCTCACGATGTCTCGTGTGTGACAACGATCCGGTATCGACCATCCGGGTGACACCGTGACGGCCTGCGCAGGGTTCTACCCTCGCGGGAGGACGACGTCGCAGTCGTCCTCCCCGCACCCCTGCGAGGCCCCCGTGACGTCACGGGGGCCCGGTCGTGCGTGCGGGGCGGGCACGACGACGGGAGGGACGACGATGGGGGCAGCGCGCCGCGGCACGACCGCCGTCGTCGTCGTGCCGACCCTCGTGCTCCTCGCCGCGGGGTGTGCGTCGGGCGCGGACGGGGCGGGCTCGTCGGCCGGGTCGGCGCCGCGCGTCGCCCCCGTCACGGCCGACGTCCAGCGGGGGGCGAGCTGCGTCGACGACGACGTGCTGTCCGCCCTGGGTCTGGTGCTCGACCCGTCGTTGCGCACCGAGGCGCCGGCTCCCACCACGCGCGGTCTGCCCCCGGAGGGGTTCGTCGCCGACAGCGTGCTGCTGTGCGACCGCGGCGCCACGATGCGCGACTCCGTCGGGACGTGGTGGTCCGTCACGGCCACCCGGCTCGAGGGCGACCTGACACCGCTCGTCGCGGCCGCACGCCGCGCCCCGACCCCCGCGACGTGCGCGCCCGGTGTCGTCGCGCAGGTGTGGCTGGTCGACGCGCTGGGTTCCGCGGTGCTGCTGCCGAGCGACGCCGCGTGCGCGGGGGACGGCGACGTGCCGGCCGCGCTCGACGGTCTCGACGTCGTCGACCGCACCGAGCACCCCGTCGCCCTCGTCGGACCCACCGCAGGGGCCTCCGCGCCCTGACGCGCGAGCCTGCCCGCGCGGGTGCGCGATCGCTTCGTCCCGTCGTGAGAGTGCGATCCGGTCGCTCTCTCGCGGTCTTGTGGGGGGTGAGAGGGCGATCGGATTGCGCTCTCGCGGTCTTGTGGGGGGTGAGAGTGCGATCGGATTGCTCGCTCGCGACCTGGGGGGTGGGGCGGGTGACTGGATCGCGCTGTCGCGGTGGGGTGTGGGGTGGTCAGATCTTGCGGAGGCGCACGCGCTGGACCGCGTGGTCGGGGCCCTTGGTCAGCACGAGCGTGGCGCGGCTGCGGGTCGGCAGGATGTTCTGCTCGAGGTTCGGGGCGTTGATGGTGCCCCAGATGCTCTCGGCGCGGGCCACGGCGTCGTCGTCCGACAGCGACGCGTAGCGGTGGAAGTAGGACTCGGGCCGCGCGAACGCGGTCGCGCGCAGCGACAGGAAGCGGTCGACGTACCACTGCTTGACGTCGGACGTGCGCGCGTCGACGTAGATCGAGAAGTCGAAGAAGTCGCTCAGGGCGAGGTTCGAGGTCCCCTCCAGCGTCGGGCGCGCGGGCTGCAGGACGTTGAGACCCTCGACGACGAGCACGTCGGGCTGACGGACCACGACCTCGGCGCCGGGCACGATGTCGTACGTCAGGTGGTCGTACACCGGGACCGTGACCTCGCGGCGCCCGGCCTTCACCTTCGACACGAACCGCAGCAGCGCACGCCGGTCGTACGACTCGGGGAAGCCCTTGCGCTGCAGCAGCCCGCGACGCTCGAGCTCGGCGTTCGGGTAGAGGAACCCGTCGGTCGTCACGAGCTCGACGCGCGGCGTCGCGGGCCAGCGCGCGATGAGCTCGCGCAGCAGCCGCGCGGTCGTCGACTTGCCCACCGCGACGGACCCGGCCACGCCGATGACGAACGGGGTGCGGCCGACGTCCTCGCGCAGGAACGTGCTCGTCGCGCGGTGCAGCCCCTGCGTCGCCTGGATGTACAGGTCGACCAGGCGCGACAGCGGACGGTAGATCGCGTCGACCTCCGCCAGGTCGATGGGGTCGCCGAGGCCACGCAGTCGCTCGACGTCGGCGTCGGTCAGCGGCAGGGGCGTCGAGGCGGACAGTCGCGTCCAGGCGTCGCGGTCGAGGTCGACGTAGGGCGTGGCGGGGACCAGGGACGGCACCCGACGATTGTTCCCCATCCCGGGGAGCCCGGGCGCCCGACGCACGGCGGTTAGGATCGGGCGCATGTGCGGAATCGTCGGGTACGTGGGCAGCGGTGCGGCGAGCGGACGTCCTCTGGACGTCGTCCTCGAGGGCCTGCGGCGCCTGGAGTACCGCGGGTACGACTCGGCGGGGGTCGCGCTCGTCGTGCCCGACGGGACGCTCGCGACGGCCAAGAAGGCGGGCAAGCTCGCGAACCTCGTCGAGGAGCTCGACGCGCACCCCCTGCCGAGCGCGACCGCGGCGATCGGGCACACGCGGTGGGCGACGCACGGCGGGCCGACGGACGCCAACGCGCACCCGCACGTCGCGGGTGACGTCGCCGTCATCCACAACGGCATCGTCGAGAACTTCGCCCCCCTCAAGGCGGAGCTGGTGGCCGCGGGCGTCGAGTTCCTGTCCGAGACCGACACCGAGGTCGTCGCGCACCTCGTGGCGCGCGCCCATGCCGAGCTCGGCGACCTGACGTCCGCGCTGGCGTCCGTGAGCCGCCGGCTCGAGGGCACGTTCACGCTGCTCGCGGTCCACGCGGACGCACCCGACACGGTCGTCGGCGCTCGGCACGACTCCCCGCTCGTCGTGGGGCTGGGCGACGGCGAGAACTTCCTCGGGTCCGACGTCGCGGCGTTCATCGCCTCGACGCGCGAGGCGCTCGAGCTCGGTCAGGACCAGGTCGTGACGATCACCCCGACCTCGGTCACGGTGACCGACCTCGACGGCAACGTCGCGACGCCCAAGCCGTTCACGGTCGACTGGGACACCGCGGCGGCCGAGAAGGGCGGCTTCCGCTCCTTCATGGACAAGGAGATCCACGACCAGCCGCACGCGGTCGCGGACACGCTGCTCGGGCGGCTCGACGTCACGGGACGGCTCACGCTCGACGAGCTGCACATCGACGAGTCCGTGCTGCGCAGCGTCGACAAGATCGTCGTCGTCGCGTGCGGCACGGCCGCGTACGCGGGCCACGTCGCGAAGTACGCGATCGAGCACTGGTGCCGCATCCCCGTCGAGGTCGAGCTCGCGCACGAGTTCCGCTACCGGGACCCCGTGGTCGACGAGCGCACGCTCGTCGTGGCCGTCTCGCAGTCCGGCGAGACGATGGACACGCTCATGGCGGTGCGGCACGCGAAGGAGCAGGGCGCGACGACGCTCGCGATCGTCAACACGCACGGCTCGACGATCCCGCGCGAGTCCGACGCCGCGCTGTACACGCACGCCGGGCCGGAGATCGCGGTCGCCTCGACCAAGGCGTTCCTGTCGCAGATCACGGCGGCGTACCTGCTGGGCCTGTACCTCGCACAGCTGCGCGGCAACAAGTTCCCGGACGAGATCGCGTCGACGCTCGAGGAGCTGCGCGCGATGCCGGACAAGATCCAGCAGGTGCTGGACCGGGCGGACCGCGTGCGGGAGATCGCCCGCTGGATGGCGGACACGCAGTCGGTCCTCTTCCTGGGCCGGCACGTGGGGTACCCGGTCGCGCTCGAGGGGGCGCTCAAGCTCAAGGAGCTCGCGTACATCCACGCGGAGGGGTTCGCCGCCGGTGAGCTCAAGCACGGCCCCATCGCGCTGATCGAGCCTGGGCAGCCGGTGTTCGTCATCGTGCCCTCGCCGCGCGGCCGGCACTCGCTGCACTCGAAGGTCGTCTCGAACATCCAGGAGATCCGCGCGCGCGGCGCCCGCACGCTCGTGATCGCCGAGGACGGCGACGAGGCCGTGCGGCCCTACGCGGACGAGGTGTTCTTCGTCCCGCAGTGCCCGACGCTGCTCGCGCCCCTGCTGGCCGTGGTCCCGTTGCAGGTGTTCGCGTGCGAGCTCGCGACGGCCAAGGGCCTGGACGTCGACCAGCCGCGGAACCTGGCCAAGTCCGTCACGGTCGAGTGAGGGCGGACCGGCCGCGGGTGACGGCGCCGCGTCGGGTGCGCGTCCCGGCAGGGGCCCCGTGATCGTCGGCGTCGGCATCGACGTGGTCGACGTCGCACGGTTCCTCGCGACGCTCGAGCGCGCACCGCGCCTGCGCGAGCGCCTGTTCACACCTGACGAGCGGGACCTGCCCGACGCCTCCCTCGCCGCGCGGTTCGCGGCCAAGGAGGCCATCGCGAAGGCGCTCGGTGCACCGCCGGGCATGTCCTGGCAGGACGCCACTGTCCGTCGCGTGGCCGGTGCGCAGCCGGTGGTCGAGGTGACGCGCACGGTGCTCGCGCGTGCGACCGAGCTCGGTGTGACGCGGTTCCACCTGTCGATCTCGCACGACGCGGGCATCGCGTCGGCGATGGTCGTCGCGGAGCGCGGCTGAGCCGTCGCCCCGGGGCCGTCCCCGCCGGGCCGGGTCCGCCGCGCCGGTCAGACGTCGGGGACCTGCTGCGCGCCCGCGGGCGGGTGCCCGTGCGGTGAGCGGTCGCCCGACGCGACCGCGAGCCGTGCGCGCTCGGCCGCGACGATCTCGCGGGTCAGCTCGACCGCGGAGACGTCGACCGCCTCGAGCGCGGCGTCGGCGAGCGCGCTGTCGCGGACGTACGCGTCGAACAGGCCGCGCTTGGTCTCGAGGGTCTCGAGCAGGCGCTGGTCGACGGAGTCCTCGACGACCAGGCGGTGCACGCGCACCGTGCGGACCTGCCCCATGCGGTGCGTGCGCGCGACCGCCTGCGCCTCGAGCGCGGGGGAGACCTGCGGTTCGCACAGCACGACGACCGAGGCGGCCTGCATGTTCAGCCCGACACCGCCCGCGCGCACCTGCGCGACCAGGACCGCCGGGCCGGGCGTCGCGGTCAGCTCGTCCACCAGCCGCTGACGGGCCGCCGGCGTGGTCGCGCCGGTGAGGGGCCCGAGCACGGGGGTGCCGCCCGCGGTCCGCAGGGCCTCCGCGACCACGTCCAGCACCTCGAGGAACCAGGAGAAGACCACGACCTTGCTGCCCCCCGCGGCGGCCTCGGCGCAGATCTCGAGCAGGCGGTCGAGCTTGGCGTTGTGCCGGGGGTCGGGCGACGTGAACGCGGCACGACGCATCGCGGGGAAGCTGCCGGCCTCGACGGCGGCCCGGTAGGCGGCGCCGTCGACGTCGCCGAACTCCTCCCACTCGTCGACGTGCACGACCGGCGGCAGCTCGGAGAGCACGTCGTCGAGGTTGCGACGCAGGTAGACGGGGGCGACGGCGGCGCGGAACGCGTCCGGTCCCGCGGCTCCCGCGGCGGGGTCGACCGCGTCCGCGACGTCGGGCCGCAGCAGGCGCACCAGCGCGCGGAACTCGTCCACCGTGTGCTCCATGGGGGTGCCGGACAGCAGGAGCACGTGCTCGGCGCGGGCGGCGACCTCGGCGACCGCACGTGAGCGCCGGGCGTCGGGGTTCTTCACGAAGTGCGCCTCGTCGACGACAAGCAGCGCGGGCGCCGTGCCCGCCAGGTCCAGCCGGCTCAGCGTCGCGAACGTCGTCACGGCGAGCCCGCCGTCGGCGCCCCAGCGCTGCACCGCCTCGGTGCGGCCCTCGCCGTGCAGCAGGACCGCACGCAGGTCACTGTGCGTCGCGACCTCGTGCACCCACCCGTGCAGCACCGATGCCGGGCACACCACCAGCACGTGGCGTGCGCCGCCCGCGACGAGGTGCGCCGCGGCGGCGATCGCCTGCACGGTCTTGCCCAGGCCCATCTCGTCGCCGATGATCACGCGTCGCTGCGCGAGCGCGAAGCGCGCGCCGAACGCCTGGTAGCCGCGCAGCGAGGCGCGCACGTGCCGCAGGTCGAGGCGCTGGCCCTGGATCCGGGCGACGAGGTCGCCGGGGAGGAACCCGGTCGCGGCGTGGACGTCCTCGCGCAGGTCCACGAGCGGGTCGAGGAGCGCGTAGTAGGTGGCCGAGCGGCGTTCGAAGTCGGCCCACAGCGCGCTCGTGGGAGCGGCGTGCGCGAGCGCGTCGTCCACGAGTCGGCGCGCGTCCGCCACGCCGGACGTCCTGGCCCATGCGACCTCCGTCGTGAGC
>JAFAEH010000183.1 GCA_023424135.1 Actinomycetes bacterium | reverse complement strand
ACCGGGACCGGGCCGTCAGCGGCCGTCGTGCGTTCCGAGGGGGTCGTGTCCTTGGCGGTGCGCTCGTCCTGCGCGGGAGCCAAGGTCGCGTGTCGGAGAGCCAGTCGCGCGTGGCGCGCCGAAGCGTCCGTCGTGCGGCGCGCGGCGGGGGGCGTCAGTCCCGCGTCGCGCGGCGGACGATGCCCGCGACGACGAGGACGACCACGACCCCGGCGGCGGCGAGCACCTTCCGGGCGCGCGCGCGGTCCTCGGGCAGTGCGGCGGGGTCGGTCGCGTCGAACAGCAGCCGTCGCCCCCGCGCCTTGGCGCGATCGGCCTGGCGGCGTGGGTCGAGGCGGTCGGCGAGCGCGTCGACCGTCCCGGCGAGCTGCTCGCGCGTCAGGACGACCTCGGCCTCGAGCGCGGCGATGCGCGGCGTCGGTGCGGGACCGGTCTGCTCGGTGCTCATCGGTGCAGGCCCTCCTTGACGGCGTCCACGTCCTGCTGGAGGTTGCCGAGCGCGCGCTCGGGCACGGGCGGTGTCGCCGTCTTCAACCGCCGGATGCCCAGCAGCGCGAGCACCGCGGTGACGGCCAGCAGGACGAGCGACACGATGAGCGCCGCGAGCCACGGGGCCACGGCGTTCGACAGCCCGATGATCGCCGTGGCGATGAGCGCGCCGAACGTGTACAGCGCGATGACGCCGGCGCCCACGAGCAGGCCCACGCCGAGGCCGAGCTGCTGTGCCTTCGTCGTCACCTCGGCGCGCGCGAGGTCGATCTCGGCGCGGACGAGGCGCGCGGCCTGCTCGCTGAGGTCGGAGACGAGCTGACCGAGGGAACGGGGGTCCGACGGTGCGTCAGGGCGAGGGTCGCTCGCCCATCCGGAGTGCGTGGCCATGCGAGACCTTCCTCACCTGCGGTGACGGTGTGCTGCCGAGCCTTCAGTCTGCCGGGCACTGCGCGACCGCGCGAGGCCACGCGCCGCGTCGGCGGGCCGGGCCGCCGGGTTCCGTCGCCGCGACGAGCCGTCGCGCGGTGTGCGGACGCCCACCCGTGGACCGTCCGGCTCCGGCCTGGGGGGCCGAGGACGCACGACGGTGGCCCCGGGCGACGGGACCACCGTGGGCGCTGCGCGGCGTCCTGCCGCGGGGTGGGCGGGTCAGTCGGCCCAGGGGTGCACGAGCTCCTCGGCGGGGTGCGTGCTCGCCGGCATCGGGATGACGGGGGTCGCGGCGGGCAGCATCGCACGGCCCCAGGCTGCGGCGCCCGCGCCGAGCAGAACGAGCGCGGCGCCGACGACGAGCGCCGACGCCCACAGGGGCAGGACGTTCGCGAGCCCGACGACGGCGGCGAGCGCGAACAGCGCGATCCCGATGACCGTGACGAGCGCGGCCACGGCGAACGCGATCGCCGAGGGCCGGATGCGCACCGCCCGGGTGCGCAGGCTCTGCCCGACAGCGTCGAGCTCGTGCTGGACCGAGGCGCGCACGCGGTCCTCCACGCGGACCATGCGCTCGCGGGCGCGCTCGGCGAGCGGGTCGGTGAGGCGGTCGAAGATGCGGGGTCGCGGTCGCTCGGTCGTCGTGGTCACGGGGTGTCCTCGGTCGGTGGAAGGCGTGCCTCCACGGTAGGCACGCAGGTCCGGGGCTCGCGCAGGACGACGGTCCCGGGTTGTCAGGACTCCGGTCAAGGGCGTGTCACGCGGGCGTCACGACGTCGTCGTCGTTCGGTGCGCAGATGGTCTGGCGCCGTGCGCAGGCGGTCGGGTGCGGCGCAGACCGGGTCCGGAGAGGGCGGTGGCGGATGCCCGTGGCGTGGTGCCTCGTGACATGGCGACGGCCCCGGCGGGCGTCCCGCGGGGCCGTCTGAGGTGGCTCCGACCGGCGTCGATCCGGTGACCTTTCGATTTTCAGTCGAACGCTCTACCAACTGAGCTACAGAGCCTCGCAACGAGGAAGCCGACCTCTCGGTCGGCCCTCGCAGCGACCCCGACGGGACTTGAACCCGCGACCTCCGCCGTGACAGGGCGGCGCGCTAACCAACTGCGCTACGGGGCCTCGGTGACGGCCGGGGCCGTCGTGAAGCCTAACTGCTGTCCTGCTGTGCACTGCTCGTACCCCCAACGGGATTCGAACCCGTGCTACCGCCGTGAAAGGGCGGGGTCCTAGGCCGCTAGACGATGGGGGCGGGTAGTCCGCCCCTGACGTCGAGGCGTCGGAAGACCGGTGACGAGCATACGGGGTGGGAGCCGGAAGTCCAAAGCGAGATGCCCTGCGCGGTCCCGCAGGTCGGTCGCCGGGCGTCGCGGCGGGGCGTGACCAGGCAGGATGGTGGTGTGGTCGAGATGACGCGCGAGGAGTTCGAGGACGCTGTCCGCGACGCCCTGGACGAGATCCCGCCGGAGCTCGCGGCGATGATGGACAACGTCGTCGTGCTCGTCGAGGACGAGGCGCCGCCCGACGAGCCGGAGCTCCTGGGCCTGTACGAGGGCACGCCGCTGACGGAGCGTGGGGAGTTCTGGGCGGCGGGGTCGCTGCCGGACCGCATCTTCGTCTACCGGCTGCCGACGCTCGCGATCTGCGAGGACCGCGACGAGGTCGTCGAGGAGGTCGCGATCACGGTGGTGCACGAGATCGCGCACCACTTCGGCATCGACGACGCGCGCCTGCACGACCTCGGCTGGGGCTGACGGCGCGGACTCCGCGCGCCGGCCTGCGCGGGAGCCGCAGCTCGGGCG
>JAFAEH010000155.1 GCA_023424135.1 Actinomycetes bacterium | reverse complement strand
GCCTGGCGCTGGCGGCGCAGCCGGTGCTGCTCACGCAGCTCGCGAGCCGGCTGGTCGACCAGGCGCCCTGACCGTGGCCCCGGGCGCGGGGCGCGCGCCCCGCGTGCGCCTCCTACGCTGACGGCATGGCCCGGTACTTCGACGTGCACCCGAGCGACCCGCAGCCGCGCAGCATCGCGCAGGTCGTGGCGATGCTGCGCGACGACGCCGTGATCGCGTACCCCACGGACTCGATGTACGCGCTGGGCACGCGCATGGACAACCACGAGGGTGCCGAGCGCATCCGCCGCATCCGGCACCTCGACGACCGGCACCACTTCACGCTGGTGTGCAGCGACTTCGCGCAGCTCGGGCAGCTCGTGCACCTCGACAACAGCGCGTTCCGCGCGATCAAGGCGGCGACTCCCGGGCCGTACACGTTCATCCTGCTCGCGACGCCCGAGGTGCCGCGGCGCCTCGCGCACGCGAAGAAGCGGTCCGTGGGCGTGCGCATCCCCGACGACCCGGTGGCGCTCGCGATCCTGCGCGAGCTCGGTGAGCCGCTGCTGTCGTCGTCGCTGCTCATGCCGGGGCACGACTGGCCCATGACGGAGGGCTGGCAGATCAAGGAGGAGCTCGACGACGTGCTCGACGCGGTCGTCGACGCGGGCGACCGCGCGACGGGCCCGACGACGGTCGTCGACTGGACGTCCGGTGCGCCGGAGGTCGTGCGCGAGGGCGCGGGCGACCCGTCGCGGTTCTGAGCGGCGGCGTGGCGGCGGGACCGTGAGGCGGGTGCGGGGCGAGGGCGACGGTGCGCACCTGGCCCGTCCCGACGACGCGCCGGGCGCCGTCGTCGCGCACGTCGCCGGACCGTCGTCCCCTGCCGACGTCGTCGCCGCGGCCGGCGACGCACAGGACGTCGCGACGCTCGACGCGGTGTCGACGACGTGCCGGGCGTGCCCGCGGCTCGTCGCGTGGCGCCAGGACCAGGCGGCGAACCCGCCGGCGCGCTTCCGCGGGCAGACGTACTGGGCGCGCCCGGTGCCGGGCTTCGGTGACCCGCTCGCGCGCGTACTCGTCGTCGGCCTCGCCCCGGCCGCGCACGGGGCGAACCGCACGGGCCGCATGTTCACGGGTGACCGGTCCGGGGACTTCCTGTTCGCCGCGATGCACCGGGTCGGCATGGCGAACCAGCCGACGTCGGTCGCGTCCGACGACGGGCTGACGCTGCACGACGTGCGGGTCACCGCACCCGTGCGCTGCGCTCCCCCGGCCAACGCCCCGACCCCGGCCGAGCGCCGCACGTGCGGACCGTGGCTGGCGCGCGAGGTGACGCTCGTCGACCCGCGCGTCGCGGTCGTGCTGGGCGGGTTCGGGTGGCAGGCGCTGCTCGCGACGCTCGCCGAGCAGGGGTGGGCGGTGCCGCGTCCGCGCCCGGTGTTCGGGCACGGTGCCGAGGTCGTGCTGCACCACACCGGTGACGCGACACGGATGCTCACCCTGCTCGGCTGCTACCACGTCAGCCAGCAGAACACGTTCACGGGCCGCCTGACCCCCGCGATGCTCGACGCCGTCCTCCACCGTGCCCGCACCCTCGCCACCTGACCCACTGCCACCCCACCCCCGCCCCGCTCACCCCCGCGCGCGCCCACCCCCGCCCCGCGCACTGGTCACATATGTGACCAGTGGCCCGCGGGGAGAAGCGCATATGTGACCAGTTCTCGTAGGCCGGGGCGGGGCAGGCGGGTCGGTGCGGGGCGGGGCGGGGCGGCGTGGGTCAGGCGGTGGCCCGGGCGAGGGCCTCGGGGACCGGGGTGCTCCCGGAGACGAGCTCCCACTGGTGACCGACCGTGGCGTCGTCGGCCAGGACGGCGGCGAGGACCGCGGCGACGTCGGCGCGTGGGACCTGCGCGCGCCCGACGTGCTCGGCCAGGTGCACGCGGCCCGTCCCGGGGTCGTCGGTCAGGCCGCCGGGCCGCAGGATGGTCCAGTCGAGGCCCGAGTCGCGCAGGGCCTCGTCGGCGTCGCGCTTGGCGACGACGTACGCGGCCCACACGGCGGACGTGTCGTCGCGGATCGGCTCGTCGACGCCGATCGCGGAGACCTGCACGAACCTGCGCACACCGGCGGCGAGCGCACCGGCCTGCGCCTTGAGGGAGCCCTCCAGGTCGACGGTCCGCTTGCGGTCCGCGCGCCCGTCGGGCCCGGCGCCCGCCGCGAACACGACGGCGTCGGCGCCGCGGACCGCGGCCGTGAAGTCGTCGTCGTCCGCGGCCTCGATGTCCAGCAGCGCTGGCCGCGTGCCGAGCGCCGCGAGCTCGTCGGCGTGCTCCTGCCTGCGCACGAGCGGCACGACCTCGTCCCCGCGAGCGACGAGCAGCGGCGCCAGGAGCCGTGCGATCTTGCCGTGCCCGCCCACGACGACGACGCGCATCAGGACCGCCCGCCGGTGACGAGGATGCGGTCACCGGTGACGTACGACGACTCCTGCGACGCGAGGAACACGTACGCGGGTGCGAGCTCCGCGGGCTGCCCGGCGCGCCCGAGCGGGGTATCGGCGCCGAACTGCTCGACCTTCTCGGCGTCCATCGTCGCGGGGATCAGGGGTGTCCAGATCGGCCCGGGGCAGACGGCGTTGACGCGGACGCCGTCGTCGGCGAGCTGCGCCGCGAGGGCCTGGGTGAAGTTGAGGATCGCGGCCTTGGTGGACGCGTAGTCGATGAGGCCGGGGCTGGGGTCGAACGCCTGGATGGAGGACGTGTTGAGGACGGTCGCGCCCGCGGCCAGGTGCGGCAGCGCGGCCTGCGTGATCCAGAACATCGCGTACACGTTGGTCTTCAGGACGCGGTCGAGCTGCTCGGTCGTCACGTCGGCGAGGCCGCCGTCCTGGGCCATCTGGTAGGCGGCGTTGTTGACGAGGACGTCGAGGCCCCCGAACGCCTCGACGACGCGCCCCGGCAGCGAACGGGCGTGTTCCTCGTCGCGGATGTCCCCGGGCAGGGCGAGCGCGCGCCGGCCCGCCTTCTCGACCCACGCGAGGGTCTGGCGTGCGTCGTCCTCCTCCTCGGGGAGGTAGGAGATCGCGACGTCGGCGCCCTCGCGCGCGAAGGCGATGGCGACGGCGCGGCCGATCCCGGAGTCGCCGCCGGTGATGAGCGCGCGACGGCCCTCGAGGCGCCCGGAGCCGACGTAGGACTCCTCGCCGTGGTCGGGCTCCTGGCGCATGTCCCGCGTGTGCCCGGGGTGCTCGATCTGCTCGGCGGTCTGGGTGTCCGGGTCGGGCTGCTGGGTGGTCGGGTCCTGGGGTGTCGTCTGGTCGGCCATGCTCCATCGTCGGACGGCCGGGCGCGCCGGGCATCTCGGGGTCTTTCTTCGATCGTCGAAGAAAGTCTAGGGTGGGGGCATGAACGACGACGACGTCCTCGGCGGGTACGTGGCAGGCATGACCTGGGGCTGGAGCGGCGGCGGCCGCGGCACCTGGACCGGACCGGCCGCCGACCGGTCGATGGACCTCATGGTCGAGCGCCTGGGGACCACGTGGACGGCCGTCACCTTCTACGCCCTGCAGGACACCCCGCAGTCCACGACCATCGACTTCCGCGACGCCCCGACGCCGACGGACGACGAGGTGCGCGCCGCGGTCCGCGCCGCGCACGCGCGCGGGCAGAAGGTGGTCCTCAAGCCCGTCGTCAACGTCCGCAACGGCACGTGGCGCGCGCACATCGCGTTCTTCGACGTCGACGTGGTCTGCGAGCCGACGTGGGGCCAGTGGTTCGCCGCGTACACGGACTTCATGACGCACTACGCGCGGATCGCCGCGGACGAGGGTGTCGAGATGCTGTGCATCGGGTGCGAGATGGTGCAGACCGACAGGCGCGAGGACGAGTGGCGCGCGCTCGTCGCCGCCGTGCGCGCGCAGTACGACGGGCTCGTCACGTACAACTGCGACAAGTACCAGGAGGGGAACGTCCGCTGGTGGGACGCGGTCGACGTCGTCTCGTCGTCGGGCTACTACCCGGCCGACGACTGGGAGGCGCAGCTCGACCGCATCGAGGCCGTCGTACGGCGCGTCGGCAAGCCGTTCGTGTTCATGGAGGCCGGCTGCCCGTCGCGCGAGGGCTCGCCCGCGCTGCCGAACGACTGGGCGCTGCCGGGTGCGGCCTCCGGTGCGGCGCAGCGCGACTGGTACGAGGCCGCGTTCGCGGCGTGCGCCCGCCGCGACTGGGTGCGCGGCTTCGTCCTGTGGGACTGGCCGACGCCCCTGTACGACGAGGCCGAGGCGGAGGCGAACCGCGAGTACTGCCCGTTCGGCAAGCCCGCCGAGGCGACGATCCGGGAGGCCTTCGCACGTCACCGCCTGCCGACCCCGTCGTCCGTCACGTCGTGAGAGACGAATGCGTGACGGATGACGGGGTCGGCGAGGTTGTCGGAGGCCCGTCGTAGCCTGCCGGGGTGATCCTGCTCGACGACGGCACCCTCGCGTACTCGCCCGGCGACCTGACGACCGCGGCCCAGTGCGAGCACGCCGTGCTGCGCGGGCTGGACGCGCGCCTCGGACGCGGGCCCGTCGCGGTGCCCGACGCGGACGCGGTCCTCGCGCGGGTCTCGCACCTCGGCGACGAGCACGAGCAGCGCGTGCTGCGCGGGTTGCTCGCGCGGTACGGGCGCTGGCGGCCGGGACGTCCCGGCGGGCTCGCGCAGGTGCCCGCGACGCTCGACCCGTCGTCGGCGGACGCGCTGCGCACCGCCCGGGACGCGACGCTCGACAGGCTCACCGGCGCCGACGTCGTCCACCAGGCCGCGTTCTTCGACGGCCGCCTCGTCGGGCGTGCGGACTTCGTCGTGCGCGACGACGACGGTGCGTGGTCGGTGCGCGACGCCAAGCTCGCGCGCAACGCACAGCCGACGGCGCTGCTCCAGGTCGCCGCGTACGCGGACCAGCTCGCGCGCGCGGGCCTGCCGGTCGCGCGCGAGGTCGAGCTGGTCCTCGGCGACGGCGCCGTGACCCGGCACGCGGTCACCGACCTCGTCCCCGTCTACCTGGAGCGGCGCGCCCGCCTCCAGGAGGTCCTCGACACGCACCGGGCCGACGACGGGCCCGTGGTGTGGGGCGACCCGCGCTGGAGCGCGTGCGGACGCTGCTCGCTGTGCGTCGCCGAGCTCGAGGCGCGGCGCGACGTGTCGCTCGTGCACGGCGTCTACGAGCGGCAGCGTCCCCTGCTCGTCGCCGCCGGCCTCGCGACGATCGACGCGCTCGCCGCCGCCCCCGCGGACCTGACCGTCGACGGCCTGAGCCCGGGCCTCGTCGCACGTCTCACGCTGCAGGCGCGGCTGCAGGTCGAGCAGGAGGGCACCAACCCCGACGCCGCGCACCCGACGACGGTGCCGTACCGGGTCACGCACCCCGACGCGATCGCCGCGCTGCTGCCCCCACCCGACCCCGGGGACGTGTTCTTCGACTTCGAGGGCGACCCCCTCTGGTACGACGCGGCGCTCACCGGGGAGCCCGACGCGTGGGGGCTGGAGTACCTGTTCGGGCTCGTCGAGACGCCGCCCTCCCCCGGGGTCGACGCGCCGTTCGTCGCGTTCTGGGCGCACGACCGCGCCGCCGAGCGGGTCGCGCTGCGCTCGTTCCTCGACTACCTCGCCGCACGCCGCGCACAGCATCCGGGCCTGCACGTCTACCACTACGCGGCGTACGAGAAGACGACGCTGCGCCGCCTGGCCGCCCGGCACGGCGAGGGCGAGGCGGAGGTCGACGCGCTGCTGCGCGAGGGGGTGCTCGTCGACCTGTACGCCGCGGTCAAGGCCGGTCTGCGCACCGGGCAGCGCTCGTACTCCCTCAAGAAGCTCGAGCCTCTGTACATGGCGACGGGCCGCGGCGACGGGGTGACGAACGCGGCCGACTCGATCGTCGAGTATGCCGAGGCCGTGGCCGCACGCGACGCCGGACGGTTCGACGACTGGACCGACCGGATCAAGGCGATCGAGGTCTACAACCACTACGACTGCGACTCGACGCTCGGGCTGCGCGACTGGCTGCTGGCACGGCTCGCCGAGGCGGGCGTCGCACCGTCACGTGCGGTCGTGCTCGACGAGCAGGCGCGCGAGCGCGCCGACGCGCTCGCGGCACCGGACCCGCTCGAGGACCAGCTCCTGGCCGTCGCGGGCCCAGGCCCGGGCGAGGGGGTCGTCCGAACGCCGGGGCGGCAGGCCGTCGCGCTCGTCGCCGCCGCGCTGCGCTACCACCAGCGCGAGGACAAGCCGTACTGGTGGGGGCACTTCGACCGGCTGTCGGCGGACCCGAGCGACTGGAGCGAGAAGCGCAACGTCCTGGTCGTCGAAGGGCCCGCCGAGGTCGTGCAGGACTGGCACCTGCCGCCGGGGCGGCGGACCGAGCGGCGCGTGCTGCGCGTGACCGGTCGGCTCGAGCCGGGCAGCGACCTGCGGGCGGGTGCGCAGGCGGTGGGGCTGTACGACCCGCCGCTGCCGGAGGGGATGAAGACGTCCGTCGACGGCCCCCGCGGGTGGTCGTCCGGTGTGACGGTCCGCGAGGTGCTCCCGGCACCCGACGGTGGTCAGCGCCGCACCGTGCTGGTCGTCGAGGAGACCCGGGCCAAGGACTCGCCGGCGTTCGCGTCGACGCCGATGGCGCTCGCACCACCAGCACCGCTGCGCACCGACTCCCTGACCGCCGCCATCCGCTCGCTCGCGGACCGCGTGCTGGCCTCGGTCGACCGCGCCACCCCGCGCTCGACCGACCGACCTGTCCGCACGCCTCGGCCGGTGACGTCCCCGCGCCGCGTGACGCCGAGGCTGACGGGACCGTCGGCGACCGGTATGCCGTCGGAACCGGCGTCCGGGTCGACGGCCCCGGACGGTGCGTCCGCCGAGCGCGCCCCGCGGTCGCCGGTCAGCACGTCCGCGGCGGCGGAGGCCTCGTTCAGCGCCGCCAACGACCTCGTCACGTGCGGAGGCATGGTCCCGCCCGAGCCCGACGTCGAGCTCCCGCGCGCCGCGGCGCTCGACCTCGCGACGCGACGCCCGCCGCGGACGAGGTCCGGCGGTCCGCTGCCCGCGGTCGCGGACGACGACCTGGTGGCGACCCTGACCCGGGCGGTGCTGGACCTCGACGACTCCTACCTCGCGGTGCAGGGCCCCCCGGGGACGGGCAAGACGTACACGGGCGCGCGCGTGATCGCGGCGCTCGTCGCACGGGGCTGGCGCATCGGGGTGGTGGCACAGTCGCACGCGGTCGTCGAGAACCTGCTGCGGGGTGTCGCAGGCGCCGGGGTCGCGCCCGACGCGATCGCGAAGAAGGCGCCGTCGTCGTCCGACACGCGCGCCACCGACGCGGCCCCGCCGTGGACGTGGGTGCCCGACACGACGGCCGGGTTCGGCGCCTTCTGGGCGGCGCACCCGGGTGGCGGCGCCGGCGCGGGCGCGGTGCTCGGCGGGACCGCCTGGGACTTCGTCAGCACCAGGCGGCTGCCGTCGGAGCCGCTCGACCTGCTCGTCGTCGACGAGGCGGGGCAGTTCGCGCTCGCGAACACGTTCGCCGTCGCGGGAGCCGCACGCAACCTCCTGCTGCTGGGCGACCCGCAGCAGCTCCCCCAGGTCAGCCAGGGGACGCACCCCGAACCGGTCGACCGCAGCGCGCTCGGCTGGCTCACCGACGGGCACGACACGCTGCCCGCGCATCTCGGGTACTTCCTGCCCGTGACGTACCGGCTGCACCCGGCGCTGTGCGCGGCGGTCTCGACACTGTCCTACGAGGGGCGGCTCCACGCGGCACCCGCAGCGTCCGAGCGCGCGCTCGACGGCGTCCCGCCCGGCGTCCACGGCGTGCTCGTCGACCACACCGGCAACGCCGTGTCCTCACCGGAGGAGGCCGACGCGGTCGTGCGACTCGTGGCCGGACTCGTCGACCGCACATGGCGCGACCCGCGCGCCGACCCTCCCGGGCGGCCCCTCGCCCCACGGGACATCCTCGTCGTCGCCGCGTACAACGCCCAGGTGTGGACCGTCCGGCAGGCGCTCGACGCCGCCGGGTTCACGGAGACCGAGGTCGGGACCGTCGACCGCTTCCAGGGCAAGGAGGCACCCGTCGCCGTCGTCACGACGGCCGCGTCGTCACCAGCCGAGGTGCCACGCGGCCTGGACTTCCTGCTCGACCGCAACCGGCTCAACGTCGCCGTCTCCCGTGGCCAGTGGGCCGCGTTCGTCGTCCGCTCGACACGGCTGACGCAGACCCTGCCCCGACGCCCCGAGTCCCTCGAGCGCCTCGGCGCGTTCGTCGGCCTGACGACCCGGTCGCTCGTGCCGCCGGACGGGTGGTGACCGGCCCGTGCGCCGCGCCTACGCGCGTGTGCGGCGCTGCGCACCGTCCCACTCCAGCGGGAGTGCGACCGGGGCGTCGCTGCCGTAGCCGAAGACGTGGGCGCTGAGGACGTCGACCTCGCGACGCGCATCACCGAAGAATGCGGCCAGCCGGTTGGACACCTTGGCGAACGGTCGCTCGCGCGCTTGGCCGGCAGCGTTCCAGTTGGCCGCAGGAACGACGAGGAACAGGTGCTGCGCATCGGTCGCGATATGAACCTTCCAGAAGTCCTTGAGGTCGTGGTTGTTGGTCGTCGTCCCGCCCCGCTCGACCTCCGCGATGATTCCGCGGGCCTCGTGGATCGAGTACACGAAGTCGGGCCGCGCCCGCGTGACGAACCCGTCCTGGGGTGTCAGGACCACTTCCTCGCGGAACCCGATCTCGTGGAGCAGCTCACCGACGATCTGCTGGACGTCCTTGCTTGCCGCGCCGTGCACGTGCACGCGGTCGATCGCCGGCCGCTGAGCCTCGAGATGGGCGATCAGCCGCGTCGCGATGTCGTCCACGACGGCGACCTCGCTGCTCTCGTCGTCGGTCAGCGCGCTCCTGACGAAGCGTCTGTACCGACCGGACATGCTCTCGAGCTTCGTCCGACCGCTCGCGAGAAGCTAGCTCCGATCAGGTGACCTCGGGCGAGCCTCCGACGTCGTCGACACCTCCGCCAGTCTCGCGACGGGTCACCGTTGTCCACAGATTCCCGACAGGCGCCCCGTCGAACCGCCTCGAACCGGTACGTTCCCGGACATGCGGATGCGTCAGGCAGCAAGGCTCGTCGTCACGGTCGCCGCGTTCGGGCTCCTGGTCACCGGGTGCACGGACGACCCGGCACCGGTCGAGACGACACCGGCGAGCACCCCCTCGCCGACCCCGTCCCTGTCACCCACACCGACCCCCGCCGCGCCCACCCCGCCGCAACGCCCCGAGGCGATGTCGACGAACGACGAGGCCGGCGCAGTCGCTGCGGCGCAGTACTTCATGGGCGACCTGTACGTGTACGCGTACGCGAGCGGTGACGCGACGGAGCTGGCGCACCTGTCGGACGACGAGTGCAGCTTCTGCAACAACGTCCTGACGAGCGTGGCAGCCATGTCCACCGATGGCGAGAGCTCGCACGGGTCACCGGCAACGTTCAGCGACGCCTATGGCACGACGATCACGCCGGGGACTCGGTTCACCGCGACGATGAACGCCACGCAAGGCGCGATCGAGCGGCGCGACGCCGACGGTTCGGTCATCGACACATCGGAAGGCGGTCGCTACACGCTCCACTTCGCCATCGCCTGGGACCAGGACTGGACCATCCTCGAGGTCGACGCCACGCCCGTTGACGGGGCCGACAACTGATGCGGGGTCTGCTCGGAGCCGCGCTGCTCGTCCTCGTCATGACCGGAACATCGGCGGAGTGGTCCGCCAATATGGCGGCCGACGGCAAGGCAGCCCAGCTCAACGTGCGAGACGGTCACGCCGAGCAGCAGGCGCACGAGGCACGCAAGGGCACCCCCGCCTACGAGCTGGCCCAGTACCAGCGCGCACCACGATGCAACGTGTCCGGACCCGTACCGACCACACCACTGAACGGCCCCT
>JAFAEH010000055.1 GCA_023424135.1 Actinomycetes bacterium | reverse complement strand
GGGTCACGAGGCGTTCACCGCCATGCGTGCCCGTGGCGCCCAGGTCACGGACATCGTGATCCTGGTGGTGGCGGCGGCGGTCGCCCCGGCGGCGGTGCTCCCGGCGGTGGCGGCGGCTTCGCCGGTCGTCCCGGCGGTGGCGGTCGTCCCGGCGGCGCCGGTCGCGGATCCACGCAGGGCGCCTTCGGTCGCGCCGGCGGTCGTCCCGTCCGCGGACGCAAGTCGAAGCGGGCGAAGCGCCAGGAGTTCGAGCAGATGCAGGCGCCGTCGCTGGGCGGCGTGTCCGTCCCGCGCGGCAACGGCTCGACGGTCGTGCGCCTGCGCCACGGCTCGTCGCTCAACGACTTCGCCGACAAGATCGACGCCAACCCCGCCTCGCTCGTCACGGTGCTCTTCCACCTGGGCGAGATGGCCACGGCCACGCAGTCGCTCGACGAGGACACGTTCGGCACGCTCGCGGCCGAGCTCGGCTACGTCATCGAGATGGTCTCGGCCGAGGAGGAGGACCGCGAGCTGCTCGGGTCCTTCGACATCGACCTGGACGCCGAGCTCGAGGCCGAGGGCGACGAGGACCTGGCACCGCGTCCCCCCGTGGTCACCGTCATGGGTCACGTCGACCACGGCAAGACCAAGCTCCTCGACGCCATCCGCTCCACGGACGTCGTCGCGGGCGAGGCCGGCGGCATCACCCAGCACATCGGTGCCTACCAGGTCCGGGCCGAGCACGAGGGCCAGGAGCGTGCGATCACGTTCATCGACACCCCGGGTCACGAGGCGTTCACCGCCATGCGTGCGCGTGGTGCGCAGGTCACGGACATCGCGATCCTCGTGGTCGCGGCCGACGACGGCGTGATGCCCCAGACGATCGAGGCGCTCAACCACGCGCAGTCGGCCAACGTGCCGATCGTGGTCGCGGTGAACAAGGTGGACAAGGAGGGGGCCAACCCCGACAAGATCCGCCAGCAGCTCACCGAGTACAACCTCGTGGCCGAGGAGTACGGCGGCGACACCATGTTCGTCAACGTCTCCGCCAAGCAGCGTCAGGGCATCGACGAGCTCCTCGAGGCCGTCCTGCTCACCGCCGACGCGGCGCTCGACCTGCGGGCCAACCCCGACAAGGACGCGCGCGGCGTGGCCATCGAGGCCAACCTCGACAAGGGTCGCGGCTCCGTCGCGACCGTGCTCGTCCAGTCCGGGACGCTGCAGGTCGGCGACGCGATCGTCGCGGGCACCGCGCACGGCCGCGTCCGGGCGATGTTCGACGAGCACGGCGAGAACGTGACCGAGGCGGGCCCTGCCCGTCCCGTGCAGGTCCTCGGCCTGGCATCCGTGCCCAGCGCGGGTGACACGTTCCTCGTCGCACCCGACGAGCGGACCGCCCGGCAGATCGCCGAGAAGCGCGAGGCAGCCGAGCGTGCCGCCCTCCTGGCCAAGCGTCGCAAGCGCATCAGCCTCGAGGACTTCACCCAGGCGCTGCAGCAGGGCAAGGTCGAGACCCTCAACCTCGTCCTCAAGGGCGACGTCTCGGGTGCCGTCGAGGCCCTCGAGGACGCCCTGCTCAAGATCGACGTCGGCGACGAGGTCGACCTGCGCGTCATCCACCGCGGTGTGGGTGCCATCACGCAGAACGACGTCAACCTCGCCACGGTCGACAACGCGATCATCATCGGCTTCAACGTGAAGTTCGCCGAGCGCGTCGAGGAGCTGGCCGACCGCGAGGGCGTCGACGTGCGCTTCTACTCGGTCATCTACCAGGCGATCGACGACGTCGAGGCGGCCCTCAAGGGGATGCTCAAGCCGGAGTACGAGGAGGTGCAGCTCGGTACCGCCGAGGTGCGCGAGGTCTTCCGCTCCTCCAAGTTCGGCAACATCGCCGGCTCGCTCGTGCGCTCGGGCACGATCGTCCGCAACTCGAAGGCGCGCGTCCTGCGCGGCGGCAAGGTCGTGGGGGACAACCTCACCATCGAGTCGCTCAAGCGCTTCAAGGACGACGCGACCGAGGTCCGCGAGGGCTTCGAGTGCGGTATCGGCCTCGGGTCGTTCAACGACCTGCAGGTCGACGACGTGATCGAGACGTGGGAGATGCGGGAGAAGCCGCGCAGCTGATGTTCGTCGGCTGATCTCCGGACGACCTCCGGGAGGGGGCGGCAGGCCTACCGCGGGCCTGGCGGCCCGTGCCAGGCCCACCACGGCCTGCCGTCCCCTCCCTCCGGTCGTCCTCGTACGTAGGGCACCCCTGGCCGCGCGGCTGGGGGTGGAGGGCTAGGGAAGGACTGCGGACATGGCGGACACCGGGCGGGCGCGCAAGCTCGCGGAGCGGGTGCAGCAGGTCGTCGCGCAGATGATCGACACGCGGGTCAAGGACCCGCGGCTCGGGTTCGTCACGATCACCGACGTGCGTGTGACCGGTGACCTGCAGCACGCGGACGTGTACTACACCGTGCTCGGGGACGAGGAGTCCCGGCAGGGGTCGGCCAAGGCGCTCGAGAGCGCCAAGGGGTTGATCCGCTCCGAGGTCGGCAAGCAGACTGGGATCCGGCTCACACCGACCCTCGCGTTCCACCTCGACGCCGTGCCGGAGACGGCAGCGCACCTCGAGGAGGCGCTGTCCGAGGCAGCGCGGCGTGACGCCGAGGTCGCCCGGCTCGCCGCCGAGGCACGCTACGCCGGCGACGCCGACCCGTACCGCCGTCCGGCCGACGACTCCGACGAGTGACGAGCGGCGACCGGGCCACGGAGGACCCGGGGATCGGGTCGTCGAGGCGGGGCCGTGCGGCTCGCCACCCGGCGGGACCGCGTCGTCCGACGGCTGAGGACGGCGTGCTGGTCGTCGACAAGCCGGCCGGCTGGACCAGCCACGACGTCGTCGCACGCGTGCGACGGCTCGCGTCGACCCGCAAGGTCGGCCACGCAGGCACGCTCGACCCGATGGCGACCGGCGTGCTCGTCGTCGGCATCGGCCGTGCGACGCGGCTGCTGACGTTCGTCACGGGCGCCGACAAGGACTACGAGGCGACCGTGCGGCTCGGCGTCACGACCACGACAGAGGACGCCGAGGGCGAACGGGTCGACCTGGTCGACGCGTCCGGTGTCGCACGCGCGGCCCTGGACGCCGCGGCCGGCGCGCTCACGGGCGACCTGCTGCAGGTGCCGAGCGCGGTCTCCGCGATCAAGGTCGACGGCCAGCGGGCCTACGCGCGTGTGCGCGCAGGACAGGACGTGCAGCTCGCGGCCCGACCCGCGCACGTCGCGCGGTTCGACGTGCTCGACGTCCGCGACGCGCAGGTCGACGGCGTCGGCGTGCTCGACGTCGACGTGCAGGTCACGTGCTCGTCCGGCACCTACGTGCGGGCCCTGGCGCGGGACCTGGGGACGGCGCTCGGCGTCGGCGGGCACCTGACGGCGCTGCGGCGCACGCGCGTCGGCGGGTACGGGATCGAGGACGCCCGCACGCTCGACGACCTCGGGACGACACCCGACGACGAGGCCGTGCCGGTCGTCCCGATGGCCGCGGCGGCGCGCGCCGTGCTGCCGGCCCGCGAGCTGAGCGAGGCCGAGGCCCGCGCGCTGTCCTACGGCCAGGAGGTGGACGCCGACGCGGCCCCGGACGGGCCGCTCGCCGCCGTGGGGCCCGACGGGACGCTCGTCGCGGTCGTCGAACGTCGGGGGTCGCGCCTGCGCCCGAGCGTGGTGTTCGCCCCCGCGTCCTGACGCGGCGACCGGCGGGCGCGTGAGCACCTCACGGGTGCGGCGGGCGCCTCATCGGTGCACGAAACGATTCGACCGCGACGTCGGGGTGTCGCGGGCTTCCGGTTCGTCCGCTTCACCCCTAGCCTGGCGCTCGCAGGACGAGCGCACCGCACGCCGAGGTGTGGGAGCGCTCCCTACGAAAGGGAGACGACGTGGTTTCTCGAAGGACACGCCACGCCGCGCGCGTGGCGACGGCCATCACCACCGCCGTGGTGCTCACAGGGACGGCCCTGGCGCCCGCGGGCGCCGTGGCCGACGGCTTCGACGACGGGCCGGGCGCGTGGATCGCGTACGGCACCGAGGGCGGGGCGGACACGAGCAGCGGTGCGCTGTGCGTCCAGGTGCCCGCCGGGTCGGAGCAGTACGGCGTCGGCGTCGTGCTGAACGGCGTCGCGGTGCAGGAGGGGCAGACCTACACGTTCGCGTACACCGCGAGCGCGTCGAGCGACGTGACGATCCGTGCGCTGATCGGGCAGAACGGCGCACCGTACGGCACCGTGCTCGACACGAGCCCCGCGCTGACCTCCGGGCCGACGGCCGTCGAGGAGGTGTTCACCGCCACCGCGTCCTACCCCGCGGCCCCGACGGACGAGTCGCCCGACGGGCAGATCGCCTTCCAGCTCGGGGGCTTCAGCGCGGACGCGTGGACGTTCTGCCTCGACGACGTCTCCCTGAGCAGCGAGAGCGAGCTGCTGCCGCACACGTCCTTCGCGGAGAGCCTCGGCCCGTGGAGCCTGTACGGCACGGGTGAGCCCGTGTTCGCCGACGGCGAGGTGTGCGTCGAGGTCCCCGGTGGCAACGCGAACCCGTGGGACGCGGGCCTGTCGTTCACCGGCCTGCCGATCGAGGAAGGCGCGAACTACGTGCTCTCCCTGACGGGTCGGACCGAGCCCGCCACACCCGTGCGCGTCATCGTCGGCGAGGGCGGTGGTGCCTACCGCACGGTCCTCGAGCAGTCGGCCGCACCGCTGGGGGTCGAGAGCACGACGTTGAGCTACCCCTTCACGGCCGGTCTGACCTTCCCCGCCGACGGTGACGCGCCCGGGCAGGTCGCGATCCATCTCGGCAAGTCCGCCGCCTACACGTTCTGCCTCTCGGAGGTGTCCTTGACGACGTCCGCGACCCCGCCGCCGCCCTACCAGCCGGACACCGGCCCCCGCGTGCGCGTCAACCAGGTGGGCTACCTGCCGCAGGGCCCCAAGCGGGCGACGCTCGTGACCGACGCCGCGGACGCCGTGGCGTGGGAGCTGCACGACGCCGACGGGGACGTGCTCGCGGGCGGCGAGTCGCAGCCGGTGGGCGCCGACGCCTCGAGCGGTCAGGACGTGCACGTCATCGACTTCTCCGACGTCACCGCGACGGGCGAGGGGCTGACCCTGGTCGCCGACGGGGAGACGAGCCACCCGTTCGCGATCGCGGCCGACCTGTACTCCCAGCTGCGCTACGACGCGCTGAACTACTTCTACCTGGCGCGCTCGGGCATCGACATCGAGGCGTCGATCGTCGGTGAGCAGTACGCGCGCGTGGCCGGTCACGTGGGGGTCGCACCCAACCAGGGCGACACGGACGTGCCCTGCATCGGACCGCGTCCCTACTACGACGGCTGGACGTGCGACTACTCGCTCGACGTCACGGGCGGCTGGTACGACGCGGGCGACCACGGCAAGTACGTCGTCAACGGGGGCATCGCGGTCGCGCAGCTCCTGTCGACCTACGAGCGCACGCTCACCGCGCCCGGTGCGACCGTCGGCGCGCTCGACGACGGCACGCTCAACCTCCCCGAGCACGGCAACGGCGTGCCCGACGTGCTGGACGAGGCGCGCTGGGAGCTCGAGTGGATGCTGAAGATGGTCGCGCCCTCCGGTGAGTACGCGGGGCTCGTGCACCACAAGGTCCACGACGAGGGCTGGACGGGTCTGCCGCTCGCGCCCGCGGACGACCCGCAGGCGCGGTCGCTGCACCGCCCGTCCACGGCGGCGACGCTCAACCTGTCGGCGGTGGCGGCGCAGGGTGCGCGGCTGTTCGCGCAGTACGACGAGGAGTTCGCGGCGACGCTGCTCGACGCGGCTCGCGCGACGTACGAGGCGGCGCTCGCGCACCCCGACGTGCACGCGCCCGCGGCGGCGGGCTCCGACGGCGGCGGGCCGTACGACGACAGCGACGTCAGCGACGAGCACTACTGGGCCGCCGCCGAGCTGTACGTGACCACGGGGGAGCAGCGGTACGCGGACGACCTGTCGGCCAGCGAGCACCACACGGGCGACGTGTTCGGCCCGGGCGGCTTCTCGTGGGGTGCCACCGCGGCACTCGGCCGGCTCTCGCTGGCGACCGTGCCGAACGACCTGCCGGACCGGGACGCGGTCCGCGCGTCGGTCGTCGCGGGCGCCGACGCCTACCTCGCGGCGCAGGCCGACCAGCCGTGGGGCTCGGTCTACTCGCCCACGGGCGGTGTCTACGACTGGGGGTCGAACTCGTCGGTCGCGAACATCCTCGTGGTCGTCGCGACGGCGTACGACCTCACGGGCGAGGCGCGGTACCTGGACGGCACCCTCGAGGGGCTGGACTACCTGTTCGGTCGCAACGCCCTCAACCTGTCGTACGTCACCGGGTGGGGCACCGTCTCGTCGCAGAACCAGCACTCGCGCTGGTTCGCGGCGCAGCTCGACCCGTCGCTGCCGCACCCCCCGCCCGGGTCGCTGGCCGGCGGACCGAACTCGATCCAGGGCACATGGGACCCGACGATGCAGGCGGCGTTCACGCAGGGGTGCGCACCGGCCACGTGCTACCTCGACGAGATCCAGTCGTGGGCGTCCAATGAGATCACGATCAACTGGAACTCGGCGATGTCCTGGGTCGCGTCGTTCGCGGCGGACCAGCGCAGCGGCGGGGTCGCGGCGGTCGCGCCCGCCGTGACCACGCACCCCGCGGACGTCGCGGTGGCGCTGGGCGTCACCGCGACGTTCACGGCGGCGGCCTCGGGGGTGCCGTCGCCGACCGTGCAGTGGCAGGTGCGTGACGGCGGGAGGTGGCGCGACGTGCCCGGGGCGACGTCGGCGTCGCTCCAGGTCGTCGCGACCACGCGGACCGACGGGGCGCAGTACCGGGCGGTCTTCACCAACGCGTCGGGATCCGTGACGACGGACGCGGCCCGGCTGGCCGTGACGCGTTCGGCGCCCGTGGTGGTCAAGCACCCGTCCGACGTCGCGGCACGCGTGGGGACGTGGGCGAGCTTCTCGGCCGCCGCGAGCGGGAACCCTGCCCCGACCGTGCGGTGGCAGGTCCGGTGGTTCAACGGCCCGTGGCTGACGGTGCCGGGTGCGCGCAGCACGACGCTGCGCGTGCTGGTCACGCCGCTCGCGATCGGTACGCAGTACCGCGCGGTGTTCACCAACCCGGGCGGGACGACCGCGACCGACGGCGCGCGCCTCACGCTGTCGCTGAAGGGCGGCGGACGCCTCTGACGTCCACGCACGCGTACCCCCGGGGGCCGACACCCGTCGGTCCCCGGGGGGTGCGCGGCACCGTCGGCGTCCCGGGCGTGGCAGGCTTGTCCGCCGGGCCCACGCGCGTGGCGGGAGCCCGGACGGGAGCGGGTGTGCAGGTCTGGACCGACGTGTCGCAGGTGCCGGCGGCGTGGGGGCCGTCCGTCGTGACGATCGGCAACTTCGACGGCGTGCACCGCGGGCACGTCGCCGTGCTCACGCGCATGGTCGACGACGCCCGCTCCGTGGGGGCGAGCGCGGTAGCGGTGACGTTCACGCCGCACCCCGCCCAGGTCCACCGTCCCGCGCAGGCCCCGCCGCTGCTGGTCGACGACGCCGACCGTCTCGAGCTGCTCGAGGCGACCGGGCTCGACGCGGTGCTCCTCGTGACGTACACGCTGGACTTCGCGCGGCAGACGCCCGAGGAGTTCGTGCACCGCTACCTCGTGGGCGCGCTGCACGCGCGCACCGTGGTCGTCGGGCGCGACGTGCGCTTCGGCTGGCAGAACTCCGGGGACCTGGCCACGATGCGCGAGCTGGGGCAGCGCTACGGGTTCGACGTCGACGTGCTCGAGGACGAGCGTCCCGCGCACGCGCCGGACGTCACGCCGGCGCACCGGCGCTGGTCGTCGACCTGGGTGCGCGAGCTGCTCGCGTCCGGTGACGTGGCGGCGGCGGCCGACGTGCTCGGACGGTCGCACCGGGTGCGCGGCGTCGTCGTGCACGGGGACGCGCGGGGACGCGAGCTCGGGTACCCGACCGCGAACCTGGGCCAGGACCTCGTGGGCATGGTGCCGGCCGACGGCGTGTACGCCGGGTGGCTGCGGCGACGCGCGCGCCCCGACGGCTCGGACGTGCCCGAGGCGGACCGCGTGCTGCCCGCGGCGGTGTCGATCGGCACCAACCCCACGTTCGACGGGCGCGAGCGACGGGTCGAGGCGTACGTGCTCGACCGCACGGACCTCGACCTGTACGGCGAGGAGGTCGTGGTCGAGCTGGTCGAGCTGCTGCGCCCGACGCTGCGGTTCGACTCGGTCGAGGAGCTGCTCGAGCGCATGGCGCTCGACGTGGCGCAGGTGCGCAGCGTCCTGGGCCGCGCCTGACGGCCGGCGTCACGCCGAGTCCCTGGTAAGGTGGACGAGCCGTACGACCGGCCGCGGAACGAGAGAGCCCGGGTGGACATGCCCCGGAGCACCGCGCAACGAGAATCCTGAGGAGCACCGTGTCGCTCGACACTGCCACGAAGCAGTCCATCATGGCCGAGTACGCCACCCACGAGGGCGACACCGGCTCGCCCGAGGTCCAGATCGCCGTCCTCACGCAGCGCATCAAGGACCTGACCGAGCACCTCAAGGCGCACAAGCACGACCACCACAGCCGCCGCGGCCTGCTGCTGCTCGTCGGTCGCCGCCGTCGCCTGCTCGGCTACCTGCAGAAGATCGACATCAACCGCTACCGCAGCCTCATCGAGCGGCTCGGCCTGCGTCGCTGAACCTCCCGGACCAGCCCGGACCTCATGGGTCCGGGCTGGTCCTGCGTACGGGGCCGATGGTCCCGCGCGCACGCACCACCGCACGACAGCACCACCCACCGCGCCGACCCGCTCGTCCGGTCCTCGGTAGTGGTCCCCGGAACGCATGCGTCCGGGCACCACGGTCGAAGACCGCCGCGGGGCAGGGCGGCGCCTTCGAGAACAAGGAGGGCACCCGTGGAGGGTCCCGAGATCCAGTTCGCCGAGGCCACGATCGACAACGGTCGCTTCGGCACCCGCACCGTCCGCTTCGAGACCGGCCGTCTGGCCAAGCAGGCCGCCGGCTCCGCCGTCGCCTACCTCGACGACGACACGATGCTCCTGTCGGCCACGACCGCGGGCAAGCACCCGCGTGAGGGCTTCGACTTCTTCCCCCTGACGGTCGACGTCGAGGAGCGCCAGTACGCCGCCGGCAAGATCCCCGGCTCGTTCTTCCGCCGCGAGGGCCGCCCCTCGACCGAGGCGATCCTCGCGTGCCGCCTGATCGACCGCCCGCTGCGCCCCCTGTTCGTCAAGGGCCTGCGCAACGAGGTCCAGGTCGTCGTCACCGTCCTGTCGATCAACCCCGACGACGCGTACGACGTCCTGGCGATCAACGCCGCGTCGATCTCGACGCAGCTGTCCGGCCTGCCGTTCTCCGGCCCGGTCGCCGCGACGCGCCTCGCGCTCGTCGACGGCCAGTGGGTCGCGTTCCCGCGCTACTCCGAGCGTGAGCGCTCGACGTTCGACATCGTCGTCGCGGGTCGCGTCGTCGGTGACGACGTCGCGATCGCGATGATCGAGGCCGACGCGCCCGAGGGTGCGTGGAACCTCATCCACGGCGGCGGCGGGACCGCGCCGACCGAGGAGGTCGTGGCCCAGGGCCTCGAGGCGTCCAAGCCCTTCATCCGCGCGCTCGTCGAGGCGCAGCAGCAGCTCGCGGCCCAGGCGGCCAAGGAGACGCAGACCTTCCCGACGTTCCCGGACTACCAGCCCGACGCGTTCGCCGCCGTCGAGCAGGCAGCCGCGCAGCGGCTGTCCGCCGCGCTGCAGATCGCGGGCAAGCAGGAGCGCGAGAACCGCCTCGACGAGATCAAGGCCGAGGTCCAGGGCGAGCTCGCCGAGCAGTTCGACGGGCGCGACAAGGAGATCTCCGCCGCGTACCGCTCGCTGCAGAAGCAGCTCATCCGTCAGCGCATCCTCACGGACGGCTTCCGCATCGACGGCCGCGGCCTGCGGGACATCCGCACCCTGTCGGCCGAGGTCGAGGTGCTGCCGCGCACGCACGGCTCGGCGCTGTTCGAGCGCGGCGAGACCCAGATCCTGGGTGTCACCACGCTGAACATGCTCCGCATGGAGCAGCAGCTCGACACGCTGTCGCCCGAGACGCGCAAGCGCTACATGCACCACTACAACTTCCCGCCGTTCTCGACCGGTGAGACCGGCCGCGTCGGGTCGCCCAAGCGCCGCGAGATCGGTCACGGCGCGCTCGCCGAGCGTGCGATCGTCCCGGTCCTGCCCGCGCGCGAGGAGTTCCCCTACGCGATCCGTCAGGTCTCCGAGGCGCTGGGCTCCAACGGCTCGACGTCCATGGGCTCGGTCTGCGCCGCGACGCTGTCGCTGCTCAACGCCGGCGTGCCGCTGCGCGCGCCCGTCGCGGGCATCGCGATGGGCCTGGTGTCCGACACGGTCGAGGGCGAGACGCGCTTCGCGGCCCTCACCGACATCCTCGGGGCCGAGGACGCGTTCGGCGACATGGACTTCAAGGTCGCCGGCACGCGCGAGTTCGTCACCGCGATCCAGCTCGACACCAAGCTCGACGGCATCCCCGCCTCGGTCCTGGCCGGTGCGCTCACGCAGGCCAAGGAGGCTCGCCTGGCGATCCTCGACGTCATCGCCGAGGCGATCGACGTGCCGGACGAGATGAGCCCGTTCGCACCGCGCGTCATCACGGTGAAGGTCCCGGTCGACAAGATCGGCGAGGTCATCGGCCCCAAGGGCAAGATGATCAACCAGATCCAGGAGGAGACCGGCGCCGACATCTCCATCGAGGACGACGGCACGGTCTACATCGGCGCCACCGACGGTCCGTCGGCGGAGGCCGCACGTGCGGCGATCAACGCGATCGCGAACCCGCACATGCCCGAGGTCGGCGAGCGCTTCGTCGGCACCGTGGTCAAGACGACGACGTTCGGCGCGTTCATCTCGCTGTCCCCGGGCAAGGACGGTCTGCTGCACATCTCGCAGATCCGCAAGCTCGTCGGCGGCAAGCGCGTCGAGAACGTCGAGGACGTCCTCAAGATCGGCCAGAAGGTCCAGGTCGAGATCGGTGAGATCGACCCGCGCGGCAAGCTGTCGCTGCACGCGGTGCTCGACGAGGCCGAGGGCAAGGACGACGCCGCCGAGCCGGCGCCCGCCGACGCCTGACGTGCCGCAGCCTCTCCCGCTCGTCGCACCCGGGCAACCGGGTGCCGAGCTCGTCGTCGGGCAGGACGGTGGCGCCGTGCGGCGCACCGTCCTGCCCGGCGGCGTCCGGGTCCTGACCGAGCACATGCCGGGCCTGCGCTCGGCGACCGTCGGCGCGTGGGTGGGCGTCGGCTCGCGCGACGAGACGTCCGGCCACTTCGGCTCGACGCACTTCCTCGAGCACCTGCTGTTCAAGGGCACCGCGCGGCGCACCGCGATGGACATCGCCGAGGCGTTCGACGCCGTCGGCGGCGAGGCCAACGCCGCGACCGGCAAGGAGCACACGTGCTACTACGCACGCGTGCTCGACACCGACGTGCCCATGGCGCTCGACGTCATCGCGGACATGGTGACCTCGGCGCGCCTCGACACCGACGAGCTCGAGACCGAGCGCGGGGTGATCCTCGAGGAGCTCGCGATGAACGACGACGACCCGTCGGACGTCGCCCACGAGCAGTTCGCGACCGCCGTGTTCGGCGACACGCCCCTGGGGCGGCCCATCGGCGGCACGCCGCAGGCGATCCGCGACGTCCCGCGCGACGCCGTCTGGGAGCACTACCGCGAGCACTACCGACCCGAGACGCTGGTCGTCACCGCCGCCGGCGGTGTCGACCACGACGCGCTGTGCGCCCAGGTCACGCAGGCGCTCGCCGCCGGTGGGTGGTCGCTGCGCGACGACGCCGTCCCCGCCCCGCGCCGCGCCGCCGGCGACGGGCTCCGCGCCGGCGCGGGTGTGGAGCTGACGATCCGGCGCACGACCGAGCAGGCGAACGTCATCGTCGGCGGACCGTGCCTGAGCGCGACCGACCCGCGCCGCTTCGTGCTGTCCGTGCTGAGCGCCGCGCTCGGCGGTGGCATGTCCTCGCGGCTGTTCCAGGAGATCCGCGAGAAGCGCGGGCTGGCCTACTCGACCTACTCGTTCGCGAGCGGCCACGCGGGGACCGGCCTGTTCGGCCTGTACGCGGGCTGCGCACCGGGCCGGGTCGACGAGGTGACGTCCCTCATGGTCGCCGAGCTCGAGCGCATGGCGCAGGAGCCGATGCCGCAGGTCGAGCTGGTCCGCAGCGTCGGGCAGCTGTGCGGCGGGCTCGTCCTGGGCATGGAGGACACCGGGTCGCGCATGAGCAGGCTCGGCAAGTCCGAGCTGGTCCACGGCGAGCTGCTCGACGTGGACGAGTCGCTCGCGCGGATCCGCGAGGTCACGGCGTCCCAGGTGCAGGAGCTCGCGGCCGAGCTGGCCGCCGCACCGCGCAGCGTCGTGCGGGTCGGACCCTTCGGGGACTGACGACAGCATCGTCGGACGGCCGGGAGCGCTGAGCTCCCGGCCGTCGTCGTACCGGCTCTCCCTGCCGTCCCGCCCGTGACGACGGAGGCGGTGGGGGATCTGTCCGGGTCGGGACCTCGGTCTCGTTGACGGTGTGTCAACCGAACCTAGGTTCGGCACATGACCTCCCGGAACGTCCTGCCGCCGCACGAGCGGGCCGAGGCGATCGTCGACGCCGCGACGTCGGTCTACGCCGCCAAGGGGCTCAGCCGCACGACCGTGGCCGACGTCGCGCGCGCGGCGCACGTCACGCGCGGGCTCGTGTACCACTACTTCCCCGAGCCGGACGACCTCGTCGACGCGGTCCTCGACCGGCTCGTCGCGCAGTTCGTCGACGACGTGCGCGCCTGGGACGAGTCGCGCACCGTCGGTGCCGTCGGTGCGGCCCTCGACGACGTCGTGCGCCTCTTCCGCCGCCAGGTGCGCCACCACGACCCCCTGCGCATCGACCTGCGCCGCGTCGAGAACGCCGCCCTGTACCAGCGGTTCATCGACCGGGCCGTGACCGCCGTCGTCGACCGGCTCCAGCTGACCACCGTCGAGGACTACGCGCGCCGCCACCGCATCGAGATCTCGCACGTGCGCGAGACGTTCGTGGTGCTGGTCCACGGGCTCGTCGCGCTGGCCCGGGTCCAGCCGGACGTGGGCGACGACGTCCTGGCCGCCGTCGTGCGCCAGGTCCTGCGCCTCGACGTCCTCGGGGAGGTGCCGTCGTCCGCCGGGTGAGCGACCCCCACGCCCCCTCCCTACCCCGGGCCGCGCGGCGGCCCTTCGCACTCAAGGACGAAGATGTTCCTCTTCGCATCGATCCCCTGGTACTCCGCCCTCATGTGGGTGGTGGTCCTGGCCGCGCTCGTCGGCCTCAACGAGGTGACGCGCCGCTGGCGCGCCGCCGGCCTGGCGTTCTTCGTCGCCCTGCCCGTCGTGCTGACGATCTTCGTGTGGCCGCACACCGCCACCGGCTCGACCGGCACCTGGTTCCACTGGGTCAAGGTCTACTCGGCGCTGGCCGGGTGCCTCGGCTTCATGGCGCTGCGCTACCTGCCGAACCTCGCGGCCAGGCGCTGGGCGCTGGTGTTCCCGCCCGCGATCCTCGGCATCAACATCCTCGAGGCGGTCATCCGCGACTTCGAGGTCGGCGGGATGGCCGAGGGCATGGTCGACGGCGTCTACATGGTGCCCGGCATCTGGAACTACATGAACGGCGTCGCCGGGATCCTCAACCTCGTGACGATCTGCGGGTGGGCCGGGATCTTCATCAGCAAGGGCGCCGGCAAGGACATGGTCTGGCCCGACATGCTGTGGTTCTGGATCATCGCGTACGACCTGTGGAACTTCGCCTACGTGTACAACTGCGTCGGTGACCACGCGTTCTACGCCGGGGCCGCGCTGCTCATCTCCTGCACCATCCCCGCCTTCTGGCTGAAGAAGGGGGCCTGGCTGCAGCACCGGGCGCACACCCTCGCGCTGTGGATGATGTTCACCATGGCCGTGCCCGCCTTCGTGACGACCTCCGCGTTCGCGGTCGAGTCCTCGCACGACCCCGCGGCGCTGTTCACGGTCAGCGCGCTGTCGCTCGTGGCGAACGTGGCCGTCGCGGTCTACCAGGTCCGCACCATCGTGCGCACGCGACGCAACCCGCTGACGGGTGCCGAGCTGTACACGGACCTCGCGCCGTACCGCGAGGTCGTCCGGGACGAGGGACGGCTCGTCGAGCCCGCCGCACCGGTCGGCGCGGGGGTCTGACGACGTCGGACGGCGTGCGGTCGGCGGGCCCGGTCCCGGCCAGTCGACCGCACGCCCACCCGGACGTGGCCCGGTCGGTCCCGGACGCGGCATGATGAGGCATGGCCGTCGCCGTGGACTCCTACCGCCGGTTCCCCGTCCCCGCCGCCCTGCGCGGCGTGGCCGAGCACGCCTGGGTCGCCCGCCACACGGGCGCGCGCGCCCACGCCGAGGTCCTGCTGCCCGACGGTCGCGGGCTCCTGCAGGTCGTGCGTGGCACGCCCGGCGAGATCGTCGAACCGCTCACCGGCGAGCGCCGTGCCGACGACGACGGGCTGCGCGGTCCGTGGACCCACGCGGTCGTCGCCGAGCAGACCGGCCCGGTGGCCCGTCTGGGGGTCCAGCTCCACCCCCTGGGGCCCGCACGTCTGCGCGGCGGTCGACCGCTGGCCGACCGGTGGGTCGGGCTGGAGGACGTGCTCGCACCCGATGTCGCGGTGCGTGCGGGGGACCTGCTGGCGTCCGGTGCCGACGACGACGCGGTCACGCTGGTGCTCGACGCGCTCGCGGCACTGCCCCGGCACGGCGGCGCCGACGTCGACCACCTGGAGGACGCGCTCGCGTTCATCGACGAGCGGCGCGGCCTCGTGCGCGCGACGGACGTCGCGCGGGACGTCGCGACGAGCCTGGGCGAGCTGCACCGCTGGTGCGTGCACCTGCTGGGCATGGACCCTGCGCAGTACCTGTCGGCCGTGCGCTTCAGCACGTTCGTCCGGGAGTCCCTCGGCACGGGCCCGGTGGACGCGGCGGCGACCGTCGCGACGATCGAGTGGTTCGTCGACGCGGGGTACCCGCCGCGTGAGGTCGAGCGGTTCAGCGGGCTGCCGCCGGTCGAGCTGCGGCGCCTCGCCGAGCACCTGGCGCTGCGGCTCGGCCTCGGCGCCCGCTGACCGCGCGCACGCCCGACGTCCGCGGCGGCTAGGGTGACGTGCCGTGAGCGAATCGATCCGCGTGGCCGTGCTGGGAGCCTCCGGGCGGATGGGGGCGACGACCGTGCAGGCCGTGCAGGCCGCCGACGGGCTCGAGCTCGTCGCGACCGTCGACGTCGGTGACGACCTGCGGGTCGTCACCGATGCGGGCGCACAGGTCGCGGTGGACTTCACGGTGCCTGCGGCGACCGAGCAGAACGTCCACCGTCTGCTGGACGCGGGTGTGCACGCGGTCGTCGGGACGACGGGGTGGGACGACGCGTCGCTGGGACGCGTGCGCGACCACCTGGCCCACGCGCCGGGCACCGGTGTCGTCGTCGCACCGAACTTCGCCCTGGGTGCCGTGCTCGCCATGTCGTTCGCACGCCAGGCGGCGCGCTGGTTCGAGTCCGTCGAGGTCGTCGAGCTGCACCACCCCGACAAGGTCGACGCCCCGTCGGGCACGGCGCGGCACACCGCGCAGGGCATCGCGGCCGCGCGGGCGGCGGCAGGGCTGGGCCCGGTCCCCGACGCGACCACGCAGACGCTCGACGGTGCCCGGGGCGCCGACGTCGACGGCGTGCGCGTGCACGCCGTACGGCTGCGCGGGCTCGTCGCGCACGAGGAGATCCTCCTGGGCAACCCGGGGGAGATGCTCACGGTGCGGCACGACTCGTTCGACCGCGTGAGCTTCATGCCGGGGGTGCTGCTCGCGGTGCGTCGCGTGGTCGACCGCCCGGGCCTGACCGTGGGCCTCGAGCACCTGCTCGACCTGCAGGGATGAGCGGGCGGTGAGCGGGTCCGAGCGCTCGTCGCGGAGGCGCACCGGGCTTGTCGCGGCGGTCGCACTCACGGGCCTGCTGGCGGTCTACGTGTGGGGTGTCGCGCTGCGTGCGGTGCAGCTCGTCGGTACGGGGGCGCCGGCGGCCGTGCTGATGGGCGTCGCGCTGCTCGTCCTGCCGCTGCTGGTGCTGGGGTTCGTCGTGCGTGAGTGGCTGCTCGCGCTCGACGTGCAGCGCATGGCGGACACGCTCGCCGCCGCCGGGGACCTTCCGGTCGACGACCTGCCGCGCTCGCCCGGGGGCCGGGTCGACCGCGGCGCGGCGCGTGCGCAGTTCGACGCGCACCGCGACCGGGTCGAGACGGACCCGCAGGACTGGCGGAGCTGGTACCACCTCGCGTTCGCGTACGACGCGGCCGGCGACCGTCCGCGCGCGCGGGCCTCGCTGCGCACCGCGAGCCGGCTGCACCGGGGGCGTCCCGCCCGGACCGACCTGCCCTGAGCGTGACCGACCTGCCCTGAGCGTCACGGGCCCGCGACGTCAGATCCCCGCGTACCAGCGGTGCTCGACGACGACGTGGGCCTCGTCGTCGGGGCCCGGACCCGTCGCGAGCCGACGGGTGAGACCGTCGGGACCGAGCCCGGCACCGGCCAGGAACCGCACGCGCGCCTCGTCACCGTCGATGACCCACGTCTGCACCTGGTCCGCGCCGTCGCCGCGCAGGACGTCGACCACGGCGGCGAGCAGGCGGGAGCCGTGCCCTCGGCGCTGCGCGGTGGGGTCGACCTCGAGAGCGAGCACGACGCCCGCCGGTGCGTCGGTCGGCTCGGGAGCCGCGACCGGCGCGACCGACGCGAACCCGACGACGTGCGGTCCGTCGCACGCGACGAGCACGTGGTAGTCGCGTCCGGGGGGCGCCGTGACGGCCTGCGCCCACTGCGCGGCGAACGCGGACTCGTCGAGCGAGTCGAGCACGACGTCGCCGAGGACGTCGGCGTGCGAGCTGCGCCACGCGGCCAGCTGGATGCGCGCGATGTGCTCCTCGTCGCCGGGCACGGCGGGCCGGACGGACACGTCGGCAACGGGGGGCGGCAGCACCGGGCGAGCCTAGCGCGGGGCGCGCACACGCACCGGACGGTCCCGCCCGCGCGGCCCGCCGGCGGTCGTCACGGCAGGCCGAGCAGACGCAGCC
>JAFAEH010000096.1 GCA_023424135.1 Actinomycetes bacterium | reverse complement strand
GCGGTGCGCAGCCGCACACCGGGCGCCCCCGACCACCGCGTGACGCGGGACGGCGGCGCCGCCCGCTGCACGTGCCCCTGGTTCCTCGCGCACGGCACGGGCCGCGGCCCGTGCGCGCACGTCCTGGCCGTCCAGATCCTCACGGAGGACCCCGCATGACCGTGCCCCCGGCGCTCGCCGCCGCGATCGACGTCTTCCGCACCCTCGGGTGGGACGGCGCGAGCATGGACGACGTCGAGACGCTGCCGGTCGGCACCCCCGAGCAGCAGCGTGTCGCGCGCGACGGGCTCGCGTCGGGCGAGTGGGGCGCGTGGGGGCAGATCGACGAGCGCACCTACGGGTGGGTCAGCGCGGTCGACGTCGACACGGCCCTGCTCGCGGTGCTCGCCGTCCGCGCCGGGGTCGACGCGCGGCGCGCCGCGGCGCTGCTGCCGGGGTCCGGGACGATCGACGACGAGCGCTCGGCCCGGCTGCTCGCGGCACGCGGGCCGCAGTTCGCGGCACGGTTCGTCGAGGCGGCGTGCCGCTCGAACCGCCGCCCGTGGGAGCACGCGACGAGCGTGCACGCGGGCGCGGTCGTGCGCCTCGTCGACGGGCACGACCTGCCCGTGCCGGCGTCGGTGGAGTACCTCAAGGACTGGGCGGTGTACGCGTCGGGCGCGCTCACCGGCCGTGGCGAGCTGTTCCCCCGCGAGCGCGGCTGGTGCCCGCGCGAGGTCGTGACGCGCCGCCTGCGCGAGCACGTGCACCAGGGCGTCGCGCTGGGCCTCGCCGCGACCGGACCGTTCGGGACGGTCGTGCCCGAGGCCGTCACGCAGGGCCTGCTGGACCGCGACGAGGCTGTCGGGCTCGTGCTCACCGCGCTCGACGCGGCGCAGCGTCCCGGGGACCGCAAGGCGTGGGCGCAGGTGCTGACCGGCCCGCTCGGTGTCACGGGCGACGCGCTCGTGGCGCACGCCGACGCGCTCGTCCCGGTGCTCGCGCACGGTGACGCGGCCGTCGTCGAGGCGCTCGCACCGGCGCTCGTCGCGGGCGTCCCGGACGACCTGCTCGCCGACGTCCTGACGGTGAGCCTGCTGGTGCGCACCAAGAAGGTGCAGCGCCTGCTGCTCACGCAGGCCACCCGGCGTCCGCGGCCGTCGGCCGACGTCGTCGAGGCCGTCGCGCCCGTCGTCCTGCCGCACACGACCGGCACCGACCGCACCCTCGCGCGCGCCGCGTCCGCGCTCGTCGACGCGTGGGGCATGACCGCCGCCCCGCAGGACGCACCCGGCGAGCCCCCGTCGAGGGCCTGTGGCGCGACGCACCGCCGCTGTGGGACGTCCCGCGGTTCGAGGTCGGCGACGTGTCGCCCACGGCGCTCACGGCCGCGGCCGCCGTCCTGACGGGACGCCCCGACGGCGTCGTCGACGTCGAGGTCGAGCGGTTCCTCGCGCTCGCGAACGCGGTCGCGCACGACGACGTCGCCGCGGCCCGCACCGCGCTGGGCGGCGTGCGCACGTCGTGGGTCGGCGGGCTGCGGTGCGTCCCGGCCTGGCTCGCGGGCGAGCCGTCCCCGCTGGTGGACCGCCCCGCCGACGCCGCCCGCTGGAACCCGGAAGCGCTCGTGTGGGACACGGTGCAGGGGCGCGAGGCGTCCGTGGTCGCGCGCCTCGGGGCGGTGCCCGTGCTGCTGTCGACGCCGACGTGGGTCGACCTGCGGATCGACCCCACGGACCTCGTCGCCCGGCTGCGCGCGTACCAGGCCGCGGGGGCGACGGCCACGGAAGCCGACCTCCTGCTCGCGATGACCCGCACCGACCTCACGCTCGTGACGGACGACGTGCTCACGGCGCTCGACGCGCTGCCCGTGCCCGTCGTCCTGCAGGACGGTACCGACGCGGGCATCGCCGCCGGCCCCGCCCTGCGCCGCTACCTCACCGACCCGGTGCGCGAGCCCGCGCTCGAGATCACCGGGTCCTGGCGGCACTGGGGGCCGGCCACGCTCGTCGTGCCGTCGTCCCTGGACGCGTTCCCGCGCCGGTTCCGCAACCGGCACGACAGCCCCGGGTTTGAGACGTTCCCCACCTGGGGCGACGCCGCAGGCACCCGCATCGCCTCCGACGAGGACGCGGCCACCGGGCTCGTCCTGCGGCAGGCCGTGCGGCGGGCGACCCCGCTCACCCCGGGGACGGCCGTCAACCTGCTCGCCGCACAGCGCGGCTTCCACCCGACGGCCGCGCCCGACGGCACGAGCGCCGTGCTCGAGGCCTGGGAGCGCGGGCTGCTGCGCCCCGGTGTGGCCGACGTGCGGCTGCTCGACTGGGCGGAGACGCCCGCGAACCTCGCCTCCCTCGCCCGTGCGCTGCGCGAGGTCGCGGCCGAGGGGCTGCTCGCCGTGGTCTGGCCCGTGCTCGACGACCTCGTGGGTGCCGCGCTGCGCGCCCCCCGGCTGCTCGCGGGCACGGCCGACGTCGCCGAGGCCGTGCAGGCCCTGCTGCCCGAGGTCGAGGCGGCGGTCGCAGCCGGTGCCACCGGCGCGGACG
>JAFAEH010000088.1 GCA_023424135.1 Actinomycetes bacterium | reverse complement strand
CGGTTGGGACGTGCTCGTGCGCGTCGGGCCGCGGCCGCTGTCGGCGCGCACCTGGCGCGTCGCGGACTTCCCCGGTGCGGCGAACGCGACCATCGCGGCGGCGGTCGCGCGGCTGTCCGACGTGCGTCCCGACGACCGCGTGCTCAACCTCATGGCGGGCTCCGGCACCCTGCTCGTCGAGCGGCTCCTGACCGGGCCCGTGGCGGCCGCCGTCGCGGTCGACCGGGACGCGTCCGCACTCGACGCCGCGCGTGCCAACCTCGACGCCGCCCGGCTGCTCACGCGTCCACCGCGACCCGCGCTCCTGACGGCCGACGCGACCGACCCGGACGCGCTGCGCGCCGCCGTGCTCGAACCGCTCGGCGGGTTCGCCGACGTCGTGCTCGTCGACCCGCCGTGGGGCACGCTGCACGGCACGCACGCCGATGCGCCCCGGCTGCACGCGGGCCTGCTGCGTGCGGCGCACGCCGTGAGCGCACCGGGTGCGCGGCTCGTCGTCCTGACGCACGAGGTCAAGGTGATGGAGCGCGCCGTGCGGGAGGCCGCCGACCTGTGGCGGTCCCGGTCGGTCACGCGCGTGTTCGCGAAGGGGCACCACCCGCGCGTGCACGTGCTCGACCGGGTCTGAGCCCGCGCCGTCGCCCGGTGCGTCCGTGCAGGTCGCTGTCGTCGAAACGCTTCATCACCTTCTCGTCGGGCCCGGGACGCGCCAGCGTAGACCGGACGCGACCGACCGTGGCCGCGGCCCGACCGGTCCCGGCACCGTCGCGGGCCCGGCATCCGCCTCGCGGGCGGTCCGACCCGACCGACCACCGGAGAGCCGCATGCACCCCCGACGCACGTCCCCCCGACGCGGTCCGCGCAGGGCCGCCCTCGCGCTTGCCGTGCCCCTGGCACTGCTCGCGTCGAGCATCGTCGCCGCGACCCCCGCCGCCGCGCACGGGTCCGTCACCGACCCGCCCACCCGCAACTACGGCTGCTGGGAGCGCTGGGGCGACGACTTCCAGAACCCCGAGATGGCCACGCTCGACCCGATGTGCTGGCAGGCCTGGCAGGACAACCCCAACGCCATGTGGAACTGGAACGGCCTGTACCACGAGGGCATCGGCGGGCGGCACGAGGAGCTCATCCCCGACGGCCAGCTCTGCTCCGGTGGGCGCACCGAGGGCGGTCGGTACAACTCGATGGACACCCCCGGCCCGTGGACCATGAAGACGGTGCCCCAGAGGTTCACGCTCACGCTCACCGACCAGGCCAAGCACGGGGCCGACTACCTGCGTATCTACGTCACCAAGCCGGGCTTCGACCCGACGACGACGTCGCCCGCGTGGTCGGACATGCAGCTGCTCAAGGTGACCGGGTCCTACCCGACGACGGGCCTGTACCAGACCGACGTCGACCTGACCGGCCGCTCGGGCCGCGCCATCCTGTACACGATCTGGCAGGCCAGCCACTCCGACCAGCCGTACTACCTGTGCTCGGACATCAACATCGGTGGCACGGCGCCGACGCCCACCCCGACGCCGAGCCCGACCGCGTCGCCGACCCCGACGGCGTCCCCGACGCCGACGCCCACGCCGTCGCCGACGCCGAGCCCGACCGTGTCGCCGACGCCGTCGCCGACCCCCTCGCCGACGCCGAGCCCGACGCCCACGTCGACCCCGGTCCCCGGGGCGTGCACCGCGACGGTCTCCGTCGTCTCGAGCTGGGGCAGCGGCTGGCAGGGTGAGGTCCGCGTCACCGCCGGCTCGGCCGGGCTGAGCGGCTGGGCCGTCACCATCGACGGCGCCACCGTCACCCAGGCCTGGAACAGCTCGTCCAGCGGCGGGGTCCTGACGAACGCCGCCTGGAACGGCACGCTCGCCGCAGGGGCGAGCACCACCGCCGGGTTCCTGGCCTCCGGGACGCCGGGCGCCGTGACGGCCACCTGCGCCGCGAGCTGACCCGTGTGACACCACCGGGCGCCGGTCCGTACGGGACCGGCGCCCGGTCGGTGCGCCCGCGGGAGCGCGACCACACCTGAAACGGTTCGCAGTCTCGCGGTGGCCGCACGGCAGGCCGCACCGTGGTCGAGCCCTCGCGGCACCCTGTCGTCCCGATCGCAACATTGCGACCGAGGACGTGCGCGGACGGGGTCGTCGTTCCACACCGACCACAGGAGACACGTATGTCCACCCGATCCCGGAGCCGGCTCGGCCGCCTCGGTCGGCTCGCACTCGCCGTCCCCCTCGCCCTCGCGGCCACCGGCCTCGTGGCCACCTCGGCCTCCGCGCACGGTTCGGTCACCGACCCGCCGTCCCGCAACTACGGCTGCTGGGACCGCTGGGGCGACGACCACCTGAACCCCGCCATGGCCCAGCAGGACCCCATGTGCTGGCAGGCGTTCCAGGCCAACCCCAACACCATGTGGAACTGGAACGGGCTGTTCCGTGAGGGCGTCGGCGGGCAGCACGAGGCCGCGATCCCCGACGGTCAGCTCTGCTCGGGTGGCCGCACCCAGAACGGCCTGTACGCGTCGCTCGACACCCCCGGCGCCTGGACCATGAAGACGGTCCCGACGTCGTTCACGCTGACACTCACGGACGGTGCGAAGCACGGCGCCGACTACCTGCGGATCTACGTCTCCAAGCCGGGCTACGACCCGACGACGAAGGCGCTCGGCTGGGGCGACCTCGACCTGGTGAAGGAGACGGGTCGCTACGGCACGACCGGGCTGTACGAGACGGACCTGAACCTCGCCGGCCGCTCCGGCCGCGCCGTGCTGTTCACGATCTGGCAGGCCAGCCACCTCGACCAGCCGTACTACATCTGCTCGGACATCAACATCGGCGGCACCGCGCCCACCCCGACGCCGACCGCGAACCCGACGCCGACGTCGAACCCGACGCCCACGTCGAACCCGACGCCGACGTCCAACCCCACGCCCACGTCGAACCCGACCCCGACGTCCAACCCCACACCCACGTCGAACCCGACCCCGACCACCGCTCCCGGTGGTGCGTGCTCCGCGACCGTGAAGGCGGTCAGCACCTGGGGTGGTGGCTGGCAGGGTGAGGTCACCGTCACGGCCGGCTCGGCAGCGATCTCCGGGTGGCAGGTCACCGTCGGTGGCGCGACCATCACGCAGGCGTGGAGCAGCACCGCCAGCGGCGGCGTCCTGACCAACGCTGCCTGGAACGGCTCGCTCTCCGCGGGTGCCAGCACGACCGCGGGCTTCATCGCCTCCGGCGCCCCCGGCACGCTGACGGCCACCTGCGCCACGGCGTGACACCCGCCGCCGGTCCTCCCCGACCGACGGCGCACCACCCGCGGGGGCACGACCCGCGGTGAGCACGGCCCCGACGGCCGGGCGCAGCCACCCCCTCCCCGGCTGCGCCCGGCCGTCGCACGTCCACCCCACCCGCACCCACCCGCCCTCCCACCCCACCCACCCCACCGCCAGTGGTCACATATGTGACCACTGGGGCACGGCCCGGGCCCCGGATGTGACCAGTTCGCGGGCCCGCTGCGGACCCGGGCGTGCGCGCTGCCCGGCGTCCCCCGCGCCCGGCGTCGTGCACTGGTCAGATATGTGACCAGTGCACGGGGCGTGAGAGGCGAGATGTGACCAGTTCGTCGACGGGGGGTGAGGATGCGCGATGTGACCAGTTCGTCGACGGGGGTGCGGGAGCGAGTCCGCGCCGACGGAGCGGGGCGCGCGCGTCCGTCGGCCAGAATGGGACCCGTGACGTCGACCTCTGCCCCCCGCCTGCCCCGTGTGCGCGCGTCCGAGCTCGTCGGGCGCGGCTGGCTGAACACCGGCGGCAAGGACCTGTCGCTCGCCGACCTGCGCGGCAAGGTCGTCGTGCTCGACTTCTGGACGTTCTGCTGCATCAACTGCCTGCACGTCCTGGACGAGCTGCGGGAGATCGAGGCGCGCCACCGCGACGTCCTCGTCGTCATCGGCGTGCACTCGCCGAAGTTCGTGCACGAGGCCGACCCCGTGGCGCTCGCGGCGGCGGTCGAGCGCTACGAGGTGCACCACCCGGTGCTCGACGACCCGGACCTCGTGACGTGGCAGGCGTTCACCGCGCGCGCGTGGCCGACGCTCGTCGTCGTCGACCCCGAGGGCTACGTCGTCGCGCAGATGGCCGGTGAGGGGCACGCGCACGCGGTCGAGACGATCGTGCGCGACCTCGTCGCCGAGCACGAGGCCAAGGGGACGCTGCACCGCGGCGACGGTCCGTACGTCCCGCCCACGCCGCAGCCGACGACGCTGCGCTTCCCCGCCAAGGCCGTCGAGCTGCCGGGCGGCACGCTCCTGGTCGCGGACGCCGGGCACCACGCGCTCACCGAGGTCGCGGCCGACGGCGAGACGTTCGTGCGCCGCATCGGCACGGGCGAGCGCGGCCTCGTCGACGGCGGACCGCACGAGGCCCGGTTCAGCGAGCCGAACGGCCTGTGCCTGGTCCCCGACGAGCTGCGCGGACGCCTCGGGTACGACGTGCTCGTCGCCGACACCGTCAACCACGCGCTGCGCGGCGTGCGGCTCGCCGACGGGCACGTGACGACCGTCGCGGGCACGGGTCAGCAGTACATGGTCGGCGCGGTCGACAACGTGCAGCCCTTCGAGGGGGAGACGCAGCACCCGGTCGAGGACGGCGTGGGCGACCAGTGGCCGCCCACGCAGGTCAAGCTGTCCTCACCGTGGGACGTCGCGTGGTCGCCCGAGCGTGCGGCGTTCGTCGTCGCGATGGCCGGCAACCACACGCTGTGGGAGCTCGACCCCGAGCAGGGGACGATCACGCACCTGGCCGGGACGATGAACGAGGGTCTCGTCGACGGTGAGCCTGCGCAGTCGTGGTTCGCGCAGCCGTCCGGTCTGTCCCGCGACGCGCAGGGCCGGCTGTGGCTCGCCGACGCGGAGACGTCCGCGCTGCGATGGGTCGACGCACGCGACGGGTCGGTGCACAGCGTCGTCGGGACCGGGCTGTTCGACTTCGGCCACCGCGACGGGTCGGCCGACCAGGCGCTGTTCCAGCACCCCCTGGGCGTCGTCGCGCTGCCCGACGGGTCGGTGCTCGTCGCCGACACGTACAACGGTGCGCTGCGCCGGTGGGTCCCGGGGGCCGACGGCGAGCCGGGGACGGTCTCGACGGTCGCGACGGACCTCGCGGAGCCCAGCGGGCTCGTGCTGCCGGCGGGCGACACGGACCACGTGCTCGTCGTCGAGTCGGCCGCGCACCGCCTGACGCGCGTGCCGCTCCCCGCCGGCGCGGGCACCCAGGTCGACGGTGGCGCGCACCGCACGCAGCGGCCCGTCACGCAGATCGGCGCCGACGTCGCACTCGAGGTCGTCTTCCACCCCGCCGCAGGTCAGAAGCTCGACGACCGGTGGGGGCCGTCGACGTCGCTGCAGGTCTCCGCGACGCCGCCGGGGCTGCTGCTCGACGGCGCCGGCGACGACGTCGCGCTCACGCGCACGCTGCGGCTCGACCCGGGCGTCGGCGAGGGCGTCCTGCACGTCACCGCGCGCGCCGCGAGCTGTGACGCCGACCCGGCGATCGAGCACCCCGCGTGCCACCTGGCGGCGCAGGACTGGGGTGTGCCCGTGCGCGTCGTCGACGGCAGCGCACCTACGCTCGTCCTCCCGCTGCACGGCTGATCCTCCCGCCACGCACCTGACGTCCCGTCCCGTCCCTCGCTGCCGCTCGGGCTCCTGCTCGGGCTCTCGCTCCGGCGAGCGCGGTACTTGTCCGTCGAGCGCGGTACTCGTTGCTACCGCGGCGGGCGTGCTTCTACCGCCCTCGCGGGGCAGGGGTGCTCGCGGAGGTCGGCCGACGGTGGTGGTGCGGCAGCTCGCGGGGGAGCTCGTGGTGGGTGGCCGTCAGGCCGGACGACCGGCGCCGTCGATCGCGATCGCGACGAGCGCGTGCAGCGCCGTCTGCACGTGGCGACCCGTCGACGCCGCAGCGGCGACGGTGATCTCGACGACCCACTCGGCGCGTTCGATCGTCAGCGTGCGGGTCTCCGACGCGTCGGCCGGGCTACCCCCGCGCGCGATCGTCGTGAACGACTGCGACCCGGGCATGCGCTCGCGGACCGACCACGAGTCACCGCCGAGCGTCTCCGTCGCGGCGGCGGCGCACGCGCACAGGCGCGGCACGACCGCGGGGGCCGCTGCACCGATCGCGACCGCGCACCCGCCGGTCAGACGCTCGACCGCCTGGACCGGGTCGGCGATCGGGGGCGTCGTGCGTGCGCGGGCCCGTGCCCGGCGCCGCTTGTTCTGGTACTGCGCCTGGTCCGCGCGCCGGAACAGGTGGCGCGCCTCGACCGAGCCCATGACGGCCGTCGACGCGACCCCGTAGGAGATCGCAGCGCCGTGCGGCAGCGGGAAGCGGCCGACCGTCGCGGCCATCGTCGTCGCGACGAGCTCGCGCGGCTGGTCGACGGTCACGACGCAGAACTCGTCGCCGCCGATGCGGGCGGCCGTCGCCCCGGGGATGGCGTCGGCCGCACGTCGAAGGACGTCGGCGACGGCGCGCAGCAGGTCGTCCCCGGCGTCGTGCCCGAGCTCGTCGTTCACGCGCTTGAGCCCGTCGACGTCGCACATGACCACGCACGTCTCCCGCCCGGAGGCGAGCGCCGCCTCCGCGGCCCGGTCCGCGGACCGGCGGTTGGCCAGGCCCGTCAGCGGGTCGTCGGCGATCATGTGCCGCATCTGCTGCTCGAGGTCGACACGTGCGATCGCGCCGGCGGCCAGGGCCGCGAGCACCTCGGCCGTCGCGACGTCGTCGACGGAGAACAGCGGTGAGTCGAAGTGCCGCACGACCGTGAGCTGACCCCACACCGCGTCGTTCACGACGATCGGCGAGGTCAGCGCCGACGCGGCGCCGATCTCGCGCAGCAGCTCGACCTCGACGCGGTCGCCCGCCGTCTCGTCACCCGGGCGCACCGAGCGGCCGTGCGCGTCGAACGCGTGCGCGACCCAGCTCTCACGGTTGTGCAGCAGGGCCCGCAGCGCCGGACGGTCCTCGGCGCGGTACGTGTCGCTGAGGAACTGGTGCAGGCGCGTGTCGTTGACCTCGGGCTCGACGTGCAGGACGCGCGACGTGGCCTGTGAGATCCGGTGCACCGTGCACGCGTCGGCACCGAGCGCGTCGACGGCGATCTGCGCGACAGCCTCGGTGACCTCCTCGATGCGTCGGCAGGCGTCGAAACGGTGCGCCGCGACCGCAAGGCCACGCACGCCACCGAGGTCCGCAGCCGAGAGGTCGCCCCGGTGCGCACCCTTGGCGGCCGTTACCCTGCGCGTCACGTTGCCCATCATCGGGCCTGCACCCGTCTACCGCAGAGTCCGGATCATGAGAGGTCGGTGAGATCACTCGTCCGCGCCGCTCCCGCCACTCGTGAGTGTCCGATGTGTCCTGCGTGCTGGAAACGTTTCGGAGCCTTGTCGGTGCCCAGCCGCATCCGCACCCTGAACGGCACGCCCCGACCGAGCGGGGCGTGACCGTGCCCCCCGCGGCGACCGACGCCGCTCGCGTGAGAGGGATCCCCTGACATGCCCCTGCAACGTTCCACGCGCCGCACGCTCGGCAGCATCGCCGCTACTGCCGTGCTGGCGACCACCCTGGTCGCGCTCCCGACTGCGGCCCAGGCCCACGGCGGCCTCACCAACCCGGCGACACGCACGTACCAGTGCTACGTCGACGGCCTGCGCGGCGGCGAGGCCGTCGGCGAGTCCGGCAACATGCGCCCGACGAACGCCGCGTGCGTCAACGCGTTCAACACGGACGGCAACTACTCGTTCTACAACTGGTACGGCAACCTGCTCGGCACCATCGCGGGCCGCCACGAGACCATCGCCGACGGCAAGCTCTGCGGCCCCGACTCGCGGTTCAACGCGTACAACACGCCGAGCTCGGCGTGGCCGACCACGCGCGTCAGCGCCGGGCAGAACCTGACGTTCCAGTACGCCGCCGTCGCACGCCACCCCGGGTACTTCACGACGTGGATCACCAAGGACGGCTGGAACCAGAACGAGGCCATCGGGTGGGACGACCTCGAGCCCGCGCCGTTCGACCGCGTGCTCGACCCGCCGATCCGCGAGGGCGGCCCCGCGGGCCCGGAGTACTACTGGAACGTGACGCTGCCCTCGAACAAGACGGGCAAGCACATCCTGTTCAACATCTGGGAGCGCTCGGACAGCCCGGAGTCGTTCTACAACTGCGTGGACGTCGACTTCAGCGGCGGCACGAGCACGCCGTCGCCGACGCCCTCGCCCTCGCCCACGGTGACGGTGACCCCGACACCCACGCCGACACCGACGCCGACGCCGTCGCCGACTCCCTCGTCGACGCCGAGCCCGACGCCCACGGTGACGCCGTCGCCCACGCCGACCGTCCCGACGGACGCGGTCTGCGAGATCGAGGTCGGGATCGCGAGCTCGTGGCCCGGGGGCTTCCAGGGCAACGTGACCGTGTTCAACGCGACCATGGAGCCGGTGAACGGCTGGGAGGTCAAGTGGACCTTCGGCAACGGCGAGCAGGTGACCCAGGCGTGGAGCACCTCGCTCACGCAGTCCGGCTCGACGGTCACCGCGTCCAACGTCGCGTGGAACGCGACCATCGCGCACCACAACGCGGTGTCGTTCGGGTTCATCGGCTCGGGCACCCCGCAGGCCGTGACGGGTGCGACGCTCAACGGCAACGCGTGCATCGTGCGCTGACACCGGCTGGCTGACACCGGCAGGTCCGCGCCGACCGGCCGACGTCGGCGGGTTCGACGCCCGCCGACGTCCGGCGGTGATCGCGTGACGACGGACGGACGCCCTGCGGCGACGCGCCCGGCTCCCTCGACGGGGCCGGGCGCGTCGGCGTGACCGGGTGCGCCGATACCGGCGGGGCGTCGCCGACGGGGCGTTGCCGGCGATGCCGGCGGGGTGTCGCCGGCGGGACGGCGCGCCGGGTTCGTGGAGCGGCGAGCGCGGGTGCGGTGGGCGCCCGGCGTCAGTGCTGGGCGGAGATCGGGCCGGTCGAACGCACGTGCACGCTGACGCCGCGCACGCTCGTGGGCACGTCCTGCCGGCGGGCGGCGACGGCGTCCTCCTGGACCCGCACCAGCACGCCATACCCGTCGGCGTCGGGGGCGATCCCGACGCCGCAGACGCCGGCGCGCCCGTCGAGCGCCGCCTTGAGCTCCTCCTTGGCCCGTCGGGCCTCGTCGAGGTCGGCCACGGCACACCTCTCCCTGCGGACCCGGTGCGCCGTGCCGTCCCGCGCTGTCAGGCGAGCAGCGTCGCGTCGAGCGCCCCGAGGACCGCGTCGATGGGGTTGACGTACGTCAGCCCACGACCATTCTCGCCCCCGGTCTCCGAACCGGCAAAGAGCAGCCCGAGCGCGACGCCGTCCTCGCGGTAGACGAGCGACCCGGAGTCGCCGCCGCGCGAGAAGGGTCCCGTGCCGACGCCCTCGACCTCGATCTGGTCGTCGAAACGCAGGTTGCCCAGCTCGTCGCCGTACCCGACGACCACGTCGTCGAGCTCGATCGCGGTCACACGGCCCGCCGTGACCGACGTCGTCCGGCCGATCTTGCCCACGCTCTCCCCACCGAGCGCGCGTGCCGTCGCCGTGACCGCACCGACGGGGTACGTGGCGTCCACGTCGCTGTCGTCGAGCAGCGCCAGCGCGGCGTCGACGGTGGCGGTGCGCCCGGGGGCGAGCGCGACGACCGACGCGAGGGTCCCGACGCGGTCGGCCGGTGCGCGTCCCCCGTCGGCGGGGCCGGGCTGCAGGATCAGGTCCCCCGTGCGCGCCGTCGGTGAGCCGGCCAGCACGTGGTAGTTCGACAACGCGTGCAGCACGCCCCCGACCAGCACGAACGCCCCGAGCGTGCCCGCGGTGACGTCGACGTGCGCGATCGAGACCCCGGGCCGCAGCGGGCGGGCCCGTCCGGTCTCGCCGACGGCCTGTGCGGTGACGACGGGTGGACGCGGGCCCGGGACGGGAGCGCGCGCCTGGGCGCGGACCCGTCCGGTGCGGCGCACGTCGACCGTCGTCCCGACCTCGCCGATCTCCGCCGCGACCTTGCGCGCGATGCTGCGCACGCGGGGCAGCCCGAGGCGGTACCGCAGCGCGACCGCGTACCCGCCGTCCTCCCGCGGCGCCAGCCCGACCGCGAGCGGCGCGGCCGGCGCCGACGCCGTCGACGGGCGCACCGTCCGTTCCGACAGCGTGCGGGCCACCGCCGCCGCGTGCGCCTTCGCCTCGCGTGCCTCGTCGCGGTCCATGCGTCCCCCTTCGACCGTGGTGCACGCCCGGGGCACCGGGCGGCGCGCCCATTGTGTCGGGTACGTCCGACATCGCCACCGGTGTGGGCAGGCCGCGGACGCGGGGGTGGCCGCTCAGGCGGTCGGCGGCGCCGGGGGCTCCTCGCGGTGCTCGACGACCTGGCGGTGCGTGGTGTTCGTGCGCTGCGAGTTCAGCGCGATCGTGAGGATCAGCGCCAGGACACCCGCGCCCATGCAGATGTAGCCGATGACCGTGAGGTCGACGCCCTCGAGCCGGTCCGAGACGCCGAACGAGAGGATCGCCCCGATCACCAGGAGTGCGATACCGCCACCGATGCCCATGTCTCTCCTTCGTCGTGCGTGTCGTGCGGGTCGACGTCGACCCGGCCTGGGTGGCGAGTCTGGTGCCGACCCGCTGCTCCCGCACGTCGAACGGCTGCCGGCGCCTACGCACCACCCGTGCGGACCAGCAGCCCGTCGACCACCGGCCGGCGCACCGTGCCCCTCGTCACCATGCCCCTCGTCACCGTGCCCCTCGTCGACCGGTGCCCTCGTCGCACCTTGTGCTCGTCGACCGGTGCCCTCGTCGCACCGTGCCCTCGTCGCACCGTGCCCTCGCCGCCCGTGCTCCGTGCGCCACGCCGTCCCGCTCGTCCGTCCTGACGACTCGGCCACGGCGGAGTGTGCGGGGTTGGGGACGCCTGATGTCCCCAACCCCGCACACTCCGCGTCGCCTCCTACCGGGCATCGCACCGACGGGGCTCCGCGTGCCGGGTATGCCGCGGCACGGTAGACACGAGACATGGGTGCTCTCGTGCGTTCCGCCGTGCTCGGACTTGCCGCGGGCGGGAGGTCCTCGGTCGCGCTCGCCGTGCCGGTGCAGGCGGCGACCCGCGGCCACGACGGGCCCGGAGCCCGCGTCGCACGCGTGCTGACAGGGCTCGCCGTGCTCGGTGAGGTCGTCGGGGACAAGCTCCCGTCCACGCCGAGCAGGCTCGCGGCACCGCAGATCGCCGGACGGCTCCTGGCCGGCGTCGTCGGTGCAGCCGCGCTCGCGCTCGTCCACCGCGACCGTCCGGGGGTCGTCGTGGTCGCAGCGCTCGCCGGAGGGGCGGGTGCGTTCGCGGGATCGGTCGTCGGTGCGTCGTGGCGGCAGTGGGCGGCGGACGACGGGCCGGACGTGCTGCGTCCCGACGTGCGGGCGGCGCTCGTCGAGGACGCCGTCGTCCTGACGGCCGCTCGTGCACTCGCGCGCTGAGCACGGTGCGCCGCTCGACGCACGGGCGTCCTGACGGGGCTCGTGCACTCGCGCGCTGAGCACGGTGTGCCGGTCGCCGGACGGCGCCTGCTGCGGGTCGACGACGTCGTAGGGTGGCCGGCATGGGGTGGCGGACCCGGTCGTCGCGGGTGGTGTACGAGAACCCGTGGATCACGGTGCGGGAGGACGACGCCATCGCCCCCGACGGGCGGTCCGCGCTGTACGGGGTCGTCGAGCTGCGGGACTCGGTGTTCGTCGTCGCGCTGACCGACGCGGACGAGGTCGTGCTCGTCACGACCGACCGGTACACGACGGGCCCGGGATCGATCGAGGTCCCCGCGGGCGGCACGGACGGCCAGGACCCGCTGGTCGCGGCCCGTCGCGAGCTGGCCGAGGAGGCGGGGCTGACCGCGCAGGACTGGACGCACGTGGGGACGACCGAGGCGCTCAACGGCGTCGCGCGCGCCGTCGAGCACGTGTTCGTGGCGCGAGGGCTGTCGCCCGTCGACGACGCGGAGGCGACCGCGCACGAGCAGGCCGCCGAGGGCATCAGCGCGGTGCAGACGCTCCCGTTCGCGGAGGTGCTCGCCCTGGTCCGCACGGGGCGGATCAGGGACGGCGAGACCGTCGCCGCCCTCGCGCTCGCTGCCCTCCACCTGGGTCGCCTCGCCTGACCGTGGCCGGGCGGACGGCGTCGCCGTCCCCCGGGCCGACGTCCATCGCGGGACGCGGCCCTGTCACCCGGTGGCCGCCGCAGCACGTTCGCACGGCAGGTCGGACCCGCACGGCAGGTCGGACCCGCACGGCAGGTCTGACCCGCACGGCAGGTCAGACCCGTTGGGCGCGTTCCAGACGGGCGTAGCGGCCGTCGGCGGCCACGAGCTGGTCGTGCGTGCCGATCTCGGCGATGCGGCCGTGGTCGAGCACGACGATGCGGTCGGCGTCCCGCACGGTCGACAGGCGGTGCGCGACGACGAGGGTCGTGCGGCCGCGCATCAGCCGTTCGAGCGCGTCGCGGACCAGCGCCTCGGACTCGGGGTCGAGCGCCGATGTCGCCTCGTCGAGCAGCAGCACGCGGGGGTCACGCACGAGCGCGCGGGCGATCGCGATGCGCTGTCGCTGACCGCCGGACAGCCGTGCGCCGCGCTCGCCGACGACCGTGTGCCAGCCGTCGGGCAGCGCGTCGACGATCCCGGCCGCGTTGGCGTCCTCGAGTGCGGCGCGCACGCGCGCGTCGGGCACGTCGCCGAGCCCGTAGGTGACGTTGTCGCGGATGGATCCCTCGAACAGCACGGACTCCTGCGGGACGACGGACACGTGCCGGCGGAACGTGCGCAGGTCGAGCGTCGCCGCGTCGACGCCGTCGACGAGCAGGCGCCCGCTCGTCGGGCGCAGGAAGCCCAGGGCCAGGTTGAGCACGGTCGACTTGCCGGACCCGGACGGGCCCACGAACGCGACGGTCTCGCCGGCGGCGATCTCGAGGTCGACGTCGACGAGGGCGGGGTCTGCGGCGTCGGGGTAGCGGTAGCCGACGTGGTCGAAGCGCAGGCGACCCCCGACGGCGGGGACGCGCGCCTTGCCCTCGTTCTCCTCGAGGTCGGGCTCGGTGAGCACCTCGGCGATCGACCGCACGGACTCGGTGCCGCGGGCGGCGACCGGGATCAGCATGAGGACCTGCGTCACGCCGCCGGTGATGAGCGCGAAGTACGACGAGAGCAGCACGACCTCGCCGGGCGTGATCGCGACGAACCCGGTGATCGACACCCACGCGGCGGACACCAGGCAGAGCACGCCGAGCAGCTGCAATCCCACCCAGGACAGCGACGCGAACCGGCCGTTGAGCACGTCGAGCTCGTACCCCGAGGTCCGGACCCCCTCGGCGCCCTCGGCGACGCGGGCCCGGGCGGTCTCCTCGAGGCCGTGCGCGCGGGTGATGGGCATGAGCGTGGCCATCTCGCCGACCCGTGCGGAGAAGTGCTCGACCTGCCGGCGGAACGCCTCGTTGTACCGGCGGGAGCGGCGCGCGAGGACGTACCGCAGCAGGACGGCGAGGGGGATGGTCAGCGCGTACACGGGCAGGAACTGGGGGACGGTGGTCGCGGTCATCACGACGGCGCCGGTGACGACCATCGTCGAGGACAGCACCGGGTGGGTGACCTGCTGCAGCATGAGCTCGACGTTCTCGACGTCGCGCACGACCTTGGTCTGGACGATCGACGACGACACGCGTGAGTGGAACCCGATCGACAGGCTCTGCAGCCGGGCGGCGAGCGCGTTGCGCAGGTCCGCGCCGATCTGCCGGACGGCACCCATGAACAGCTTCGTGTACATGACGTGGTTCGGGTAGTTCTGCAGCAGCGCGACGAGTGCGACGGCGGCCCACAGCCACAGCTCACGCAGGGGCCCGCCGTCGACGACGACGTCGATGACGCGCGCCGTGATGACGGGCATGAGCCACAGCGGGGTGTCCTTCAGCGCGAAGAACAGCGCGGCGGTGCCGACACGACGGCGGTGCATGCCGAGCAGCCGGAAGACCGAACGGACGGGGTGGCGGCCGTCGACGTCCACGGGTGCGCACCGCGAGGCGGGGGAGGTCACGCGTTCCATCCTCGCCCGCGCCGCACCCCGGTGGAAAGCGCGCTCCCGGGCGAACTGACGTACCCGGAGCGCGGGCGGCACCCGTCGCCTGGTGCCGCCGCCCGCGGCGTCCGCCGGCCGCACGGGCATGGTGACGACGCCCACCGCACCAGGGCGTGACCCGTCGCGGCGGGCGTGCGAGCATGGGCATGGGCCTGCTCCTCTCCGCGCGGGTTCCCGGACGAGCGGCGCCGTACCCGGAGGGCGACAAGACGGCGACCACCGGAGGTCACCGTGCCCGCGTCCACCCTTGCCTGGGTCGTGCTCGTCGTGTCGGGTGTGCTGGAGGCCGTCTGGGCCACGGCCCTCGGGCGCTCGGAGGGGTTCACCCGCCTCGTCCCGACGGTCGTGTTCGCCGTCGCCCTGCTGGGCTCGATGGGCGGGCTCGCGTACGCGATGCGCGAGCTGCCGACGGGTACCTCGTACGCCGTCTGGGTCGGCATCGGCGCGTCGCTCACGGTGGCGTGGGCGATGCTCACCGGTGCCGAGACGGCGAGCCTGGTGAAGGTGCTGCTCATCCTGGGCATCGTCGCGTGCGTCGTCGGACTCAAGCTGACCCACTGACCATCGGCCCCACTGACCACGGCCCCACGGCCCCACGGCCCCACGGCCCCACGGCCCGCGGCTCCGCGCCCCCGGACCCGCGCGGCCGGACGCTGCTCCGCGCGTCCGGCGCGCAGGCC
>JAFAEH010000060.1 GCA_023424135.1 Actinomycetes bacterium | reverse complement strand
GTGCTGCTCGTCGACGGCGCCGCGGGCACCGTCACGCCCGACCCGTCGGACGACGCCGTCGCGCGCGTGCGTGCGCTCGCCTCCGCCGTGCGGGTCTTCGACGGCGACGGCCGCACGGCCGACGGGCACCGGGTCGAGCTGCTCGCGAACGTCGGCGACCCGGCGGACGCGCAGGCCGCGGCGGACTCGGGTGCGCAGGGCGTCGGGCTGTTCCGCACGGAGTTCGCGTTCCTCGACCGTGCGAGCGCACCGGACGTCGAGGAGCAGACGGCCGCCTACGCACGCGTGCTCGCCGCGTTCGAGGGCCGCAAGGTCGTCGTGCGCACGCTCGACGCGGGCGCGGACAAGCCGCTGCCGTTCCTGCACGCCGCCCCCGAGGCGAACCCCGCGCTGGGCGTGCGGGGTCTGCGCGTCGCCGACGAGCGTCCCGACGTGCTCGAGGACCAGCTCACCGCGATCGCGCGCGCCGCCGCCGCGCACCCCGGGACGACGACGTGGGTCATGGCACCGATGGTCGCGACCGTCGACGAGACCGAGCGGTTCGTCGCCGCGTGCGCGCGGCACGGGCTCGCCACCGCGGGGATCATGGTCGAGGTGCCCAGCGCGGCGCTGCTGGCCGGGCCGCTGCTGGCGCACGCGCAGTTCGCGAGCATCGGCACCAACGACCTCACGCAGTACACGATGGCCGCCGACCGCCTGCTGGGCGCGGTCGCCGGGCTGTCCGACGCGTGGCAGCCGGCCGTGCTGCACCTGGTCGAGGCGACCGCGCTCGGCGGTGCCGCGCAGGGCCGACCGGTCGGCGTGTGCGGCGAGGCTGCCGCGGACCCGGCGCTGGCCGTCGTGCTCGTCGGGCTCGGTGTGACGTCGCTGTCGATGACGCCCCGCGCCCTGCCGGACGTCGCGACCGTGCTCGCGGCGACGGACCTCGCGACGTGCCGCGTGCTGGCACGACGCGCCGCCGACGCACCGTCCGCCGCCGACGCACGCGCGGTCGTCCGCGCGGGGCTGCCGGTGCTCGACGAGCTCGGCCTGTGACGCGCCACGACGTGGCACGACGCACACGTGCGGGACGCCGGTGCGCCGGTGGGCGCGTGTGAGGATGGACGCCGTGACTGACGACTCGTTCTACGCCGCCGTCGGCGGGCACGAGACGTTCGCCCGCCTCGTCGACCGGTTCTACGAGGGCGTCGCCGACGACCCGGTGCTCAAGCCGATGTACCCCGAGGAGGACCTGGGGCCGGCCGCGCAGCGGCTGACCGCGTTCCTCGAGCAGTACTGGGGCGGGCCGACGACGTACTCCGAGCAGCGCGGGCACCCGCGGCTGCGGATGCGGCACGCGCCGTACAAGGTGAACCCCGACGCCCGCGACCGCTGGCTGCGGCACATGCGTGCCGCGGTCGAGTCGCTCGACCTCGCCCCCCTGCACCGCGCGCAGCTCTGGGACTACCTCGAGCGTGCGGCGCACTCGCTGCTCAACACCTTCGAGGACTGACCCGACATGAGCCGGCCCGCCGACGAGCACCCGTCCGCCGACCCCACGCCCGCCGACCCCACGTCCGCCGCGCCCACGACGTCGACCGACGGGTTCGACGACGACGGCGGCGCGACCGCCGCGGTGCTGCACGTCCTCGACATCGACGCCGACCCCACGTACCCGGACCTGTTCCACGGGCGCAACCTCACCGGCCCGCGCGCCCGCGTGTACGGCGGGCAGGTCCTGGCGCAGGCGACGCTCGCGGCGGGTCGCACCGTGCCGGACGACCGCCTGCCGCACTCGCTGCACGGGTACTTCCTGCGGGCCGGTGACGTGACGAAGCCGATCGAGTTCTCCGTCGAGCGGCTGCGCGACGGCCGCTCGTTCACCGCACGGCGCACGCACGCCCTCCAGGACGGCCGCCCGATCCTGTCGATGATCGCGTCGTTCCAGGAGCGCCAGGACGGTCTGGAGTACGCCGAGGAGATGCCCGCGGACGTCCCCGACCCGTCGCAGGTGCGCTCGGCCCTGGTCGAGCTCGACGGCTTCGACCACCCCGCCGCGCGCTTCTGGGCGCAGGACTCCGCGTTCGACCTGCGGCACGTCGGCCGCTCGATCTTCCTGGGCCCGGACCCGGACTCGCCCCAGGGGCGGCAGATGGTGTGGCTGCGCTCGCGCGCCCCGCTGCCCGACGACCAGCTCCTGCACCGCGCGCTGCTCGCGTACGCGTGCGACCAGATCATGCTCGAGCCGGTGCTGCGTCGCGCCGGGCGCGCCTGGGTGTCGGCGAACCAGTCGATGGCGAGCCTCGACCACGCCATGTGGTGGCACCGCGACGTGCGCGTCGACGACTGGCTGCTGTTCGTGCAGAGCACACCGGGTGCGCAGGGCGGCCGAGGGCTGGGTGCCGCGCGCGTGTTCTCCCGCGACGGCACGCTCGTCGCGTCGATGGCGCAGGAGGGCATGGTCCGGCTGCCGACCGCCTGACGACGCGCCCCGGGTCCGGCCGGGTGCGCCGGCATGCGGCGTGACCGCCGGCGGGTGAGACTTCGGCATGGTCCGGCTCCGTCGTGTGCGCATCGACCAGCCGGGGTGGACGCGCCGGCGCGCGGGCACGGGGTTCGTCTACCTCGACCTGGAGCGTGTGCGCATCGAGGACGCCGAGCACCTCGACCGCATCCGGACCCTGGCGATCCCGCCGGCCTGGCGCGACGTGTGGATCAGCCCGTGGCCGGCGGGGCACATCCAGGCCGCCGGGCTCGACGCGGCGGAGCGCCGCCAGTACCTGTACCACCAGCAGTGGCACGCGCGCCGGGCGCGCCGCAAGCACGAGCACGTGATCGAGGTCGCGCGCCGTCTGCCCGCCGCGCGCCGCCGCGTGCGCGCCGACCTCGCGCTCGACGGCATGCCGAAGGACAAGGCGCTCGCGCTCGCGTTCCGGCTGCTCGACCGCGCGTACCTGCGGGTCGGCACCGAGGGGTACACGCGCCGGCACGGGTCGTTCGGGCTCGCGACGCTACGCCGCGAGCACGTGCGGGTCCTGCCGGACGAGGACGGGGCACCCGGTGCCGTGCACCTGGTGTTCCCGGCCAAGTCCGGGCAGGTGCGGGACACGGTCGTCGACGACGAGACCGTCGCCGGCCTGGTCCGCACGCTGCTGCGTCGTCGTGACGCCGGCCGCGAGCTGCTGGCCTGGCGCGACGCCGACGGGTGGCACGACGTGACGAGCGCCGACGTCGCCGGGTACGTGCGCGACCGCCTCGGCGAGGCGACGCCGAAGGACTTCCGCACGTGGCACGCGACCGTGCTGGCCGCGCGCGGGCTCGCCGACGCCGGCCCGCCGCCGTCGAGCGCGCGCGGACGCCGCCGGGTCGTGACGGACGTCGTGCGGTCCGTCGCCGAGGAGCTCGGGAACACACCGGCGGTCGCGCGCGCGTCGTACGTCGACCCACGGGTCGTCGAGCTCTGGGAGCAGGGCGAGACGATCGCCCCGACGCGCTCGCAGCAGGTCGCCGAACGCCGCACGCTCGCCCTCCTGACCACCTAACCCCCACCCCGTCCCCCACCCCCATCCCCCTCACCCCCAGCCGCGACAGAGCGATCCGATCGCCCCCTCACCCCCACCCCACGAGGCCCCAGCCCCCCACACCCAGCCGCCACAGAGCGATCCGATCGCCCTCTCACGGCGGGGTGGGCGCACGGTGCCCGGCGCCCGGGGTGCGGCGGCGGGCACCCGCGGAGAGACTGCGCGGATGAGGACGCACACCAACGCCTCGGCACCCGGGACGGCACGCGGCCCGGGGCCCGGGACGGCACCCGAGGCGGACGTCGCGCCCGCACCGGTGGCACGCACGCTCGTGGGGCTCGTACCGGGCACCGGGCCGGACGGACGCCCACGCCCGGACGCACCGCTGGTCGCCGTCACGGGCGTCACGGGATACGTCGGCGGACGCCTCGTGCCGGAGCTGCTCGCGGCCGGGTACCGCGTGCGGGCCGTCGCGCGGCACCCCGAACGGCTGCGCGGACGACCCTGGTACGACGACGTCGAGGCGGTCGCCGCCGACGCGTCCGACCCCGGGCAGATCCGCGCCGCGCTCGACGGGACCGACGTCGCGTACTACCTCGTCCACTCCCTCGGCTCGGGGCGCACGTTCGAGTCGCGCGACCGGCGCACCGCGCTCGTGTTCGCGCAGGCCGCGCGCGAGGCAAGGGTCGGCCGCATCGTCTACCTGGGCGGCCTGCACCCGCAGGGCGAGGAGCTCTCGGCGCACCTGGCCTCGCGCACCGAGGTCGGGGAGATCCTGCTGGCCTCGGGCGTCCCGACGACCGTGCTGCGCGCCGCCGTGATCCTCGGGTCCGGGTCGGCGTCGTTCGAGATGATGCGCTACCTCACCGAGCGCCTACCGGCGATGACGGTCCCCCGGTGGGTCTCGACCCGCATCCAGCCGATCGCGATCCGGGACGTGCTGCGCTACCTCGTGGGTGCGGCGGCGATGCCGCCGGACGTGTCGCGCGCGTTCGACATCGGCGGGCCCGACGTGCTGACCTACCGGGACATGATGCAGCGCTACGCGCGGGCCGCCGGTCTCCCCCGGCGCGTCATCGTGCCCGTGCCCGTCCTGACGCCGCGCCTGTCGAGCCTGTGGGTCGCGCTCGTGACGCCCGTGCCCGGCGGGCTGGCGCGCCCGCTCGTCGACTCCCTGGTGCACGAGGTCGTGTGCGACGAGCACGACATCGCCGCGTACGTGCCCGACCCACCGGGTGGGCTCGTCGGGTTCGACCGTGCCGTGCGGCTCGCGCTCGAGCGCATCCGCGGTGCGAGCGTCGCGACGCGGTGGTCGTCGGCCGCCTCCCCCGGTGCCCCGAGCGACCCGCTGCCGTCCGACCCCGACTGGGCCGGCGGCTCGCTGTACGTCGACGAGCGGCGCGCGCTGGTCGACGCATCACCCGCGGCGCTGTGGCGCGTGGTCGAGGCCGTCGGCGGCGAGCGCGGGTGGTACTCGTGGTCGCTCGCGTGGCGGGTACGCGGGCTGCTGGACCGGGTCGTCGGCGGGCCCGGCCTGCGGCGCGGACGGCGCGACCCGGGCCGGCTCCTGCTCGACGACGCCGTGGACTTCTGGCGCGTCGAGCAGATCGTGCCCGGGCGCCTGCTGCGGCTGCGCGCGGAGATGCGCCTGCCCGGGCTCGCGTGGCTCGAGCTGCGCGTCGAGCCCCACGACGACGCACCGGGACCCGACGGCCCACCGGCCCGCGTCGACGGGGAGGTCACCGAGGGCCCCGCCCCCGAGGACCGCCCGTGGGAGCCCGGCGAGTGGCGCCGCCCGCCCACGGTGTTCGCGCAGCGGGCCGTCTTCCACCCGCACGGGCTGGCGGGGCAGCTCTACTGGTGGGCGGTGTACCCGTTCCACGGCGTGGTCTTCGGCGGCATGCAGCGCAACGTCGCCCGCGCGGCCGTCACCGCCGAGCACGCCCGCAGCGACGTCAGGCGCGACGCCGCATGACGACCGGCTCCTCGACGTACGGCTGCCACACGGCACGCTCGTCGTCGGTCAGCCGTCGCGGGCTCCCGGTCGCGGAGTCGACGAGCACGATCGTCGTGATGGCCTTGGCGTAGAGCGTCGAGCCGTCGGCCCGCGAGGGCACGTCGCGGACCTCGTAGCAGACGTCGAGGCTCGCCCCGCCGAGGTGCCCGATCCACAGCTCGATGACGACGGGCGCCCGCCGGTACGGCACCGGACGGACGTACTGGATCTCCTGGCGCGCGACGAGCGTCGAGGTCAGCGCACCGGGTCCCGCGTCGATCACCGCCGTGGGACGACCGCCCTCCGGCGGCGCGCCGTCCGGCCCGTCGGGGTGCCGCCAGAACACCTCGATGCGCGCCTCCTCCAGGAGCCTGAGCATCTCGACGTTGTTGACGTGCGCGTACGCGTCCATGTCGGACCAGCGCAGCTGGACCGGCACCTCGATCCGGGTCATCGTCCCTCCTCCGGCCACCGGGCGTCGCCGGCACCGGCGTCATCATCGCGTGCGCCCGGGGCGCGACGGAAACCGGTGCGCCGGTGCCGGTCAGGGGCGCGCGGCCCGGGCCGCCTCGGTACGGCACGTCGTCAGCGCCGCGGTCCGCTGCGCGAGCGGGTCGACGACGAGCCGGTGGGCGACGTCCCGCACGGCGGCGCGCAGCCGACGACGTGCGGCGCGGGCACGTCGTCGGGCGCCGATC
>JAFAEH010000050.1 GCA_023424135.1 Actinomycetes bacterium | reverse complement strand
TCGTCGAGCAGCGCGTCGACGCCGTCCGCGTCCTGCGCGTCACCCGTCCCCGGGCGTGCGGGGACGTCACGGCCCGGCAGCGCGAAGTCGGCCGACAGGACGGCGAGGTCGACGAGCGCGAGCAGCTGCGGCGTCGTCGGCTTCCACGACCCGCCGTCGAGCAGCACGGGCACACCGCGCGCACGTGCGCGGCGTGCCACCGCGAGGCCCGCCGCCGGGTGGTGGCCGTCGACGAGCACGGCACCGGCGCCGTCGAGCAGACGCCCGTCGGGTGCGGGCAGCTCACCGACCCGCGCGCCGTTCACCGACACGACCGCACGCTCCCCCGTGGCGCGCGTGACGAGCACGGTCGAGACCGGCAGGAGCCCGGCGCCGTCCGGGGCGAGGTCGACGACGTCGACCCCCGCCCCTGCCAGCCCCGCACGCGCGACGTCCGCGAGCGGGCCCGCCCCGAGCACGGTGACGAGCGTCGTCGCCACCCCCAGCGCGGCGGCGACCGCGGCGGCGTTGGCCGCAGGTCCGCCGAAGGTCACGTCGAGCCCGTCGGCGACGACCTTCTGGTCGGGACCGGGCAGACGGTCGACGACCTGCGTCACGTCGAGCGTCGTCAGGCCGCAGCACACGAGCCGATCGGGCATACCCGCATCCTCCCAGGTCACCACGCCCGCAGGACAGGTCGCACCCCGCGGCTGTGAGCGCTCACACCTTGAACGTTTAAGGCGCCCCCGCCCCACTTCTCCCGGTATGTCGCCGTGTGGTTGTCTGCGCCGGTAAGCGCTTCGACAAGGAGAGGCAGGGACATGTCCCGCAGCACCTCGGTGGCACGACGCCCGCTGCGCGTCGCGCTCGGTGCCACGCTCGCGCTCGCGCTCGCCGCGACGCTCGGTCTGGCCACGGCCATGACCGCGTCCGCCGCCAGCGTCGACACGAACGCCTGGTACGTGCTCGTCAACCGCCAGTCCGGCAAGGCCATGGACGTGCGCGGCACGTCCACGGCGGACGGCGCCGTCATCCAGCAGTACACCCGCAACGACGGCGCCTGGCAGCAGTGGCAGTTCGTCAGCTCCGGCTCCGGCTGGTACCGCCTCAAGTCCCGTCACTCCGGCAAGGTCCTCGACCTGTGGGAGTGGTCGACGGCCGACGGCGGGCAGTTCCGTCAGTACACCGACCTCGGCGGCACCAACCAGCAGTTCAAGCTGTCCGACTCCGACGGCGGCAACTACGTGCGCCTGACCAACCGGCACTCGAGCAAGACCGTGACGGTCACCGACCGCTCGACGGCCGACGGTGCGACCGTCACGCAGCTCACGGACAAGAACCAGTACAACCAGCAGTGGAAGCTCGTGAAGGTCGGGTCCGGCGGGGGCAGCACGTCGCCGACGACGGCCCCGAGCACCGGCGGGTCGTTCCCGTCCTGGCCGAGCGCCACGGGTCAGCAGAAGGTCTCCGCGACCATCAAGGTCAGCGGCACGCTCGACGGCAAGCTCGTGCGCTACTACGGGCTGGGCGACGCCGGGCAGGACGAGGGCCAGGACCCGATGTTCGAGCTGGCCGACGGCGCGACCATCAAGAACGTCATCCTCGGCACGGGCGCCGCCGACGGCATCCACTGCAAGGGCTCGTGCACCATCCAGAACGTCTGGTGGGAGGACGTCGGCGAGGACGCGGCCACGTTCAAGGGCACGTCCGCGTCGCAGACCATGACCGTCGACGGCGGTGGCGCCCGCAAGGCGTCCGACAAGGTCTTCCAGCACAACGGGCCGGGGACCTTCGTCATCAAGAACTTCCAGGTCGAGGACTTCGGCAAGCTCTACCGCTCGTGCGGCAACTGCTCCAAGCAGTACGCGCGCACCGTCAAGGTGCAGAACGTGCAGATCAAGGCCCCCGGCAAGAACATCGTCGGGATCAACCCCAACCTGGGCGACAAGGCCACGCTCACGGGCGTGACGATCATCGGCGACTCGTCGAAGAAGATCTCCATCTGCGACGAGTACAAGGGCGTCACCTCGGGTGAGCCGACCAAGGTCGCCTCCGGCCCCAGCACCGCATGCGGCTACAGCACGTCGAGCATCACCTACAGGTGACCCGTCGTCCCTGACGACGTCACACCACCCGCGGCCGTGCCCGGTCGACGAGCCACCAGGCCGTCGCGCCGAGCACGGCCGCGGCGCCGAGCACGGCCGGCCACGCACCGACCGCCCCCGCGACGACGTGCGAGGCGACGAACACCGCACCGGCCACCGCGACGACCGCGAGCGCACGCACCCACCCTGCGCGCGGTACCGCGACGAGCAGGCACCACACCGCCGTGAGCAGCAGCACCACGCCACCCAGCCAGCGCACACCCGTCCCCTGCGCGAGCGCGAACGCGGCGACCAGCCCCGCGGCGGACACGACGGCGACGGGGACGACAGGACGAGGACGCGTCATGCGGCACACGGTAGCCGCGCACGTCCGCCGGACGTCCCGCGCGCGCATGCGCCCGACCGTCCTACGGTGGGCGGGTGACCTCGTCACGCTCGCGGCCCCAGCCGCCACCCCCGTCGCAACCCTCGTCGCAACCCCAGGAGAGCCACGTGCCGACGCCGCCCATCGACCCGACGACCACGAGCGCCTGGCCGGCCCTCTCGGAGCACGAGAGCACGCTGCGCCCCGACCTGCGCGGCTGGTTCGCCGACGACCCCGACCGCGCGCGCCGCCTGACGTTCCAGGTCGCCGACCTCACGGTCGACCTGTCGAAGAACCTCGTCACCGACGAGACGCTCGCGCTGCTGACGCGCCTGGCCGACGAGGTCCACCTGACCGACCGGTTCTCGGCGATGCTCGCGGGCGAGCACATCAACGTCACCGAGGACCGCGCCGTGCTGCACACCGCGCTGCGCCGCCCCGCGGACGCCGAGCCACCGCTCGTCGTCGACGGCCAGCAGGTCGACGACGACGTCCAGGCCGTGCTCCGCCAGGTGTTCGCGTTCGCCGAGAAGGTCCGCTCCGGCGAGTGGACGGGCGTGACCGGCGAGCGTGTGCGCACGGTCGTGAACATCGGCATCGGCGGCTCCGACCTGGGACCCGTCATGGTCTACGAGGCGCTCGAGCCGTACGTCGCCGACGACCTCGAGGTGCGCTTCGTCTCCAACATCGACCCGACCGACCTCGCGCAGAAGACGGCCGACCTCGACCCGACGACCACGCTGTTCATCGTCGCGTCGAAGACGTTCACGACGCTCGAGACCCTCACGAACGCGCGCCTGGCGCGCCGGTGGCTGCTCGACGCGCTCGTCGGCGAGGGCCGCATCGAGGACACCGAGGACGACCGGGCACGCGCCGTCGCCGCGCACTTCGTCGCCGTGTCCACCGCCCTCGACAAGGTCGCCGAGTTCGGCATCGACCCGGCCAACGCGTTCGGGTTCTGGGACTGGGTCGGCGGCCGCTACTCCGTCGACTCGGCCATCGGCACGTCGCTCGCGATCGCGATCGGCCCCGACGCGTTCGGCGACCTGCTCGCCGGGTTCCACGCGGTCGACGAGCACGCGCGCACCACGCCCGTGGCGCAGAACGTGCCGTTCCTCATGGGCCTGCTCAACGTCTGGTACGTCAACTTCCTCGGTGCGCACACGCACGCCGTCCTGCCGTACGCGCAGCAGCTGCACCGCTTCCCCGCGTACCTGCAGCAGCTCACGATGGAGTCCAACGGCAAGTCGGTGCGCTGGGACGGCACACCCGTCACGACGCAGACCGGCGAGGTGTTCTGGGGCGAGCCCGGCACCAACGGCCAGCACGCGTTCTACCAGCTCATCCACCAGGGCACGCGGCTCATCCCCGCGGACTTCATCGCCGTCGCGACCCCCGCGTACCCGCTGCGCGACGGGGAGACCGACGTGCACGGGCTGTTCCTCGCGAACTTCTTCGCCCAGACCAAGGCCCTCGCGTTCGGCAAGACCGCCGACGAGGTCCGCGCCGAGGGCACCGCCGAGGAGATCGTGCCCGCGCGCGTGTTCTCCGGGAACCGGCCGACGACGTCGATCCTCGCGCCCGCCCTCACCCCGTCGGTCGTGGGTCAGCTCATCGCGCTGTACGAGCACATCACGTTCGCCCAGGGCGTCGTGTGGGGCATCGACTCGTTCGACCAGTGGGGCGTCGAGCTCGGCAAGAAGCTCGCGCTCGAGATCGCACCCGCGGTCCAGGGCGACGCCGCCGCGCTCGAGGCGCAGGACCCGTCGACGCGTGCGCTCATCGCGCGCTACCTCGAGCTGCGGGGCTCCTGACCCCTGTCGACCCCTTGTCCGGTCGCACCCCGCGCCCCGGTCACGTCCGTGACCGGGGCGCGGGGCTGGACGGGTCAGGTGTGACCAGCTCCCGGGCGCTGGTCGACGTCCGGGAGCGGATCAGCGGGCCGTGCAGGTCAGCGTGGCGGCCGTCGGTGAGCCCGTGCCCTGGAAGCCGAACTCGGTCGACGCACCCGGTGCGAGCGCACCGTTCCACGCGGCAGGGTCGAACGCCACCGGCGACGTGCCGGACGTCGTCGCGCTCCACGCGTGGGCGACCGCGCCGTCCGGCAGGCCGAGGGTGACCGTCCAGCCGTTCAGCCCGAACGTGCCGGTGCTGGTCACCCGGACGCTCGCGACGAACCCGCCGGGCCACTGGCTGGCGACCGTGTAGGTCGCGGTGCACGCCCGGGAGTCGGGGACCGGCGTGGTCGTCGGCGTGACGCTGGGCGTCGGGGTCGGTGTGACGGTCGGGGTCGGCGTGGGCGTCGGTGACGGCGTGGGCGTGGGGGTGACCGTCGGGGACGGAGTCGGCGTGGGTGTGGGCGTGGGTGTCCCGCCGTCCACGAGCGCGAGCGCGCGCTGGACGGCCGGGAGCCACGTCGCCGCCATGCGCGCCGTGCCCGCGTCGTTCGGGTGAACCCCGTCCGAGGTGTCGCGCGCCGGGTCCCAGCCGGTCCAGTGGTCGACGACGAGCACCGGCGACTGCGCCGTGGACGTCGCCTGCGCCCACCCGGGCACGGCCGCGTTCAGCGCCTGGGTGCGCGCCGGGCACTGCTCGCACGTCGACGGCGCGACCGGGATGATCTGCGCGACCACGACGACGACCTGCGGGTCGACCGCGCGCATCTGCTGCACGAGCGTCGTCCAGGCGTCGAGGATCTGGACGTTGCTGCGGTTGCTCCACACGTCGTTCGTCGCGAAGTGCATGAGGACCACCTGCGGACGCGTCGCCGCGAACCACTGCGCCCCCTGGCCCGACGACGCGACGTTCGTCACGAGCGCACCGCCGTGCCCCTCGTTGTCACCGTCGTGCGCGACGGCGCAACCCTGCGCGGGCAGCGTGCCGACCATGTCGATGCTGTGCCCCGCGGCGACGAGGTCGCGGTACAGCAGCGCGCGCCAGCAGCCCGGGGAGCCGGTGATCGAGTCGCCGAGCGCCATGACGCGCACGGGCTCGGCCGTGGCCGCCGCGGCCCTGGGTCCGGTCGCGACCGCCAGCACGCCGGCGAGCGCCAGCAGGACGAGTCCGAGCAGCGCAGCGCCCGTGCGGCGCAACGGAGGGTGGGTCATACGTGTGGCTCCTTCGGCACGGGTCCCGCCGCGCGGCGCGCCTGCGCGCCGCGCGGTTCGCGTCGCACCGACGCGGGGACCGGGTGCGACCGCACGCACCCACGGACGAGCCTGGCCCGCCGGGCGACGCCGCGGCACCGTCGAAGCGTTTCACCGACCGCGCGCTGCACCATCGCGGGACGACGGCGCCGCGTGGCAGGCTGGGTCGGACGATCAGCGGGACGGGTCGGACGGGTCGGACGGGTCGGACGGGTCGGACGGACGGTCGGACGGCAGGCACAGGAGGCCATCGGTGGCGGAGCCGCAGGGACGCGTGCGGGTGGACGCGTGGACGTGGTCGGTGCGCCTGTTCCCGACCCGCTCGGCGGCGGGCGCCGCGTGCCGCGCCGGGCACGTGCGCGTCAACGGCGAGCGCGCCAAGCCCGCGACCCAGGTCGTCCCCGGCGACGAGGTCCAGGTGCGGGGCGGGGCACGCGAGCGCCTGGTCGTGGTGCAGCGGCTCCTCGTCAAGCGGGTGTCCGCCGAGGTCGCCCAGGCCTCCTACCTCGACCGCTCCCCCGCGCCTCCCCCGCGGGACCAGGTCGCCGTCGCGGCACAGCGCGACCGCGGCACCGGCCGCCCGACGAAGCGCGACCGTCGCGCGATCGAACGTCTGCGCGGTCACTGACACGCGAGGTGTCAGCTCGTCGTGAGCCCGGCCATCCAGGCGCGGACCCCGGTCTGCTCCAGGAGGTCCTCGACACGCTCGACCGCGGGTCCCACGTGCACGGGCACACCGCGCTCGGCGGCGTCGCGCGCGAGCCTGACCAGGACCGACAGCCCGCTCGAGTCCATGAACGCGACGGCGGCGACGTCGACCTCGACCGCAGCGACGCCCGGCACGTCGAGCGCCACCCACAGCGCGGGTGCGTCCCGGTCACGCACGGCGAGATCGACCGACCCGACGAGCCGGACGTGCAGCGTGCCGCCCTCGCGGCGCACGTCGAGGCCGCCCCCGGCGGTCCTCTCGCGTGCGCCCACGGGCCGCAGTCTGCCGCGCACCGACACGTCCGGCACGCCCACGGCCCGCGCACGACGTCCCGGGTCCTCCCCACGCGAGGCACGACCGGCGACGCGCGTCGCGGGTGCATGCTGGGGCGGTGACCACGACCGGGCCGGCACCTGCGGCGCACCGTGCGTCCGGTGACGCGCACGCGGTGGTCGACGTCCCGCAGCACGGGCCCGGGCGCATCGACGTGCGCCGCACGCTCGCACGGCTGCGCCGGGGAGCAGGTGACCCGACGTGGGCGCACACCGTCGACGGGCACGTGTGGCACGCGACCCGCCGCGGCGGGCACCCGGCGACGCTGCGTCTGTCCCCCGGACCGGACGGTGCCGTCCGGGCGGACGCATGGGGGCCGGGTGCGGACGACGTGCTCGCCGACGTGCCCGGCCTCGTCGGGCTGCTGGACGACCCGAGCGGTCTCGCCGCCCACCTGCACCCCGCGGTCGAGCGGGCGCACCGCGTGCACGCGGCGCTGCGGCTCGCACGCGGCGGCGACGTGTGGAGCGCCCTCGTGACGGCGGTGCTC
>JAFAEH010000045.1 GCA_023424135.1 Actinomycetes bacterium | reverse complement strand
GGTCGGCGGCGTGCGCGACGAGCCAGACGAGGGCCGCGTACGCGTCCTCGACGGCCGCCGGGTACGGGTGCTCGGGCGCGAGCCGGTAGTCGACGGAGGCGACCGCGCAGCCGGGGGACAGCTGCGCGGCCGCCGGGACGTCGTCGGACACGGTGCCGACGACGAGCCCGCCGCCGTGCAGGTGCAGCAGCACCGGCACGGGGCCGACAGCCGCCGCGGGGCGCAGGAGCATCACGCGCACGTCGCCCGCCGGGCCGGGCGCGCGGTGCTCGGTGAGCGTGCGCCCGGTCGCGGCGGCGACCTCGGTGAGCTCCGGCGGGGTCGCCCGGGCCCGCAGCGCGTCGATCTCGTCGGCGGTCAGCGTCGTGACGACGTCGGCCGGACGGTCCGCGAGAGCGGCGTCGACGTGCGGGTCGAAGGGCGGCCGCACCGGGACAGCGGTCGTGGTGGTCATCCCTTGAGCGCCCCCTGCATGAGGGCGGAGACGAACTGGCGCTGGAACGCGAGGAACACGATCAGCGTGGGCGTGAGGATCAGCAGGGACCCGGCGCACAGCAGGGGGATGTCGGTGCCCCACTGCCCCTGGAACGCGCCGAGCGCCCCGGCCATGGTCCGCCTGGTCGGGTCGTCGACGAGCACGACCGCCAGCAGGAACTGGTTCCACGTCCACAGGAACATGAGGATCCCGAGGGACGACAGGGCGGGGACCGACAGCGGCACGTGGATGCGCCAGAACAGCTTCCACGTGTTGGCGCCGTCGATGCGGGCGGCCTCGGACAGGTCCTCGGGCATGTTGACGAAGTGCGCGCGCATCCACATGACCGCGAACGGCATGTACAGACCGAGCAGCGGCAGGATGATCGCCCAGCGGGTGTTCAGCAGGCCGAGGTCACGCATCTGGTAGTACAGCGGGACGATGACGGCCTGGAAGGGCAGCGTCAGGCCGAGCACGAACGTGATGAAGATCGCGCGGTGACCCGGCGGGCGCAGGTGGCCCAGCGAGAACCCGGCGAGCGTCGCGATGAGCAGCGCGACCGGGACGACGCCGATCTCGATGACGACGCTCGACCACAGCAGCGCGCCCATGTCCGCGGCCTGGAAGGCCCGCACGAAGTTCGACCAGTACGGGGTCTCGGGCCAGGACAGGCCGGAGGGGTACGTGCCGGGCTTGTGCAGCGCGGTGACGAACAGGCTGAGGAACGGGACGATCGTCACGACCATCAGCAGGATCAGCAGGACGCGGCCGAGCCACGTCTCGCGGCGGGAGACGATCATCGCTCAGTCCTCCCGGGTGAGTCGCTGGATGGGCAGGACGATCGCGAGCACGAGCGCCATGAAGACCACGGCCAGCGCGGAGGCCTGGCCGACCTCGCGGCTGAAGAAGCCGAGGTAGAAGATCTCGAGGCCGGGCACGAGCGTGGAGTTCGCCGGGCCGCCCTGCGTGGAGATGTAGACGATGTCGAACGCGGCGAGGGCGGCGATGACGGTCACGGTGACGCACACGCCGATCTCCTGGCGGATGCTCGGCAGCGTGATCGCGAAGAACTCGCGGATCGCGCCGGCGCCGTCGATGCGCGCGGCCTCGTACAGGGACGGGTCGATCTTCGTCATGCCGGCCAGCAGCAGGAGCATGCACAGACCGAGCGCGACCCAGGCGCCGATGGCGCCGACGGCACCGAGCGCGGTGCTGGTGTCGCCGAGCCACGCGGTCGCGAGCGAGCCGAGCCCGACCGCCCGCAGGACCTCGTTGATGAGGCCCTCGCTCGACAGCAGCCGCACCCAGATGATGCCGGCGGCGACGAGCGGGATGACCTGCGGGAGGAACAGCACGGTCCGCGCGACGAGCGCCAGGCGGCTCGTCGCGAACTTGCGGATCGTCGCCGCGGTCAGCAGGCCGAGGATCACGGGCACGAAGCTGAAGTAGACGATCAGCTCGAGCGCGTTGACGATCGACCCGATCATCTCCGGCTTGTCGACGAGCCGACGGTAGTTGTCGAGCCCGACCCACGTGGAGGCGCCCACGCCGTTCCACTTGTAGAACGAGTACTGGACCGTCAGGGCCAGGGGACGCAGCACGAAGACCGTGTAGGCCAGGGCTGCCGGGACCACGAGGCCGAGGGCGACCCAGCCTCGGCGCAGGCGCCGCGCCTTGAGGGCGCGGCGCCTGGCCTGCAGACCGTGCGGGTCCTGCTCGACCTCGCGGAGGCCGGACGTGCCGGCCGTCCGCGTGTGCATCATCAGTCGCCGATCTCGCTCTCGTAGTCGGCCTGGACCGCGGCGAGCAAGCCTGCGGCGTCCTGCTCACCGGCCACCATCTTCTGGAGGTTCGGCGTCCAGCTCTTCGGGTAGATCGACCCGGTCGCGTTGGCGATGAACTCCATCGCGCCGTTGTCCTCACCGATGGTCGCGCCGGCGGCGAGCGTCTGCGCGGTCACCGAGGACTCGTCGACCTCGGGCATGAAGGCGTCGGCCGGGCCCATGGGGTGCGAGCCACCGATCTCGACGGCGATGGTGCGGGCCTCGTCGTTGGTCGCGATCCAGTCGAGGAAGAACGCGGCGCACCCCGGGTTGGCGGCCTTGGAGGAGATGCCGTAGGTCAGCGGCGCGGACATCGCACCGACCTCGCCACCCTCCTCGACCGGCGGGACGAGGAAGAAGCCGGCCTTGCCGGCCATCTGCGAGTCGAGGTTCCCCGACTCCCAGTCGCCGTTGAAGATGAACAGGCTGTCGCCCTCGATGAACCGGGCCATCATCATCGAGTAGTCGAGGGAGTTGATGTCGTCGGCGAAGTAGCCGGCCTCGATCCACTTCTGCAGGTGCTCGGCGGCCTTGAGGTTGCCCTCGGTGTCGATCGTGGCGCCCTCGTGCTGGAAGGTCCACGCGTTGATCTCCGACGGGTCGCCGTAGGAGGCCATGAGGCCCTGCAGCGGGAACGCCAGACCACCGGTGGCGCCACCGTTGAACTGCGCGATGGGCGTGATGCCGGCGTCCTTGGCCTTCTGCAGGATCTCGTCGAGCTCGGCGAGCGTGGCGGGCGGCTCGGTCATGCCGATCTGCTCCGCGAGCTCGGTGTTGTAGAACACGCCCGTCATGGAGAAGTTCAGGCCCATGGCGTAGAGGGGGCCGTCACCGCGGCGTCCCTCGTCGTCGACGCGCATCTGCTCGAGCTGCGAGGCGGGCCACTCGTCCCAGCCGAAGTGCGCGGCGGCCTCGTCGAGGTCGTAGAGCAGACCGTCGACGGTCAGCTCGGAGACCTGCGGCAGGCGCATGAGGTCCGGCGGGTTGTCGGCCAGGACGCGCGGGGCGTTCTGGGTGATGACCGTGAACTGGTCCTCGCGCACGTCGAACGTGACGTTCGGGTGCTGTGCGGTGAACTCCTCGAACAGCGCGTTGGCGAGCGGGAAGCCCGTCTCGATGTACGCGCTGAGCGTGATGTCACCCTCGCAGGTGAAGTCGCCGGCAGCGGTGGTGTCGCCGCCCGCGGTCGTGTCGTCCGTGGTGCTGCCACCGGGTGCGCTGCACGCGGTGAGGGCGAGGATGCTCGCCAGTCCCAGCGATGCGGTGGCCGTCGCGCGCCGCATGGTTCCCGTCGTTCGAGACAACGCCGTCTCCCTCTTCGTCGTACCCGGGTCTCGGGGGCTGGGACCCGGTGCTAAATCGGCTTAGCATGCCCGATGCTCGCTATCGGACGGCCCGACTGTCAAGCCGCGCGACGTCACAGATCGATCACGCCGGGGACACCACGGGCCAAACCCGGACATGCGTCCAGCGGTGGGCGCCGCGCCACGCGTGCGCAGCCCGGCGCCGACGGGCCCTAGGATCCCTGCGACAGGAGGGCCGACGTGGGTCGCAGGCGCGTGACGCTCGCGGACGTCGCACGCACCGCTGGTGTGTCGTCGACGACCGCCTCCCTCGTGCTGTCCGGACGCGGCTCCGAGCTGCGCATCTCCCCCGCGGTGCAGGACCGTGTGCGCGCCGCCTCCACCGAGCTCGGCTACCGGCCGAACATCGTGTCCATCGGCCTGCGCAAGGGTCAGACGCGCACGCTCGGCCTGGTCTCCGACACCGTCGCGACCGGGCAGATGGCCGGCGACATGATCAAGGGCGCGATCGAGGCGGCACGCGACCTGGGCTTCATGCTGTTCATCGGCGAGACCGAGGGCGACCCCGCCATCGAGAGCGCGCTGATCGACGCGATGCACGACCGGCAGGTCGACGGCATCATCCTGACCTCGATGTTCACCCGGACGCGACACGTGCCCGCCACGCTCGAGCGCGTCCCCACGGTGCTGCTCAACACCCTACCCGCGGGCCCCACGCACGCCCCCGCGGTCGTGCCCGACGAGCTCGCGGCAGGCCGTGCGGCGGCGCGCCTGCTGCTCGACGCGGGGCACCGCGAGATCCACCTCGTCGGCGCCGGACCGGCACTGGACGACCTGCCGCCGGACACCGTCGCGGGCGCCGAGCGCCTCGCCGGCATCCACGAGGTCCTGCACGGCGCGGGGCTCGAGCCCGTCTCCGCCCACCTGTGCGACGACTGGGTGCCGCCGCAGGGCTACGACGCGACGCGCGAGCTGCTCGACGCGCACCCGCGCCCGCGCGCGATCGTCTGCTTCAACGACCGCCTCGCGTTCGGCACGTACCAGGCCCTCGGCGAGGCCGGGCTGCGCGTGCCCGACGACGTGTCGGTCCTCTCGTTCGACGACTACCCGATGGCCGACTGGCTGCGCCCCGGCCTGTCGTCCTTCGCGATCCCGCACGAGGCGCTCGGCCGCCGCGCGGTCGAGCTGCTGATCGCCCAGGTCACGGACCCGCAGGACGCCGGCGACGCCGAGGGCGTCGTGCACCGCCTCCCGCTGCCGCTGCGGGCACGCGGGTCGGTCACCACGGCCTGAGCCGCGCTCAGCCTGCGGCCGCGCCCGCCGCCGGGCGCACGTGCGACTCCACGAAGCCAGCGGTGCGCGACGCGACCAGCTCCCGGTGCGGCACCGTCGACCAGCCGTGGTCGGCGCCCTCGACCACCTCGAGCTCCGTGCCGGGAGCGAGGACGTCGAGGTAGCCCTGCGCGTACCGCACGGGCACGAAGTCCGCGGTGCCGTGCATGAGCAGCGCGGGACCACGGTAGGCGGCCGCGCGCGCGTACGGGTCGAACGTCAGGGCGTCGTCGACCATCGCCCGGCCCATGCGCTGACCGTGGAAGTCGAAGTACCCGAGCGTGTCGAGGGTGTCGAGCGACATGCCCTGGATCTGCCCGGAGCGGATGTCGTCGACGAACACGGCGGCCGTCGACCACATGGTCAGCGAACGCACCGGCAGTGCCGTGGCGGCGGCGGTGCACGACGCCACGACGGCCCCGAGGCTGATGCCGGCCAGGTGCAGGTCGTCCGCGTCGACGACGTCGAGCGCGGCCACCGCGTCCAGGACCCGCAGCGCGTGCGCGACGTCCTGCGTGACGTGCGTGCCGAAGAACTCCCCGTCCGACTCGCCGTGGCCCGCGCGGTCGTAGGCGAGCGTCGCCACGCCCCGGTCGGCCAGCGCGCGTGCGACGTCCACGAGGAACCGCCCGCCGTCGCCCCGGGACCCGCCGAAGCCGTGGCACAGCACGGCCGTGGGGAACGGCCCGGTCCCGGTCGGGGTGCGCAGGGTCCCCCGCAGGACGAGCCCGTCGACGGTGGTCTCGAACGGTGCGAGCGGCACGTGCCCTCCCGGGTGCTGATGCTGATGGTGATGCTGATGGTGATGCTGGCTAGATCGATTGAGCGGGCCCAGGCTGCGCAGCGCGGCGCCCGCGGCACCCGCCGAGATCAGGACCGCAAGGTCACGGGACAGCGGGGTGCACGGCGCCCGGGCTCCCAGGCCCGCCCGGCGCCCGGCGCGCACGTGCGCGCAGCACCCACCACACGATCCCGCCGACGAGCGCCGCGAAGCCCAGCGCCCCCAGCCCGAGCACACCGAACACGCCGAGGACGAAGCCCCAGATCGACGCGAAGAACGGCGCGAACGCCTTGTCCGGCGTGATCGCGACCCACGCGTCGGCAACCTGCGCGGGCGGCACGGCGACCTGGTACGTGCCCGTCTCGGGAGCCGTGAACGCGCCCACCGACCCGGCGACGCTGCCACCCGCGCGCGAGCGCACGTTCACGCCCGGCGAGCCGTCGGCCTCGACCACCGCCCCCGACGGTGCCATCAGCAGCACCTCCTCGTCGAGCTCGGGACGCTCGTCGCCGACCACGTCGTACGGGACGACCAGGTGCACCGCGTACCGCTCCCCCTGCGTGAGGTCCACGGTCGTCGCGCCCGGGGCGGGCGCCGCCGCGAGCACCGCGGGACCGGGCTCGCCGTCACGGGTCAGGACGTCGCTGCGCACGTTGCCGACCAGACCCACGGCCGACAGCACACCGACGACCACCGCCGCCGCGAGCAGCAGCACCCCGACCGCCGTCAGCACGACGGGTCCGGTCAGGGACGTCCGGCGGGGAGCGGCGGGGACGGGCGGGGTCGGGCCGGGCGGCGTCGAGGTGCTCACGCTCGTGAACCTACCCCCGGGCGGAGACGCCGGCACGGGACCTCTCAGATCGAGGCGACCCACAGGCCGTCGCGTGCGCGCGTCATCGCGACGTACAGCTCCCGCAGACGGAAGTCGCGGCGCTCACGGTCGACCTCGTCCATCCCGTCGGGCTTCTCGGTGAACCACGACGCGTACGGGTCGACGACGAGCACCTGCTTGAACTCCAGGCCCTTGGCGCGCTTGACCGTGCCGACCTTCACGCGGTTGACAGGGATCCCGTCGTACTGCTCGAGGTTGACCACCGGGATACCCGCACGCCGCAGGGCCTCGGTCGCGCCCTCCACACCGCGGCGCGACAGGGACAGCACCCCGACGTCCCCGAAGTTCGTGCCGACCTCCGCGACGACCTCGTGCACGCGCATCACCAGGCGGCGCTGCCGGTCCGCCTCACCCGAGCACCGCACGTACACCGGCTTGGGGCCCGTGCGCGGCACGTCGACGGGTCGGTCGCCGCGTGCCGTCGTGCCCTCGATGTCCGCGAACTCGTCGTCGCGCACCAGCATCGACGCGAACTGCAGGATCTCGCGCGTGTTGCGGTAGTTGACCTCGAGCACCGTGCCGCGGCCCGCGACGGACACGCCCGCCTCCGCGAGGGTGAAGCCGCCGGGGTAGATCGTCTGCTGGCCGTCGCCGACCAGCGTCAGGCCGTCCGGCTCGTCGCCGACCAGCGCGTGCAGCATCCGGATCATCATGCACGTGAGGTCCTGCGCCTCGTCGACGACGACCGCGGTGTACCGCTCGGCGAGCGGCTGGCGGCGCAGCTCCGCCTCCGCGAGCGCGATCTGGTCGGCGAAGTCGTGGACGCCCCGGTCGCGCAGCTCGCGCTCGTACGCCTCGTACAGGTCCCACACGACGCGCCGCTGCTGCGGGCCGAGGCGGTGGCGGCGTCCGAGGCGCGGCAGGTCGGCGTACTGCTCCCAGCGGGTCAGGCCGCGCCCCTTGATGACGTAGCTGACCTCGTCGTGCCAGTAGTCCTGCTCGTGGCGGTCGGTGTCGATGATCGACCCGCCCGCGACCTTGCCCCACGCCGCGGTCCACGCGGCCGCGATCTGCTTGCCGTCGATGCGGCACGCGACGCCACGCTCGTCGAGGATCCGCTTGGCGGTCTCGTGCACGCCCGCGAGCTCGACCCGCCCCGCGACGTCCGGCGCGAGGCGCCGCAGGAGCTGGCGCAGCACGTCCGGCAGCGTGCGGATGTAGGTCGTCACCAGCACCTTGCCCTGCCGCGTGCGTGCCAGGTACGCGGCCCGGTGCAGACCGACGACGGTCTTGCCCGTGCCTGCGGCGCCGCGGATGCGCGCCGGTCCGTTGTACGAGCGCCGCACGACCTTGGCCTGCGTGGGGTGCAGGAACGCCATCCACTCCTCGACGGGTGCGGCCATGAGGCTCTCGAGCATCACCTGCTGGACCTCGGCCTCGGTGAGCAGCGCGGGCTCGTCGTCGACGGCGTCGGACGGGGACGGGGACGGGGACGCTGACGCGTCGCCGAGCATGTCGTCGCCGAGCATGTCGTCGATGCGCACGTCGTCGCCGAGCACCGGGCCGCGAGGCGCGGGCAGCACCGGCTCGGGCAGCGTCGTGCTCACGGGCGCCGGGTCGCCGACGTGCCGGAACCACTCGAGGCACCGCGCGAGCACCGCGTCGACCTGCTGCGACCCGAGCCGGGCCCCGGGGCGGGCGACGTGCCGCAGGACGTCCTTCTCACCGACGACCCGCACGGGTCCGACCCGCTCGTCGACGCCCGCGCGGCCGGCGAGCACCGCGACGGCGTGCACCTCGCCCGGCGCCAGGCCGATCTCCGCGAGCTCACCCTCCGTGCGGTACGCGAGGTCCGCGAGCGCCATGAGCTCGTCGGTCACGTCCTCCTGGCCGCGGTGGATGCGGTCGCCCGCCATCCGGACGTCCGCCCACGCCTTGGTGTCGACGACGAAGACACCGCTGGGGCCGACGACGACCATGTCGACCTGCGCCCGGCGGCTGCCGGGCCACTGCCGGTCCGCGAGCAGGTGGTAGCCCGCGGCGGCGAGCGGCGCGAGGGCGCGCGCGGTCCGCTGCTCGGTCGCGGCGGCGACGCCGTAGCGCGACGCGGACGTGCGCGCGTCGGCCGCGGCCTTGTCGTGCGCGGCCGCGAGGGCGAGCTGGCGGAGCGACTCGCTCGCGGCGGAGTCCCCTGCGGGCATGGTCGGTCCTTCCGGTGGTCCTCCCTCTATCGGCCCGCAGCGGCACCGTCATGAGGGGCTGTGACGGTCGCCACCCCGCCGCGAGGGCGCGCCGCACCCACGGGTGAACCCACCCGCGGGTGTCACACCCGTGGTTGGTCCGCCCGGGTGTCGTGCGCACCGGTGCTGGGGGTCCCGCCGAGCCGCGGTGCGAGCAGCAGCGCGGGCGCCAGCAGCACGACGGGCACGAGGAACGCCGGTCCGAGGCCGGTGACCTCGGACAGCAGGCCGAGGGCGACCGCACCGACCAGCGCGCCGGCGTAGTTGAAGAGGTTGATCCGCGCGACGACGTCGTCGAGCCGGCCGGGCACGAGCTCCCCGGCCGCGGAGAACGCGAGCGGCACGAGCGTGCCCGCGCCGACGCCCGCGAGCGCGAACCCCGCGATCGCCACGGCGGGGTTCGGCACCAGCGCGACACCCGCGAGCCCCACCGCGGCGACGACGACCGTGGGGGCGGCGACGCGCGCGCGGCCGAACCGCCGCACGAGCGGGTCGCCGACGAGCCGGGCGACGAGCACCGCACCCTGGTAGGCCGCGTACCCCAGCGGTGCGACGGCGGCCGACGCCGACAGGCCGTCGTGCAGGTAGACCGTGCTCCAGCTGCTGACGGCCGAGTCGACGACGAACGCGACCGCGACGAGTGCACCGAACAGCCAGATCCCGGCACGCGGCAGCGGGGTGCGCGCGACGGCGGGCGAGGCGACTGGCGCCGCGACGGTCGACGGCACGGGCGGGACGCCGTCCACGGCGGTGCGGGCGTCGTCGTCGGCTCCGACGAGCCCGGGGCGCGCGCCCAGCGCGATGCCCGCGGCGACGACCGACGCGACGAGCAGCGCGACGACCGAGCCCGTCGTCGTGCCGAGGTTCGCGAGGGCGGACTGCGCGAGCGCGGCGGCGATGGCCGCGGCCGTCAGGCACGCGAACAGCGAGGACATGATCGAGCGGCCGACGCGCTGCTGGAGTGCGACGCCCTGCATGTTGCCCGACGCGTCGACCATCCCCAGGCCGAGCGCGAACACCACGAACGCACCGACCAGGGGCGGCACCGACGTCGCCGTCGTGACCAGCGCGAGACCGGCGGCCTGCGCGAGGAGCCCCGCGACCACGGCGGTCCGGCTCGACGCGCGACGTGCGAGGCGCTCCGCGGTGACCGACCCGGTCGCGGCCAGCAGCGCACCGAGCAGCAGCACGACCGCGATCGTCGTGTCGTCGATGCCCGTGCGCGCCTTGAGGCCGGGCAGCGCCGTGACGACCGTCGCGTACCCGTAGCCCTGTGCGACGTACGTCGCCGCGACGGCGGCCCGTGTGCGCGTGCGCACCTCGATGGTCCCCTGCGTCATCCGTGCCCCCGTCCGACGACCCCCGCGGCACCCGCGCGGCGCCGAGCCGACCCTACGGCCCGCACCCCACCCACCGGCACCCCACCACCCCCACCCACCCACCCGCGACAGAGCAATCCGATCGCTCTCTCGCGCGCCTGGTGCGGGCGGGTGAGTCCTGGGCGCGGGGCTCAGGTCGGGGCGTCGACGCGCCGACACCTCCCGCATGGGGTCGTGGTGAGCGTCGACGACGCACCGGGCGTGAGCACGTCGCCGGGCGAGCGGCCGTC
>JAFAEH010000348.1 GCA_023424135.1 Actinomycetes bacterium | reverse complement strand
CGCCCGCACCGCCCCCGCCCGCACCGACGAACGTGGCCGCGGCCTGCTGGGCCGACGCCAGCACGACCTCCAGACCGGCCCTGCCGTGCGCCGTGACCGCCGCGGCGACCGCACCCTCGACGAACGGGGCGTCCGCGATGCGCACACGCGCCGCGACGTCCGGGTCGGCGAGCTCGAGGACCGACTCCGACGTGAGCACCGCCGACCCGAGGTCGGTCAGGACCACGGCGGAGCGGCCGTCGCCCGTCGCGTCGCGCAGCGCGGCGTCCACGCGCTCGTAGCTCGTCCCCAGCCCGTCGTCCGTCCCACCCGCGGGCACGATGCGCACCCCCGGCGCCATCTGCGCCGCCACGTCGGCCGCACCCTGCGCGAGCTCGCGCGAGTGCGACACGAGCACCAGCGCCACCGGCGCCCACCCGTGGGTCACGACCCCTGCTCCGTCACGCGTCCCGCCTCCCCGCGACGTCGTCGTCGCGCTCGTCCCCGCACGCGGTCCGTGCGGGCCCTGCCTGCTCCCGGCCCCGGCGGGACCACGGTCGCGCTGCCGCACCGGGCCGCGACGTCAGTCCGCCGCACCGGCCGCCTCCGCGGCCGCGACGAGGATCAGCTCGCTCGACCGCGCCCCCGGATCGAGGTGACCGGCCGAGCGCTCGCCCAGGTAGCTCGCGCGCCCCTTCGTCGCGACGAGCGGCACGGTCGCGACCGCACCGTCGTGCGCGCCGCGCGCCGCGGACGCGAGGACCTGCGACGGCGGGGCGCCGTGGTCGGCGGCGTCGACGGCCTGCGCGACCGCCGGCGTCCACGCGTCGACCATCGTCTTCTCCCCCGGGGACGCCTTGCCGCGCGCCACGATGCCCTCGAGCGCCGCCTCGAGCAGCGCGACGACCCCGTCGGCACCGAGCTCGGGGACCGCAGCCGCCTTCGACGCGCGCAGGTACGCGGTGCCGTACAGCGGACCGGCCGCACCACCCACGGTCGACATCAACGTCGTCGCGACGAGCCGCAGCACGTCGCCGACCGTCGCCGGCGCCTCGTCGAGCGCGTCCAGCTTGGCCACGACGGCACGGAACCCGCGTGCGAGGTTCTCGCCGTGGTCGCCGTCGCCGATCTGACGGTCCAGCTCGACGAGCTCGTCACGGTGGTCCAGCACCGTCGTCGCGGTACGCCGCACCCAGTCGACGGCCCACGCCACGTCCAACGCCATCCGGCTGCCTCCCCGAGTCCTGACGCCCTACCAGCGCAGTGCGGTGGTGTGGACGGGCGCGTCCCACAGGGCGGTCAGCTCGTCGTCCAGGCGGAGGACGGTGACCGACGCGCCCTGCATCTCCAGCGATGTCACGTAGTTCCCGACGAGCGAGCGGGTCACCTCGACCCCACGCTCGGAGAGCAACGCGCGTGCCCGACGATAGACGACGTAGAGCTCGGACGCGGGCGTGCCGCCCATGCCGTTGACGAGCAGCAGCACACGCTCGCCTCCCGAGAGCCCCAGGTCGTCGACGACCGGTGTGAGGAGCTTGTCCGTCAACGCGTCGGCGCCCTCCAGCCCCACCCGCGCACGCCCGGGCTCGCCGTGGATGCCGATGCCGATCTCGATCTCGTCGTCGGCCAGGTCGAACGACGGCCTGCCGACGTGCGGCACCGTGCACGCCGTGAGCGCCAGGCCCATGGTGCGCACGTTGTCGACCACACGCTGCGCGAGCGCGGCGACGGCCGCGAGGTCGTCCCCGCGCTCGGCGGCCGCACCGGCGATCTTCTCGACGGCCACGGTCCCGGCCACACCGCGCCGGCCCGCGGTGTACAGCGAGTCCTCGACCGCGACGTCGTCGTTCACGACGACCTGCGCGACCTGCGTGCCGTCGGCGTCCGCGAGCTCGGCGGCCGTCTCGAAGTTCAGCACGTCGCCCGTGTAGTTCTTCACGATCACCAGGACGCCCGCGCCGCCGTCGGCCGCGGCGATCGCGGGCGCGATCTGGTCGGGGGTCGGCGACGTGAACACCGCACCCGGCACGGCGGCGTCGAGCATGCCGACCCCGACGAACCCGGCGTGCAGCGGCTCGTGCCCGCTGCCCCCGCCGCTGACGAGCCCGACCTTGCCCGGCACGGCGCCGCCGGCGCGGGTCACGAAGAGCGGGTCGGTGTGCACCTGCACGACGTCGGCGTGCGCGAGGCCGAACCCCTCGACGGACTCGGCGACCACGTCCTGCGGGTCGTTGATGAGCTTCTTCACCCTCGGGCCTCCCTCGGCACGGCACGTCCCGGCACGTCCACCTCACCCCCGACCCGGACGGCCGTCAAGACGAACGGCTGCACATGCGTGCAGCACGCCGTCCGGCCGCGACCGCGGGCCGGTCCCCGCGCCGTCAGTCGCGCCCGAGCAGCACGCGCGCCTCGGCGACGAGCAGGATCGAGCCCGTCACCAGCACGCCCGCACCACGCTCGACCTCGCTCTCGGCGCGCTGCACCGCCAGGTCGACCGCATCGGGCAGACGGGCCTCGACGTGCACGCGGTCCTCGCCGAACACGTCGCGCGCGACCTCGGCCAGGTCGTCGGCGTCGAGCGCCCGGTCGCTGGTCGCCTGCGTGACGACGACCTCGGCGAGCAGCGGCTCGAGCGCCGCGAGGATGCCCTCGGGGTCCTTGTCCGCCATGACGCCGACGACGCCGACCAGCCGCTGGAACGCGAACGCCTCCTCCACGGCCTCGGCGAGCGCCTCCGCCCCGGCGGGGTTGTGCGCGCCGTCGACGAGCACCGTCGGGCTCGAGCGCACGACCTCGAGCCGCCCGGGCGACGTCACGTCGGTGAACGCCGCCTCGACGACGGACCCGTCGAGCGCCGCACCACCCGTGAGCAGCGCCTCGACGGCGACGAGCGCGAGCAGCGCGTTGTGCGCCTGGTGCTCGCCGTGCAGCGGCAGGTAGACGTCGGTGTAGACGCCGCCCAGGCCGCGCAGCGCGACGAGCTGGCCGCCGACCGCGACGGACCGCTCGACGACCGCGACGTCGACCCCCTCGCGCACCACGCGCGCACCGCGCTCCGCCGCGGCGGCGAGCACGACGCCCTCGACGTCGTCGGTCTGCTGCGCGAGCACGAGCGTGGCGCCGTCCTTGACGATCCCCGACTTCTCCGACGCGATCTCGACGAGCGTGTCGCCCAGGTACCGCTCGTGGTCCATCGCGATGGGCGTGATGACGGCGACCTCGGCGTCGACGAGGTTCGTGGCGTCCCAGCGCCCCCCGAGCCCGACCTCGACGACCGCGACGTCCACCGGTGCGTCCGCGAACGCCGCGTACGCCATGACCGTGAACACCTCGAAGAACGACAGGCGCTGCCCGCCGCGCGCGAGGTGCTGCGTGTCGACCATGTGCACGTACGGGGCGACGTCCTGCCAGACCTCGACGAAGCGCTCGTCGCTGATCGGCTCGCCGTCGATGCTGATGCGCTCGGTGACGCGCGTCAGGTGCGGGCTGGTGAACCGTCCGGTGCGCAGACCGTGCTCGCGCAGCAGCCGCTCGACCATGCGTGCGGTCGACGTCTTGCCGTTGGTCCCCGTCAGGTGCACCGTGCGGAACGCGCGCTGCGGGTCGCCCAGCAGCTCGAGCACGTCGCGCACGCGGTCGAGCGACGGCTCGATGTCGTGCTCGGGCGCGCGCGACAGGATCGCGCGGTACACCTCGTCGGCGGCCTCGCGCGCCGCCCGGGCCGCCTCGTCCTTCAGATGCTCGGCCCCGCCGCTCATGCGCCACCCGCCTTCGTGAGCGACACGACGACCTCCGCCGCGTCGGACGCCTCGATGCGCACGGTCGTCGCGAGCGTCTCGTCCGCGACGGACGCGCGGTGCGCCTCGACGTCGGCCACGTGGTCGGTCGGCACCGCGAGCACGAGGTCGATGCGGTCGGAGACGTGCAGCCCCGCCGCCTTGCGCGCGTCCTGGACGGCGCGCACGACGTCACGTGCGTACCCCTCCGCCCGCAGCGCGTCGTCGAGCCCGAGGTCCAGGACGACGACGACACCGCCGGGGAGCACCGACGCGGCGAGGTCACCGCCCGACCCCTCGCCGACGACCGTCGTCAGCTCGTACTCGGCAGGCTCGAGCGTGACGTCGCCGTCGCCGGTCGTCACGACGAGCGCCCCGCCCTCGACACGCCAGGCACCCGCGCGGGACGCCTGGATGACCTGCTGGACGGCGCGCCCCAGGCGTGGTCCGGCGGCCCGCGCGTTGACCGCGAGCCGCTGCACGATGCCGAACCGCTCGGCGGTCGCGGCGTCGGCCTCGACGACGTCGACGTGCTTGACGTTGAGCTCGGCCGCGAGCAGGTCCGTGTACGGCGCGAGCGCCCCGGCGTCCGGCACGGCGACCGTGAGGCGGCGCAGCGGCTGGCGCACCCGCACCTGGTGGGCCTTGCGCAGGCCGAGCGCGGTCGACACAACGGCCCGCACCTCGTCCATCGCGGCGACGAGCGATGTGTCGTCGACCAGGGCCTCGGTGGGCGCGGGCCAGTCCGCCAGGTGCACCGAGCGTTCGCCGGTCAGGCCGCGCCACACCTCCTCGGTGACGAGCGGGGCGAGCGGGGCCATGACGCGCGTGAGGGTCTCCAGCGCGGTCCACAGCGTGTCGAACGCGTCGACGTCCTCCGACCAGAACCGGTCGCGCTGCGTGCGCACGTACCAGTTGGTCAGCACGTCGAGGTGCTCACGGACCGCCTCGCACGCGGCGGGGATGTCGTACGCGTCGAGCTGCGCGGTCGTCGCCGCGACGAGGTCGGCCGTGCGGGCGAGCACGTACCGGTCCATCGGTGCGAGGCCCGCCGCCCGGTCGGCCGTAACGCGCCGCGCGGTGTACCCCCGCCCGTCGTCGGCCGCGCCCGCGTACAGCGTGAAGAAGTAGTACGTGCTCCACACGGGCAGCAGCACCTGCCGGACGCCGTCGCGGATGCCCTCCTCCGTGACGACGAGGTTGCCGCCGCGCAGGATCGGCGAGGCCATGAGGAACCAGCGCATCGCGTCCGAGCCGTCCCGCTCGAACACCTCGGTCACGTCGGGGTAGTTCCGCAGGGACTTGCTCATCTTGCGGCCGTCGGAGCCGAGGACGATGCCGTGCGAGACCGCCGTCCGGAACGCCGGCCGGTCGAAGAGCGCCGTCGCGAGGACGTGGAGCGTGTAGAACCAGCCGCGGGTCTGGCCGATGTACTCCGTGATGAAGTCGCCCGGGTAGTGGCTCTCGAACCACTCGCGGTTCTCGAACGGGTAGTGCACCTGGGCGAACGGCATCGAGCCCGAGTCGAACCACACGTCGAGGACGTCGGGGATCCGGCGCATGGTCGACCGGCCCGTCGGGTCGTCCGGGTTGGGACGCGTGAGCCCGTCGATGTAGGGGCGGTGCAGGTCGGTGACCTCGACGCCGAAGTCCCGCTCGAGGTCGGCGATGGACCCGTACACGTC
>JAFAEH010000324.1 GCA_023424135.1 Actinomycetes bacterium | reverse complement strand
GCGCCGGCCGGCGCACCCGACGTACCCGCGAACAGGACACCCGTCGACTCGGTCAGCCGCGCGTGCAGGCGGTGCACGTCGGGCGTCGAGCCGGCGGCCGGGTCCACCGACCGCACCCGCGCCACGGCCTCGTCGAGCGCGTCCTCGGACTCGTCACCCTGCCCCGCGGGACCGGCGGCGTCCGGGGTCCGCCCCGGGCCGTCGCTCAGGTCGGCAGGCGGAGCGCCCGCCCCACCGGCCGCACCGCTCGTCGTCGCGTCGCCCGGTGCGGGGGCGTCGGACGCCGGTGCGGCGGGGTCGTGCCCCCCGCCCGACGCACCGTCGGCTGCGGTCTCGTGCTGCTCGTCGCGCGGGTCGGCCATGGTGTCCTCCAGGTCGTGCCCGGACTCGCTCCGGGCCGTGATGTCCTCTGCCCCGTACATGTGGCGGTCCCCCGCGGTCTTGCACACGCCGGCGCACCGGTCGCCGTGGGCCCGCGCGACCCGCACGACGCCGGGCCGGTGCGCTGCACCGTCGCACCCGGTGCGGGAACGGCCGCGCCGGGTCGTCGGGCGACGCCGTCAGACGTCACGTCGGGCGTCGGCGTCAGAGATCCGCGTCGGGCGTCGGCGTCAGAGGTCCGCGTCGAACGCCGCGCGCAGGCGGGAGCGCGCGCGGGACAGCGCCGCGTCCGCACCGCCGCGCCCGATGCCGAGCGCCGCCGCGAGGCCGTCCCCGGTCAGGCCCTCCCACGCGTGCAGCAGCAGGACCTCACGGTCGCGCGACGACAGCCCCGCCAGGACGGTCCGCACCGCCTCGTCGCGCACGGCGCGCACCGCCGGGTCGTCGGGGTCGACCTCGTCGGGCACGTCGGCGACCGGCACCGGCCGGCCCTTGCGGCGGTGGTTGGCGACGACGTAGCCCGCCGTGCGGTACAGCCACGGCAGCTCGGCGCCGTCCGGCACGTCGTCGCGACGACGCCACGCGACCGTCAGGACGTCCGCCGTCAGGTCCTCGACGTCCGAGCGGTCGACGCGTCGCACGAGGTACCGGTGGACGGCCGTCGCGTGCTCACGCACGAGCGTCTCGAACCACGCGTCACCACGTGCGTCGGCGCGGACCGTCCCGTCGGCGGACGACGACGAGCGGCCAGCAGGTCCCCGGCGCTGCGCGGCGCCGGCCGCCGCAGCGCCGACCTCCATCCCGGCGACCTCCACCCCGGCGACGGGCACGCCGTCACGGACCTCACCGGTCGGCGTACCGTCGCCGGTGTCGTCGTCGTGGGCGTCGTCGGGCCGCGCGTCGTCGCGGCGGACGGCGCGCAGGGCGGGGCGGGCGTCGGTCTCGTGCTCTGCTGCGGGCACTGCGGCTCCCGGGTCGGGCGGGCGGACGGGCAGGTCCGAGGGCGTGGCACCGCCCTCACCCTGCCGGTGTGCCGACCCGGCCGGATCTTGCACGTCGTCGGCCACGAGATCCGCCGACGCCGTCCGCGGGCCGTCCGGGACCGTCCCGAGGTCCGCTCAGAGCCCGTCGGCCACCACGGCGGTCGCCCGCAGCCACGCGTCCTGCGTCCCCGGTCGCAGCGACGAGTAGGCGATCGGGCCGCCCGCGACGAGCGCCTTGTCGTGCGGGACCTCGACGACGGCGCGGGTCAGTGCACCGAAGTGCGACCGCAGCCGCGTGCGCAGGTCCTTGTCGACCTTCGGCTCGGGGAACGACAGGATCGTCACGGCCTGGCGGACCAGGTCCTCCTGCCCCGTGGCGCGCAGCGCGTCGAGGGCCCACGCGGCCGACTGCGCGGTGTCCTCGCGCAAGGTCGAGACGACGACGAGCTGGTCGGCCGACTCGACGGCGGCCTGCCAGTTCGAGGCACGCATGTTGTTGCCGGTGTCGACGACGAGCACACGGTAGAACTGCGAGAGCACGTCGTGCAGCGCGCGGTACGACGCGGCGTCGACGCTCGCGACGGACGCCGAGCTCTCGTCGGACGCGAGGACGTCGAACTGCTGGTCCTGCTGCGTGCGGACGAACGCGTCGAGGTCGCCGATGCGCACGGTCCCGCGCTGCGTGAGGTCCGGCAGCGCGCGCAGCAGGTCGACCGCGGTGCGGGTGTGATCACCGTGCGACGAGCGCCAGCCGAGCGTGCCGCGCGTCTCGTTGTTGTCCCACGCGAGCGTGTACCCGCCGCGGGACAGACCGAACGACGACGCGAGCAGCATCGTCGCGGTGGTCTTGTGCGCACCGCCCTTGGGGTTGACGACGACGATCGTGCGCGGGCCGTCGAACGTGCGGCGCACCGCCTCGACCTGCGAGCGCCGACGCCGCTCGGCGGCACCCGGGCGCGGCGAGACCGAGCCGAAGGTGAGCCGGCGGACCGTGTGCTGCCAGCCCTGCTCGGCGGGGCCCTCGTGCGCGGGGTGGCGTGCGGCCAGCAGGTCGTCGAGCGTGGGCAGCGACGTGCCGTCCGACGACCGGCGCTCGGCCCGCGTACCGGCCCGCGTCGGCGCGTCGGGCTCGATGGCCGTGGGCACCTGCCCGGACGTCGGCGCCGCACCGGTGGTGCCGGGGACGTCCGCACCTGCGGGCTGCGGGTCGACGGCGGTGGGCTCGCCGACCACGGGCGTCGGGGCGGAGAGCGCCGGGTCGGGCACGGTCGCCGTCGGCCGCGACCAGGCGGCGTCGTCGACCGCCGGCACCGGTGCGCTCACGGCCTCGAGCGCGTCCTCGTCGGCCTCGTCGACGCGACCGTCGGGGTGGATGAGCAGCGCCCACAACCCGTCGGGGTCGCGCACCTCGACGGGCAGCGCCTGCCCGGCGTCGGCCGCGATCGCCGCGATGCGCGACGTGATCGCCGCACCCGCCTCGGCGAGGTCGGCCATCGCGATGGTCTCGCGCACACCGTCGACCGAGATCTCGCCGGTCCCGTCCTCGCGGACCTCGGCGGAGATCTGCGGCAGCCGCGCGGGGGCCTCGGGCCCGTCCGCGGCGGCGACCGCGCCCGTCGTGGTGCTCGGCTCCGTCGCCACGTTGCCGCCCCTGTCCGTCATGGTCGCTCCCTACGTCCTGCCCGGCCCGCGACGTCCGTCGTCCGGCACGCCGCAGGCGCGTGCACGCCACATCCTGGACGAACGTATCTTCCCCTCCGCATCCGCGCACAACGGACACCACCGTGGGGAACGTCACGGACCCGGGAGATCACCCTCCCGAGCCGCACCACCTGCGGCGCCCGCGGGCCCGTGCGCTCAGCGCAGCGTGACCTGCCGGGCGACGAGACCCGCGCGTGCGCGGCGGGCGTTCGCGTCGAGCGGGGTGTCGTCGGCCATCGCCTCGACCAGGCGCGGTGCGAACGCCGCGACGGGCGCCTCGACGTCCTCGGCCTCGGACCCGCGGGCCAGCTCCCACACGGGGACGACGATCCCGGCGGCGCGGAAGTAGCCGATGAACTTGCCGTCGTCGAAGCCGGACTCGCGGCGGGCGTGCAGCCGGGCCAGGCCGTCGAGGACGACCTGCTCGTCGGCGGCCTGCGCCCAGCGCAGGTACTCGCGCGCACCCATGCGGCACCAGTACGCCGACTCGACGCCCGCGACCCGGCGGGTGTCGATGATGCCCGCGTCGGCCTCCTCGATCGCGGCCTGCAGGTCGGGCGTGATCTCGGTGCTCGGGTCGAGCCAGTACGAGAAGCCGTCGCGCACCTCGACCTCGAACGGCACCGACAGGTCCAGGACGTCCTGCAGGCGCGGCCCGGGCGCCGGCAGGCCGATCGTCTCGATCGCGCTGCCCGGCTCGGCGTCGAGCGCGAGCAGCAGCGCGGTCGCGACGTCGCGCGACGCGTCACCCGAGCTGGTGCCGGTCTGCAGCGCGACGAGCACGGCACCGTCGGCCCGGTGCAGCGCGGCCCACTGGTTCGGCAGGATCGTCGTCACGACGACCTCACGCGCACCGTGCTCGGCGGTGGTGCGGACCGTCGCGGTCGCGGCGGGCACGAGCTCACGCATCGCGACCCAGTCGGGCTCCCCCGGGAGCCCCTCGAACGGTCGCAGCACGAACCCGGTCGTCGTCTTGGCCATGCCCGCACCCTACCGATCCGGACGACACCGCCGACGCATCGGCATGTTGGTTGTACATTTGGCTGTACAACCAGGAGGGAGGTCTGCCATGCGCACCATGACGTTCTCGCAGTCGCGCGCCCGGTACGCCGAGACGCTCGACGCGGTCGTCGACGACCGGGAGGAGGTCGTCATCACCCGGGTCGGCCACGAGCCCGTGGTCATCGTCTCGCTCGAGGACTACCAGTCCCTCAAGGAGACCGCCTACCTGCTGCAGAACCCCGCCAACGCGCGCCGGTTGCTGCGTTCCATCGAGAGGCTCGAGAGCGGTCACGGCACGCCCCACGAGCTCGTCGAGTGAGGTTCGTCTTCGACGAGTCCGCGTGGGAGGACTACGTCTACTGGCAGGGCGAGGACCGGCGCGTGCTCAAGCGCGTCAACACCCTGCTGCGCGACATCGCGCGGGGCCTCGCCGACGGCACGCCGCACGACGGCATCGGGAAGCCGGAGGCGCTCAAGCACGGCTTCCAGGGCTACTGGTCACGACGCATCACCGACGAGCACCGCCTCGTCTACAAGGTCGTCGACGACGAGGTCCGCGTCGCCGCCTGCCGCTACCACCACGAGAGCTGACCCGCCGGGCAGCGACCGCCCTCGCGCCGTCGGCCCGGCCGGCTGCGCACCACGGGCACCGGCCGTACGGCACCGGTCGCGCGGAGCCGGTCGCACGCGTGCGCGACCGGGGGCACGTGCGCGAGGATCAGGGCATGGACCCGCGCGCCGGAACCCTCGCCCAGCCCTCCGACCTCATCGACGTCGACGCCCTGCTCACGGCGTACCACGACCGTGTGCCGGACCTCGACGACCCCGCGCAGCGCGTCGTGTTCGGCACGTCGGGCCACCGGGGGTCCGCGCTCGACGGCGCGTTCAACGAGGCGCACATCGTCGCGATCACCGCGGCGATCGTCGAGTACCGGCGCGGGCAGGGCACCGACGGCCCCCTGTTCATCGGCCGCGACACGCACGGGCTCTCGGAGCCCGCGTGGACGACGGCGCTCGAGGTGCTCGCCGCGGCGGGTGTCGAGGTGCACGTCGACGCGCGCGACTCGTGGACCCCCACGCCCGCGGTCTCGCACGCGATCCTGCGGCACAACGGTGCGGGGACCGCCGCGGGCGTGCGCACGCAGGGCCCGGGGCTGGCCGACGGGATCGTCGTGACCCCGTCGCACAACCCGCCGCGCGACGGCGGCTTCAAGTACAACCCGCCGCACGGCGGCCCCGCGGGCTCCGACGCGACCGGCTGGATCGCGGACCGCGCCAACGCGATCCTGCGCAGCGGGTGGCGCGACGTGCCGCGCGTCGGCATCGAGGCGGCCCTCGCGGCGGGCACGACGCGCAAGCACGACTACCTGACCTCGTACGTCGACGACCTGCGCAGCGTCGTGGACCTCGACGCCATCCGCGCGGCCGGCGTGCGGATCGGCGCGGACCCCCTCGGCGGCGCGTCCGTCGAGTACTGGGGCGCGATCGGCGAGCGCTACGGGCTCGACCTGACGGTCGTGAACCCGACGGTCGACCCGCGGTGGGCGTTCATGACGCTCGACTGGGACGGCAAGATCCGCATGGACTGCTCGTCGCCGTACGCGATGGCGTCGCTGCTCGAGCGCATGCAGCCGGGCCCGGACGGGCGTGCGCCGTTCGACATCGCGACGGGCAACGACGCGGACTCCGACCGGCACGGCATCGTCACGCCCGACGCGGGCCTGATGAACCCGAACCACTACCTGGCCGTCGCGATCGCCTACCTGTACGGCGGTGCGCGCCCGGGCTGGCCCGGTGGCACCGCGATCGGCAAGACCCTCGTGTCGTCGTCGCTCATCGACCGTGTGGCCGCGTCCCTCGACCGCCGTCTGCTCGAGGTGCCGGTGGGGTTCAAGTGGTTCGTGCCCGGCCTGATCGACGGGTCCGTCGGGTTCGGCGGCGAGGAGTCCGCGGGCGCGTCGTTCCTGCGCACCGACGGCACGGTGTGGACGACCGACAAGGACGGGATCCTGCCCGCGCTGCTCGCCTCGGAGATCCTCGCGACGACGGGCAGGAGCCCGTCGCAGCACCACGCCGAGCTCGTCGACCGGTTCGGCGAGTCGTTCTACGCGCGTGTCGACGCACCGGCGAGCCGTGAGCAGAAGGCGACGCTCGCGGCGCTGTCCCCCGAGCAGGTCACCGCGACCGAGCTCGCCGGTGAGCCGATCACGGCGAAGCTGACGAGGGCGCCCGGCAACGACGCGTCGATCGGCGGGCTCAAGGTGACGACGCAGAACGCGTGGTTCGCGGCGCGCCCGTCCGGCACGGAGGACGTCTACAAGATCTACGCCGAGTCGTTCGTCTCCCCCGAGCACCTGGCACAGGTGCAGGAGGCCGCCAAGGACGTCGTCGCCGCGGCGCTCGACGCCTGACGCCCGCCGCACCCGCGCACGACGAGGCCGGGCCGTCCCCTCCCCACCGAGGGACGACCCGGCCCGCCGTGCCGGCGGCGGCCCTCAGGCCGCGAGCCGGCCCAGGCCGGTGAACTCCCACCCGGCCTCGCGCCACGCGGCGGCGGGGAGCTTGCCGCGGGCGTCGATCACGTGCGGCGTGCGGGCCAGGCCCGCGAGCCGCGCCGGGTCGGCCCCGACGAACTCGTCCCACTCGGTCAGGACCAGCACGACGTCCGCCTCCTCGACGGCCTCCTCGACGCTGGTGCCGTAGCCCAGCGTCGGGAACGAGCGGCGGGCCGTGTCGCCCGCCTCGGGGTCGTACACGGTGACCTGCGCACCGCGCAGGTGCAGCGCCGCCGCCACGTTGAGGGCCGGCGAGTCCCGCACGTCGTCCGTGAGCGGCTTGAACGCCGCACCGAGCACGCCGATCCGCTTGTTCAGCACGGACCCGCCGCAGGCGGCGGTCGCGAGGTCCACGACCCGCTCGCGCTGCCCCATGTTGATCTCGTCGACCTGCTGGAGCAGGGCGCTCGCGCGGTGGGCGCCGAGCTCACCCGCCCGGTGCATGAGGGCGCGGATGTCCTTGGGCAGGCAGCCCCCGCCGAACCCGAGGCCCGCGTCGAGGAACTGCCGGCCGATGCGCACGTCGTGCCCCAGCGCGTCGGCGAGGACCGTGACGTCCGCACCGGCCGCCTCGCACACACCCGCGATCGCGTTGACGAACGAGATCTTCGTCGCGAGGAACGCGTTGGCGCTGACCTTCACGAGCTCGGCCGTCGGCAGGTCGGTGACCACGACGGGCGATCCCTCGGCGATCGGCTGCGCGTAGACGCGGCGCAGCACGGCCTCGGCACGGGGCGAGACCCCGCCCAGGACGATGCGGTCGGGGTGCAGGGTGTCCTGCACGGCCTTGCCCTCGCGCAGGAACTCGGGGTTCCAGACGAGCTCGACGTCCAGGCCCGCGGGGGCCTCCTGCGCGACGAGCCCCCGCAGCCGTGCGGCCGTGCCGACCGGGACCGTCGACTTGCCGACGACGACGGCGTCCGTCGTCAGGTGACGGGCGATCGCGGTCGTCGCGGCCTCGACGAACCGCAGGTCCGCGGCGTGCGACGTGCGCTGCTGCGGCGTGCCGACGCACACGAAGTGCACGTCGGCCCCGGCGACGGCCGACGCGACGTCGGTCGTGAACCGCAGGCGACCCGTGGCGAGGTTCTTCTCCAGCAGCTCGGGCAGCCCGGGCTCGAAGAACGGGACCTTGCCCGCGGCGAGCGCGTCGACCTTGTGCTGGTCGGTGTCGACGCCGACGACGTCGAACCCCAGCTCGGCCATCGCGACCGCGTGGGTCGCGCCCAGGTAGCCGGTGCCGAGGACCGTGATCCGCAGCGGGGCCTGCGGCCCGTCCGCGGCGGGGGTGGCGGACGCGGCCGTGCGGGCCGCGCGGGTGGTGGTGCGCGTGGTGCTCATGTGTCTCTCCGTCCGGATGAGGGGGTCAGGGGGCGACGAACCCGGCGGCGGGGTTCACGATGCCCTCGACGAAGGCCTGCTGGGAGTCGCGGCGCGACGTGATGCGCCAGTCGTTGGTGACGCGCTGGCCACCGCTGATCGTCGTGACGGCGTGGTGGAACCAGGCGAACCCGATGACGTCGGCGTTCTCCGGCCGGGCGAGCGCCGTGAACAGGTCGCTCACCCACGCCGCCTTCTGGCCGCCGGACTCCGAGGCCCCGATCTCCGCGAGGAGGATCGGCTTGTCGGTGATGGCCCGCAGCTGCGCGAGCGAGGCGTCGAACGTCCACGAGAACGTCGGCATCTGCCCGTCGGCGTACGGGGGGCGGTAGTAGCCGGACAGCCCGACCCAGTCCACGTACTCGTCGCCGGGGTACAGGCTCCGCGTGTACTCGACCGACCGGTTCGCCCACGGCAGGTTGTTGACGATGTTCGGCGACCAGACCCAGATGACGTACGCACCTGCGCCCTCGGCCTCGAAGATGTCGTGCACGTGGCGCCACATCTGGACGAACTCGCCGCGGCTGTTGCCGTTGACGGACGCACCCTGGCTGCCCTGCTCGGACCACGGGTACCAGGAGCCGTTCATCTCGTGGTCGAGGCGGATCGCGACCGGCAGACCGAGAGCCGCGACGTCGCGCGCGTACTGCCGCAGGTAGTCGTCGAACGCCCCGTCGACGATGCGCGACAACGCGTACTCGGGCTCGTCCGGCTCACCGTTCGGCGCCTCCATCGGCCGCGACTCCCACGTGACCATGGGCAGTGCGCCCTTGGTCCACGACCGCGTCACGGCGTCGGCCCGGAACGGGGTGTCCCAGCCCTGGAAGTAGCCCGCGAGGTCGGGCTGCACGCCGACGGTCGAGGAGATCTGGTCGTACTCCGCCCACGAGAACGGCGACTGCTCGGTGTAGAGGCCGAAGTACCGGTCGGCGGGACGCACGAGCGAGTCCCGCGAGGGGGCCGTCGGCGTGACCGGCCGGGCGGCCTCCTCCCGGGCGGCCGCGGCCTGCCGCGCGAACTCGACCTGCGCGGCCGCGGTGGCCTCCCGGATCGCGGCGCCCTCGGCCTCGCCCTTCGCCTGGGCGAGCGCCCGCTCGAGCGCGGCCTTCTCCTC
>JAFAEH010000294.1 GCA_023424135.1 Actinomycetes bacterium | reverse complement strand
GTGGCGGGGGGGCGGGGGGGCGGCGTGGGCCGGCCCCGCCCCCGGGGGGGGGGGGGGGGGGGGGGGGGCGGCGGCGACCGCCGACCCGGGGGGGAACCCGGCGGCCGCCGCGTCTCAGGCCCGTCGCCTCCCGACGACGAGCAACAGACCACCGGCGACGAGCAGCAGCACCGCCACGAGACCGGCACGCAGCGCGTCCGCACCGGTGATCGCCAGCGGGTCGACGTCCGTCCCCTCGGCGGCGGTGTCGGCAGCCGCCTCGAACGTGTTCACCAGCTCGACGACCGCCTGCCCGGGCGCGGTGGTGCCCGCAAGGCCGACGACGGGCACGCGCGCGCCGGTGGACGCGACGGCGTCCCGCCCGTCGACGCGGACCGTCGCGGACACCTGCGACGCACCACCCGTCCGGGTCTCGGTCAGCACGCAGTCGGCACCCACCGGCAGGCCTGCCCAGGTCGCGGTCAGGGCCGCCGGTGCACGCAGCGTGCGGGTGGCACCCCCGGGCACGTCGAGCGCGACGTCCTGCCCGTCGACCGTCCACGTGCAGGCCAGCGCGACCTCGAACGGTCCCTGCGCCCCCTCGACGGAGGTGTCGCCCTCGACGCGCTTGACCACGTCGAGCGACGTCAGGTCGAACGTGTTCGTCACGGTGACCAGCGCCGTCGACACGGTGTCGGCACCGGCGGGCGCGTCGATCGTCACGACACCGTCCACCGGGTCGACGGACGAGGACGTCGCGCCGCCCGTCGCGACCTCGAGCACCTGGCAGGACGTGCCGGCCGGGAACGTCCCGAACGTGCGCACACCACCGGCGGCGAGCTCGAAGCGCTCGTCGAGCAGCGTCCTGCCGCCGTCGGTGCAGACCGCGCTGAACCCGAACGTCGCGGACGCCCCCCACGTGGCGGCACCGTCACCGGCGACCTCCTTGCGGACCACGAGCACCCCGGCGTCGAACCCGTTGACGACCTCGACCTGTGCGTGCGTCGCGCCGATGACGACGTCCGCCGCCCCGGGCCCGGTGGGCACGACACCGTCACCGACGAGCGTCACCCGGTCGGCCCCGCCGTCGTCGGTCTCGCGGACCGTGCACGTCGCGGTCTGCGGGATGACGCCGGCGGGTGCGGTGAACGTGTCCCCGTCGGCGAGCTCGAAGCCGAGCTCGGACGCACCGTCGAACAGCACGGGTGCCCCCGTGCCGGCGGCCGTGCAGGTCAGCGCGAATCCGTACGTGCCGGGCAGCCCGGTCGTCGCCTCCGTGTCGACCCGCTTGGTCACCGACAGCGTCCCGTACCGGTACGTGTTGGTGATCGTGGCGACCTGCGTGCCGACGACTCCCCCGTCGTCGGTCGCGGGAGCGTCGACCTCGATGCTCACGGCACCGCTGCGCACGGCCTCGCCGCGGTCACCCGGCACCCCGGCCTCGGTGACGTCGCACCGCGCACCCACGGGGATCCCGTCGACGCGGGCACGGTAGCCGTTCGCCGCGTCCAGGGTCAGGCTCGCCGCGGCCCCGAGGTCGAGCGTCACCCCGTCGAGGCGGCAGACCAGGTCGGCGGCGAACACCGTCGGCGCGAGCGCGGCCGCGGGGCCGTCGACGACCTTGACGACCTCGAGCGGACCGGTCAGGACCTCGACACCCATCCTGTCGGGCGCGATCTTCTTCCAGTCGCTCGCCCCCTGGTCGCGGTACTTGACGCCGAACTGGTTCCACGCGACCACGTCGTCGGCCGCCGTCCCGGCGGGCACGCCGTCGGCCACGTCGTCGGCCGACAGGACGTTGACCGTGGAGAACGTCACGTCGACGTGCTGCCCGCTCAGCAGCGCGCCACCGGCCGACGTCCGCAGGTCCACCCGGACCCGCAGGGCCGTCACGGCGTCCCAGTCGGTCGAGCCGTCGACCGGCTGCCACTGCTCACCGGACTGCTCGCAGACGGCACCGGTCGTCAGCCCTGCCCACGTGCCGGCGCACGCCGACGCCGTCGTGGTGACCTCGGTGACGACGGTCGCACCCGCCGGCGCGTGCACCTGCAGCGAGCCGGCGACGACCCGCGGCCGGTACGTCGACCCCCGCTCCAGACCCGAGATGATCATCGTGTCGCCCGTCGCCGCGAGCGGGTCGAAGATCGTCAGCTCGTCGACGCTCGTCGTGCCGCCGTTGACGACGCGCAGGACCCAGTCGTCCTGCCCGCCGACGACCGACCGCGCGACGCACGGCGTGCGGTAGTACGCGCCGCCGGTGGCGTCCAGCAGGGGCAGGCACTCCTGCCCGCTCGTCGTCGCGGCACCGGACGCGGCGCCGCGCACGCCCTTGACGGTGAACAGGTTCGGCCCGCCGCGCGGCGAGACGTGGTCGCTCGCCCCGCACGTGGTCGCGTCCTGCGTCCACGCCCCCGTGACCGGGCTCGACGGGTCGAGCGGCGTGCACGCGTCGAGGGTCTGCGCGGTGCGCACGGTCATCGTGTTGACGGCGCGGTCGCCTTCCGACAGGCCCGGCTGGAGCTCGAGCATCAGCCGGACGCCGACGCTCTCGCCCGGGGCGAGCGTGCGGGCGTCCTGCGGCCAGGTGAGCACCAGGTCGGCGCCGTCGCGCGTGACCGTGACGTCCTCGGAGATCGCGGCACCCGCCGGCACGCTCACCACGGGCTGGGTCTCGCCCGTCCACACGAGCGAGGCGGGCAGCGTGTCCCGCAGCTCGGCGACCGTCAGGTAGCCCGTGCCGTCGTTGCGGAAGGCGAGGTCCCAGGGCACCGAGGTGCCCACGTCGACGGTCCGGTCACCGTCGTTCGCGATCTTGCTCACCGCGAGCCGGTGCGTCCCCTCCGAGAGGGTGACCACGGCCGACCTCGCCCGTTCGACCGAGCGTTCGCCGTTGAGCCGGTCCGCGACGGCCACGACCGTGTTGGTCACGGTGTGCTCGTCGTCGAGCTCGATCGGGTCGCCCGTCCCCCGGGTCGTGTCGCGCAGGCGCACCTGGAAGTCGGCGCGCATCGTCCACGCGGCTGCCGGGACCTGCGTGGAGAAGAAGGCCCCGTCCGCGCGGGAGACGACGTACCGCACGCCCTGGACGTCGTCGAGCCGGTCGGCGGCGACGGGCAGGACGGGCGTACCGGTCCCGGCGGACCCCTCGACCCAGACCAGCTCACCGTCGGTGCCGAACGGCCCGTACAGGTCGACGCGCACCTGGTCGGCCCCGGCCGGCAGCGTGACGTCGCCGACCCCGACCAGGTCGAACTCGTCCCAGAACTCCGGGGACGTGGTCGAGTCGTCCGTCAGCACGACCTCGGCGGGAGCGAGCGTCCCGACGGGCGAGACGCCACGGTCGGCCGTGAGCGTCACGGTCAGCGGCTCGCCACGGGCGGGCTCGGTGACCGTCGACGGCGTGACGTCCTTGGTGACGCCGACGTTGATGTCACCACCGGTCAACGGCACGGTGGCGTCGTCGGTGCCTGCGGCGATCGTGTCGCCGTCGGGGTCGAGCACCGGGTCGTAGGACTGCGCGTAGGCGTGGTTCTCGACGTCGAGGGTGCGGCCGGCGGCCAGCGTCTGCGCGACGCCGGTCGACCGGACGTGGGTGCGCAGCCGCGTCGACAGCACGAGGCCGAGCCTGTTGCCCTGCGTGATGGTGCCGCCCGTGACCTGCGGCTGCGTGCCCTGGAACGTCACGCTGACGCCCACAACGTCGGCAAGCTGGGCAGGGGGCATGCCGACGAGCGCGGCCGCGGTGGTGCGCTCGACGACCAGGTCGCCGTCCCGCAGGTGCAGCAGCCACGCGGTCGAGGCCGCGAGGTCGACCTCGTCCGCGCGGGTGGTGGTGATCTCGACGTCGGTGAGGTCGAAGCGGTCGAACACGCTGCCGGCCGTGCCGGGCGCCAACCAGTCGACGTCCGTCCCGAACGGGTCGGCGGTCGGGTCGGTCAGGACGCAGGCCCCGTCCTGCACGTCGACGTCCGAGCACGCCGGGTCGCTGACCCGCACGTACGACGCCCTCGCCACCGAGTCGTTCCACGCCTCGACGGTGAACGTCCGCGTCGGCCAGTCGGCCGCGTCGACGACACCGGGCCGCGGCACGTAGGCGACGTCGGACGTCGACACGCGCTTGTCGATGCGCACCAGGGGCGTCGCGTCGGTGAGGCGGATGTCGGCGTGGTCCTGGTCGCTCGACGTCCCCGTGGCGAGCTGCGCCTCGATGCCCACCCGGTTACGCACGACCCCGGTGTCCGGCGCACCGTAGAGCGCCGACCCGGTCACCCAGCCGCCCGTGCGACGCACCTGGCGCACCTGCCACTCGAGGGTCAGCACGCGGTCGGTCGACGCGGCGGCGACGCCGCTGCCCGGGGCGGGCGCGAACGGGTCGTACGCGTCGCCCGCCTGCCGGGCCGCCGCACGGGCCGCGGTGTTCTCCGCCAGGACGACGCGCACGGCGCGGGCATCGGCCTGCTGCTGGGCGTCGAGGGTGAGACCCACGAACCCGGAGGACGTGACCCACCCGCCGGCGGGCTCCTGCACGGACGTCCACGCGTACCCGCCTGCCCCGTCCGGGAGGTACAGCTGCACGTCGGTCACCCGGTCGTACCGCAGGTACCAGCCGTTGCTGTACGGGGTCGACGACAGCGCGACGGGCCGCACGGCGACCAGGTCGAACGCGTCGAACACCGAGCCGGCCAGCGGCTCCGTCGTGGACGCGGGGTCGCTGATCGTGACCGACGACGCGCCGGCCGTCGTGCGCCACGTCAGGGCGGTCGTGCGCCGCTGACCGGACTGCGCGGCGACCGTCGCCGCCGACCACGTCTTGTCGATCTCGACCGGCCCCGTGCCCGGCGGGACGGGTGTCACGTCGACGCCGTCGTCGCCCGGGTCGTCACCCTCGACCGGACGTCCCCCGTCGGTCGAGCCGTCCGCCGCGGCGAGCGCGGCGTTCTGCAGCGCGGCACCGTCCTGCGGGAGCGCACCACCGGTGCGCAGCGTGCCGCGGGCGGTCGTGACGACGTACGGGACGAGCGTCGTGCTCTCCTCGAACCCGTCCGCGTCGACGAAGGTCAGCCGCACCCCCGTGACGTCGCCGAGCGTGACACCCGCCGAGCCCAGTGCGGCCGCGTCGACCTCGAGGACCCACGACGCCGCGCGCGCGGGCTCGACGACCAGCGTGGTCCAGGTCCCGACGGACGTCTGGACGTCGAGCTGCACGGACGTGCCGGACGGCACCTGGGTCGGCGCGATCGCGGTGAGCTCGAACGCGTTCCAGAAGCCGTCCTGCGTCCCGTCCCACGCGTCGGTCACGACGACCCGGTCGGCGGTGACGTACGAGGACGAGACCGAGAGCCCGGTGCGCAGCTCGACGACCGCGGTGTCCCCGGGGCGCAGCGCGGTGCCCGGGCGCACCGTCTTGTCGAGCGTCACGTCGATCGACGCGGGCAGGACCGTCAGGCGCGCGTCGGAGGGCCCCTCGGCCGTGTTGCCGTTGGGTGCCACCACGGTCGCGAGCGCGTCGTTGTCGCGGGTCCGGACCGGGGCGTCGGGCTCGTCGTCCGTCACGACGTCCACCGCGAGGCGCGCGGGGTCGCCCGCAGGCGCGATGCTGCCCGTGAACACCACGGCGAAGCCGGTCACGTGCACGCCGGTCGCGAGCGTCGGGGCGTCCGGCACCGTCCCCGTCGTGAACGTGACGTCCTGCGTGGTGCCGTCGGACAGGTGGTACACGACGGTGGCTCCGTCCGCGCCCGTCGGCCACTGCGGCGCGGACGCGAACCCGCCGAACCGGATCTCGTCGTCGAAGAACCCGAGGTCCTCGACGCGCAGCTCGGCGACGGGCACCTCGGAGGTCTGCGTGGCGTCGAGCGTCAGCACGCTCGTCTCGCCGCCGGTGACGCGCGCCCGCGTGAACGCCTTCGTGAGCTCGGTGCCCAGACGCGCGGGGGTGACCCGGTACGGCGCGGTCGCGGTACGCGTGACGTCGTCGTGGCCGGCCACCTGCACGCTCGCCGCGACCGCGTTGACGATGCTGTGGGTGTCCCGCGACAGGTCCGCCCCGGACTCCCGGTGCGTCGTGCGCTGCGCGACACCCAGGTCCAGCGTCATGGTCGCGCCCACCGGCACCGGTCCGGCACACGTGACGCGCAGCCCCGCGACGTCACCGGCCGTGACGCCGTCGGGCAGCGCGAGGCCACCCGCACCCGCGACCCACGTCCACGCGCCGTCGCGCAGCACGTACGCGTCCACGGTCACCTGCACGCACCCGGTGGGCACGGCCACGGCGTCGAGCGACGTCAGGTCGACGAGCGTGAACGGGTTCGCGGCGTCGAGAGAGGTCGCACCCTCGGGCGCGACCGCGGGGTCCTGCAGCACGAGCGCGTCCGCCGGGACGTTCGCGGCGTTGCCGACCCCGACCCGCACGGTCGAGGCCGCACCCGGTGCGAACGCGACGTCCGCCGGCGTCCACGACTTCGCAGGCGTGACGTCCACGACGACGGGCACGACGACGTGCACACGCTCGACGTCGACCGCCGGCGCCGAGTTGGTCGCGGTGACCGTCGCGGAGTTCTCCAGCGTCACGTCGGTCCCGGGCGGCAGGTCCGTCGGCACCGCGAGCGTGATCTCGAGCGTGAACGTCTGCCCCGACTGCATGCCCGTGCCCGCGGGGCTCACGGTGGTCTGCGTGAACGCGACGTCCACCCGGGTGTCGGCGGCGACGACCGCGGGGGCGGTGCCGGTCTGCGCGCCCTGCGACGTCCACGTCGCGGCGAACGTCAGTCCGGGGTCCGACGAGCGCATCCGCACGTCGCGCACCTCGTGCCCGGCGTGCTCGGCCAGGCTGTCGGTGAGCACCGCGTCGAGGCAGGACTGCTCGGAGCACGTGACCTGGACCCGGTAGGTGTAGGTGTCGCCCGGTGCCAGCTCCGACCGGTCGACCGTCTTCGTCAGGCTCAGGTACTCGGGGTCCGCGGCGACGGCCGGGGCCGTCAGCAGCGGGAGGCCGAGCACGGTGCTCAGCAGCACGGCGACGACGGAGAACAACCGGCGCCGACGCGGGTGGCGTCGAGACGTCGTGGGCATGGCGAAACCTCCGGTGGGTCACGGGATCGACCCACCGTCCCGCCCGCCCACCGACGTCCGCGGGTGGCCGTGCCCGCACCGTCACGGCCGCGTGCACGCGTCGTCATGCGTGACCGGTTCGCCCGATCAGCGGCCCGTCAGCCGTCGTCGCGCGCCGGGTGCTCCAGCACGCCGCGCAGGACGGCGGCACGGAACTGCGACGGCGACAGCCCGAAGCGTTCGCGGAACGCGCGCGAGAGCTGCGCCTGCCCCGCGAACCCGGACTCACGGGCGGCGCGGCGCACCGTGATGTCGTCGTCGGCGCTCGCCAGCAGCTCGGCCGCGTGCTCGAGCCGGACGTCCCGCAGGGTGGTCGCGAACGAGTCGGGGCTCTCGCTGAACTGCGCGAACAGGTGCCGGCGGCTGACCCGGAGCTCCCGGGCGACCGCGTCGGCGTCGAGCGTCGGGTCCTGGTGCCGCGCCAGGATCACGCTGCGGGCACGCTGGACGAGCCCGGTGTCGACCGGCTCGACGCGCTCGATGGCGCTCGCGACGGTCGCGGCGACGAGCCCGTGCAGCGCCTGCGACGCGGTGATGCCGACGACCGACCCCGGGTCGAGGTCAGGGTCGATGAGCGCCTCAACGAGCCCCGCCGCGGACGCGAACAGGGGCGCGTCGTGGACGAGGAGGTCCGACTCCCGCAGGATCGCGTCCTCGCGGCGCCCGAACAGCGACGTCACGAGGACCACGTAGGAGCGCACGCAGTGCGGCGAGACCCACTCGATGCTGTGCCGCCCCCGCGGCGGGTGCAGCACGATGTCGCCCGGCCCGATCCGTCGCGCCCAGCCGTCGCCGACGAAGTGGCCCTCACCCTCGTGCACCATCTCGGCGACCGCGATGCGCGGACCCGCCGGCACGGGAGGGGCACCCCGCTCGTAGCCCGCGGTGTAGGGCGAACCGACGTACCTCATGACGAGCACCCGGTCGGCGAGCACGGCACGCACCGTCGCGGCGGTGCTCCCCCCCTCGGGGAAGTGCAGCTTCCACCCGAGGGGTGTCAGCAGGGTCGCGAGCTCCGTGGCGCCGAAGCTGCGTGTCCCGTCGCCGAGCGCCTGGCGGATCCAGGTGAGCACCGACTCGGTCGACGTGTCCTGCCGCTGCACCGTCCGGCTACCCACCGGGGCCCCTCCGTGCCGGGTCGTGGCCCTGCCGCCGACCGCCGTCGATGGCTGCCGAGCAGCGCCAGATGCGCTCATGACCTGCACCTCGACCGGTTGGACATGGTCCGAGGCTATCCGGCGTCGGTCGACGTCAGGCAGGACCCCGGACGACGTGCCCCACCGGCAGGCGCACCGGTCGGTGGGGCACCGTCAGGCCGCGAGCACGTGCGGCGGGAAGCCGCTGCGCTCGACGTGCGCACCGTCGGCGATCTTCGCCTCCGGCTCGACGACGAGCCCGGCGTCCAGCCGGGCGGACGCGCCGATGTCGACGCGCGTGCCGAGGCGGGCGCCGCGGCCGACGACCGCGTCACGCCCGACGTGCACGTGCGACCCCAGGCGCGCACCGGCCTCGACGACGGCGCCGGGCTCCACCCAGCAGAACCGTCCCACGGACGCGCCTGCCTCGACGACGGCGCCCGGGTCGACCCACGCGGAGTCGGACACCCAGGCGCTCGCGTCGACGCGCGCACCCTTGGCGACGAGGCCGCCGCCGTTCTCGTGTCGCTGGTAGCGGACGACCTTGCCGTCCTCGGTCTCGAGTTCCTCGTATCGCTTCATCCTGGCCATCGCAACGATCCGACCGCATGGGATGTTCCCGAGGGAAGACCCCTCACACGACTTTCACGAGAGCCGCCCCTCGCGCCCGCCGCCGCCCGCGTGCCGGTGCCCCGGACGACGTCGCCGCAGGCCCGCGGGCGGACGCCGCGCTCCCCGCGAACCCGGCGCCGGTGCATGCGAGGATCGGCCCATGACGACCGATCAGGACGCGCGCGACCTCGCCGGCGACCCGGCCCCCGCCGGCTCCGGCACCGCCCTCGGCGAGCCCTCCGCCGTGCCCGCCGTCGCCGACCCGCAGGACCCGCTGGCCAACGCGGACGACACCCGGCTGTGGCTCGAGCGCACCGGCAGGCGCCAGTACGTGGGCCGCAGCTCGCGCGGCGGCGAGGTCCGCATCGGGTCGCTCGGCGACCCGGACGCCTTCACCCCCGGTGAGCTCCTGAAGATCGCGCTGGGTGCGTGCACCGGCCTGTCCAGCGACGCGGCGCTCGCGCGCCGGCTCGGTGACGACGTCCAGGTGACGATCCGCGTCGGCGGGCTGGCCCACCCCACGGAGGACCGCTACCCGGCGCTCGCCGAGGTCCTCGAGGTCGACCTGTCCGCGCTCGACGACGCGGCCCGCGACCGGCTGCTGACGGTCGTCCACCGCGCCGTCGACCAGCACTGCACGGTCGGCCGCACGCTGGAGCACGGCGCGACGACGACGCTCACGGTGTCCGGGGAGCGCTGACGTGCCCCGCCTGGTGCAGTCCGCCCTCGACAAGGCGGTGACGATCCCGTCGGCGACGATCCACGCGCACGTCGAGAGCGTGCGCCGCAGGAACCCCGGGGCGTCCCCCGCACGGGTCGTCGAGCTGCTCGAGAAGGAGTACCTGCTGGTCGTCGCGGGGACCGGCGGTGCCGTGGGCGCCGCCGCCGCTGCGCCGATCGTCGGGACGGGCCTGGCGACGGCGCTGACGGTCAGCGACGTCGCGACGTTCTTCGGTGCGTCGGCGGCGTTCTCCCTGGCGGTGGCGTCGGTGCACGGCATCGAGGTCGCGGACACCGAGCGCCGCAAGGCGCTGCTGCTGGCGACGCTCCTCGGCGAGTCCGGCGCCAAGGTCGTCGGCGACGCGACCGAGATCGCGACGCTGCGGGTCGGCCGGGTGCTGCTCACCCGGATGCCGATGACGACCGTGAAGAAGGTCAACAACCAGCTCACCCGCAAGCTCGTGCGCTCGCAGGCGGCGCGCGTCGGCGGGATCGCGGTCGGGCGCCTGGCGCCCTACGGCATCGGCGCGGCCATCGGTGTCGCGGGCGGGCGCGCGCTCGGGCAGACCGTCGTCAAGGGCGCGCGTCTCGCCTTCGGCCCGCCTCCTGCCGCGTTCCCGCAGGTCGCCGAGGTCGCACCGGTCCACGCCCAGATCGCGACGGCCCCGCACGCGGTCGGCCAGGCGGACGTGGTGGTCCCGACCCGCCCACCCGCCGACGTGCCCGCCGACGCCCCGCGCCGACGCGGCTTCCTGCGCCGCCGCTGACGCACCTCGCGCCGGACAACGTTCCGTTGCCTCCACCCGCTTGCGGCACTAGATTGCGTATATCGGCAGTATTCTGCGGATACCCGCAAAGGAGTGCGCATGGACTGGGCATACCCCGAACGCATCTTCGGGCCGAGCCTCGACGCATCCGTCCTGCGCGCCCTGTGGCGCTCCGGGACGCACCTGACGGGCGCCCAGGTCCACCGACTGACCGGCATCGGCTCGGAACGTGGGGTCCGCTACGCGCTGGCGCGACTCGTGACGCACGGCATCGTGACGACGTGGTCCGTCGGCGCGTCGCACGTCTACGGCCTCAACACCTCCCATCTCGCCTACCCGGCGGTCGATGCGGCCTTCCGCGCCCTCGATCCATGGCAGGCCCTCACCCGGCGGACGGAGGCGCTCGTCGCCGACACCCTCGCCCCCGGCGAGGTCGGCGGACGGCTCGCAGCGCCTGACGTCACGGTGAGCGTGTTCGGCTCGGTCGCCCGGGGCACCGCAGACGAGGACTCCGACCTGGACCTGCTCGTCGTGGTCCCCGACGACGTCCCCGGTGGCACGCATCTCGCCGAGCGCCTGGAGGTCGAGGGCCGCCGCTGGACCGGCCAGCGTGTGCAGGTCTACCTGACGACGCGAAGCGCCCTCGCCCACGCCCGCGACGCAGGCGACCCGGTCGTCACGGCGTTCCGCACGGACGCCCGCCGCATCCACGGCCCGTCCATCGACGCCCTGCTCCGCCCCGCCGCGTGACGCCCCGCAAGGACGACCGCCGACGGGAGATGACCGCCACCGACGTCCGCATGCGCGCGCGGGTCGCACGCACCTACCTCGACGTCGCGCGCCTCGCGGTCGACGAGGACGACGCCCACCGGCAAGTCGCCGCAGGGCTCGCGGCGCTCGCCGCGATCGCTGCAGCTGACGCCCTCTGCGGTCATCGGACAGGCGAACGCTACGCCGGCCCGGACCACGCCCGCGCGGGCGACCTGCTCGAACGGACACAGCCGGACGGCGCGGATCTGGCCAGGCACTTCCGCGCCGTCATCCGCGACAAGTCGACAGCGCACTACGGCACGGAGTACCTGACGACCGACAAGGTCATGGCGATGCTGCGCCACACGCAGCACCTGGTCGACGCGCTCGGCGCCGGCACCTGACGGCGCCCACTCCTCACCAACGCGTGTGCACGTGCTCGCGGATGTCGCGGTCGTAGACGTCCGCGAGCGCGGCGAGGGTCTCGTCCGGCAGGTCCGGGAACACGGCGGCCGCGGCGTTGGACTGCGCCTGCGCGGGCGTGCGCGCCCCGGGGATGACGACGGACACACCGGGCTGCTGCACGACCCAGCGCAGCGCGAGCTGCGCGGTCGTCAGGCCCGGGGGCGTGAGCGCGGCGACCTCGCGCGCCGCGGCGACGCCCACGCCGTAGGGCACGCCCGAGAACGTCTCGCCGACGTCGAACGCCTCACCGTGCCGGTTGTAGGCGCGGTGGTCGTCGGGGGCGAACGTCGTCGCCTCGTCGTACGTGCCGGACAGCAGCCCCGAGGCGAGGGGCACACGCGCGACGATGCCGACACCGGCGTCGACCGCGGCGGGCAGCACCTGCTCGAGCGGCTTGCGGCGGAACACGTTGAGGATGATCTGCACGGTCGCGACGTGGGGTCGCGCGATCGCTGTGAGCGCCTCGTCGACCGTCTCGACGGACACGCCGTAGGCCGCGGCCCGTCCGTCCTCGACGATCCGGTCGAGCGCGTCGAACACGTCGTCGCTGCGGAACACCGACGACGGCGGGCAGTGCAGCTGGACGAGGTCGAGCGTGTCGGTGCGCAGGTTCTCCCGGCTGCGGTCCGTCCAGCGCCGGAACGCGTCGTACGTGTACGCGTCCGCGACGTGCGGGTTCGCGCGCCGGCCCATCTTGGTCGCGACCGTGACGCGCGCGGCGACGTCGGGACGGTCCGCGAGGAACGCGCCGATGGTGCGCTCGGAGCGCCCGTCGCCGTACACGTCGGCGGTGTCGAGGAACGTGACGCCCGAGTCGACGGCCGCCGCGAGCACGGCGTGCGCGGTGTCGTCGCCGACGTCGCCCCAGTCGCCGCCGAGCTGCCAGCAGCCCAGGCCCACGACCCCGACCTCACGTCCCGTCCGTCCCAGCGCACGCGTCTGCATGCGCACGACGCTACCGCGGGTGACGATCGTGCGATGACGCGCGACGCGGTGCCCGTGGCCGGCCCCGGCACGGCGACGGTCGCACGCGCGCTCAACGTGCCGGCGGGGGTCGCGTGGCGTGTCCTGACCGATGCCCGGCGCCACGGCTCCTGGGTACCGCTGACGCGCGTCACGACCGACGGCCCTGCGCGCGTCGGTCAGCGGGTCGTGGCGGTGTCCGGACCGGGGGCACGACGCGGTGGACCAGGCCTGGTGGACCGCATGGTGGTCGTGCGGTACGACGCACCGGGCGACGACGTGGGCGGGCGCGCGGGTGTCGCGGTGTACGCGAAGCGGGGTCCGGTGCTGCGCGGCGAGGCGTCGGTCGTCGTCGTCCCGACGGGCCCGACGACGTGCCGTGTGACGTGGACGGAGCACGTGCCGCTCGCCGGCCCGCTGCCCGTGGCGCTCACGGCACGTCTGAGCCGACCGTTCCTCGCCGTCATGCTGCGGATCGTGCTGCACCGGGCCTCGCGAGACCTGGGCGGTGGGTGACAGGGCGGGACGTCTCATGTTTCGCAGGCGTTTCCGCGCAACGGATCGTCGCTGGAGGCCTCTGCGACGCAACGATCCGCACCCACGACGCAACGGGGCCTACCAGGTGCTGCACGCGTCCGCTCGTACGCTCGGAGCAGTCGAGCCGCCCCCGCGGCCCCCGTCCCCCGAGGAGTCCGATGACCGTGCAGGCCCCCGACGCCACACCGCGCCGCTACCTCATGTGCGAGCCCACCCACTACACGGTCGCGTACCGGATCAACCCGTGGATGGAGCCCGAGCGGGCGACGGACACCGCGCTGGCGGTGCGGCAGTGGCGGGCGCTGCGCGACACGTACCTGGACCTGGGGCACACGGTCGACACGATCGAGCCGCTCGAGGGCCTGCCGGACATGGTGTACGCGGCCAACGGCGCGACGGTCGTCGACGGCGTCGTGTACTCGGCCCGCTTCCGCCACCCCGAGCGGCAGGCGGAGGGCCCCGCGTACCAGAAGTGGTTCGCCGACCAGGGGTTCGTCACGCACACGGCCGCACAGGTCAACGAGGGAGAGGGCGACCTGCTCGTGGTCGGGGACCTGGTGCTCGCGGGGACCGGCTTCCGCAGCGAGCGCGCCGCGCACGCCGAGCTCCAGGAGCTCGTCGGCCGGCCCGTGGTCTCGCTCGAGCTCGTCGACCCGCGCTACTACCACCTCGACACCGCGCTGGCCGTGCTGTCGTCCGACCCGTCGTCCCCGCAGATCGCCTACTACGCCCCCGCGTTCTCCCCCGGGTCGCGCGCCGTGCTCGAGCGTCTGTTCCCCGACGCGGTCCTCGCGACGGACGACGACGCCGCCGCCCTCGGCCTCAACGCCGTCTCGGACGGCCGGCACGTCGTCGTCGCACCGCGGGCCACGCACCTGGCCGCCGCGATCCGCGAGCGCGGGTACGAGCCGATCCCCGTCGACACGTCCGAGCTGCTCAAGGGCGGTGGCGGTGCCAAGTGCTGCACGCTCGAGATCCGGGAGTGACCATGACCGCCGCCGTCGCCGCCTCCGCGCTCGCACCCAACTACCACCCGCTGCCGGTCACGCTCGCGACAGGCGACGGTGCGTGGGTCACCGACACCGACGGCCGGCGCCACCTCGACCTGCTCGCGGGGTACTCGGCCCTGAACTTCGGGCACCGGCACCCCGCGCTCGTCGCCGCCGCGCACGCACAGGTCGACCGGCTGACGCTCACGTCGCGCGCCTTCGACCACGACCTGCTCGAGCCGTTCGCGGCGGCGCTCGCCGGGCTCGTCGGACCGCTGCTCACCGGCACGTCGCATCTCGTCCTGCCGATGAACACGGGCGCCGAGGCCGTCGAGACCGCGATCAAGGCGTCGCGCAAGTGGGGCTACGAGGTGCGCGGCGTGCCGGCGGACCGCGCGACGATCGTCGTCGCCGACGGCAACTTCCACGGACGCACGACGACGATCGTGTCCTTCTCGACCGACCCCGACGCGCGCCGCGGGTTCGGTCCCTTCACGCCCGGGTTCGTCACCGTGCCGTACGGCGACGCGGCCGCGCTCGCGCGCGCGGTCGACGAGACGACCGTCGCGGTGCTGCTCGAGCCCGTGCAGGGCGAGCAGGGCGTCGTCGTCCCGCCGCTGGACTACCTGCCGGCCGTGCGGCGGGTCTGCGACGACGCGGGGATCCTGCTCGTCGCCGACGAGATCCAGTCCGGGCTGGGGCGCACAGGCTCGACCCTCGCGTGCGAGCGGTTCGACGTGCGCCCGGACCTCGTGACGCTCGGCAAGGCGCTCGGCGGCGGGATCCTGCCGGTGTCCGCGGTGGTCGGACGGGCCGACGTGCTCGAGGTCCTGACGGCCGGGACGCACGGCTCGACGTTCGGCGGCAACCCGCTCGCGTGCGCGGTCGCCCTGGCCGTGGTCGACCTGCTCACGCCCGGCACGCTGCAGGCCCGCGCCCGCACGCTCGGTGAGCACGTGGGCGACCGGCTCGCCGCCCTCATGGACGACGGCCTGCTGTCCGGGGTCCGCACGATCGGCCTGTGGGCGGGGCTCGACGTCGCCCCGTCGTCGCCGGGAGGCCCGTCGTCCGGGCGTGAGCTGTGCGAGCGCCTGCTCGCGCGGGGTGTGCTCGCCAAGGACACGCACGGCGCCACGATCCGCCTGGCTCCCCCGCTGACGATCGACCCGGCCGACCTCGACACGGCCCTCGACCACCTCGCCGACGCGCTCACCACCCCCTGACCCACCCCACCCCGGCGCCACCCCACCCCGGCGCGCGGGCGCGCAATCGAGTCGCACCCGACCCCACACCCACCGCGACAGAGCAATCCGATCGCTCTCTCACGCACACATCGCACGCGCATCAGACGCGACAGAGCGATCCGATCGCTCTCTCACCCACCACGAGAGCCCGACAGCGCGATCCGATCGCTCTCTCACGCACACATCGCACGCGCATCAGGCGCGACAGAGCGATCCGATCGCTCTCTCACCCACCACGAGGGTCCGAGAGAGCGATCGGATTGCTCTCTCACCCACCACGAGGGTCCGAGAGAGCGATCGGATTGCTCTCTCACCCACCACGAGGGTCCGAGAGAGCGATCGGATTGCGCTCTCACGCACCACGGGGGTCCGGCCGCGGGCAGCGGGGCGCGGGGCGGGAGGGCCGCCGGGTCAGCCGAAGGTGATGGAGGTGTAGAGCCAGCCGTTGTGCGAGACCGCGCCGATGTACGCCGTCGTGTACGCGCCGAGCATCTGCTGGTTGTGACCCGACGAGTTGGCGTAGGCGTTGATCATGCGGCTCGCGCTGCCGGGGCTGACGCGTCCGACGATCTCGGGACGCGCCTTGGGCGAGCCGGCGCGCGTGCCGGAGTGCCAGATGCTGTCGGTCGCGGCCATCTGCATCGCGTGCTCGACGCGGGAGCCCGAGCGCACGATGCTCAGGGCGCCGAGCCCGTTGGCGGCCCGGTGCGCGTTGAGCGCGGCACCGACGTCC
>JAFAEH010000277.1 GCA_023424135.1 Actinomycetes bacterium | reverse complement strand
GGCCCGCACGCCCCCGACAACACGCCCCACCCTGTCCGACGAGACGAGAACGAGGTCGACGATGACCGCGCATCCCGCACGCCGCACCGCCCGCACGATCACCGCAGCGTTGGTGCCCGCGCTGCTGACCGCCCTGGCGCTCGGCCCTCCGGCCGGCGCCACGGCCGTCGCCCCGGACGACGCCCCCACCCGCGCGGACGGTACGTCGTCCTGGCGGGCCCGCTACCACCACACGGTGCCGGACCGGTGGAAGAACGACCCGCAGCGGCCCGTCGTGATCGACGGCGTCACGCACTACTGGTACCTGTACAACGCGGACTACCCCGACCGGGTCGGCACCGCCTGGCGGCTGGCGACGAGCACGGACGACGTCGTCTTCACCGACCAGGGCGTCGCGGCGCCCAAGGCGACGAACGCCAACTACGACCTGTGGTCGGGGTCGGTGGTCGTCGACGAGACCGGCACGGCCGGGTTCGGCGCGGGTGCGCTCGTCATGATGGTCACGCAGATGGACCACCCGACCCCCGAGCAGATCGCCGACGCGTCCGGCCCGCAGGCGCAGTTCCTGTGGTACTCGCTCGACGGCGGTCGCACGTTCCGCCCCGACGGCGAGCACCCCGTGCTCGCCAACGGGGGGCGGCGCGACTTTCGCGACCCGAAGGTGCTCTGGGACGACGCGCGCGGGAGGTGGGTCGCGCTCGTCGCCGAGGGCGACGCGGTGAGCTTCTGGACGTCGCCGGACCTGCGCACGTGGGAGCACGCCTCGCAGCTCGTGCTCCCCGGTCTCGGGCTCCTCGAGTGCCCCGACCTGTTCGAGCTCACTGCGGACGACGGCACGCGGCACTGGGTCCTGGGCCTGAGCGCCAACGGGTACGCGACGGGAGACCCCGCCACGTTCGCCTACTGGACCGGCGGCTTCGACGGCACCTCGTTCACGCCCGGCCACGACGCACCCCGCTGGCTCGACCACGGGTTCGACTGGTACGGCGCGGTCACGTGGCCCGACGCGTCCGACCCCGAGCACCGGCGGCGCGCGATCGCGTGGATGAACAGCTGGTCCTACCCGTTCACGACCCCGACGTGGGAGGCCGAGGGGTACAACGGCACGGACTCGGTCGTGCGGGAGCTGGTGCTGCGCCGGTACGCCGACGGGTACGCGCTCGCGTCGTCGCCCGTCGCGGGCCTCGCCGGGCACGCGACGCACGTCGAGTCGCTCGGCGACCTCGTCGTCGACGGCCGCGTGCCGCTCGCCGCGACGGGGACGGCCTACCAGCTCGAGACGACCGTGACGTGGGAGCAGGCCACGAACGTCGGCCTGCAGCTGCGCGTGTCGCACGACGGGGCACGGCACGCCGACGTGGGCGTGCACGACGGCTACAGCTACCTCAACCGCGGTGGCACCGGCCACCCGAGCGCCGACGGCTCGAAGGTCGAGAGCCGCGCGCGGCACGACCCCGCGGCGCGCCAGGTGCGCCTGCGGGTGCTCGTCGACAGCACCACGGTCGAGGTATTCGTCGACGACGGACGCACGGTGCACTCGAGCCAGGTGTTCGCCGACCCGGGCGACGACGGGATCGCGCTCTACGCGCTCGACGGTCCCGCGACCTTCCGCGACGTGACCGTGACGCACTACGCCGACGTCACGGGACGTCCGGCGCGCCTGCTGGCCGACTTCGAGGACGGTGCGCTGCCCGCCGGGTGGACCTCGACCGGGGACCTGGCAGGCATCGCACCGGTCGCCGCGGACCTGCGCGGGCAGGCAGGCACGTACGTCCTGGACACCTATGCGTCCCCGGCCTCGCCCGGGGACGGTGCGACGGGGACCGTGACCTCCGCGCCGTTCGTCGCCGACCGCCGGTACCTGCACCTGCTGCTCGCGGGCGGCGACCACCCGCTGGGCGTCGAGCCCGCGACCTCGGTCCAGCTGCTGCTCGACGGTGCTCCCGTGCGCACCGCGACCGGCTCTTCGGACGGCACGCTGCGGCCGGTGCGCTGGGACCTGTCCGACCTCGCCGGGCGCACGGTCCAGCTCCAGGTGCTCGACGACGCGACAGGTGACTGGGGGCACCTGATGGTGGACCACGTCCTGCTCGCCGACTGAGGGTCCTGCAGTGAGCCGGGTTTCCCCCGGCGACGCATCGTGGCTAGCGTGGACGGACGCGAGCGAGGGGGTACCGATGCGGGCAGCAGTGCACCGCGGCACCGTCGTCCTCGCCACGGCGGCGGCCGTCGTGCTCACGTCGTGCACCCCCTCGACCCCCGCGCCGAGCCCGGCGCCGACGGTCACGGCGAGCGCGAGCGAGGACCCGGGCGGGGGGACGAGCCTGCGCCCGCGCTACCACCACACGGCGCCGCAGCGGTGGAAGAACGACCCCCAGCGTCCCCTGGTCCTCGACGGCGTCACCCACTACTGGTACCTCTACGACGACGCCTACCCCGAGGGTGGCGGCACCGAGTGGCGGCTGGCGACCTCGACCGACGACGTCGTGCTCGACGACCAGGGCGTCGCCATCCCGAAGGGCACGACGCCCAACGGCGACGTCTGGTCGGGGTCGGCGGTGCTCGACGTCGACGGCACCGCCGGCCTCGGTGCGGGGGCGGTCCTGGCCCTGGTCACGCAGCCGCAGGCGGGGCGCTCGCAGCGGGGTGCTGACGGCGTCGGCGGGCAGGCGCAGTTCCTGTGGTGGTCCGGCGACGGAGGACGCTCGTTCGCCCCGGTGCAGGAGGACCCCGTGATCGCGAACGACGGCCGCCGCGACTTCCGCGACCCCAAGGTGCTGTGGGACGACGCCCGCGGCCGGTGGGTCGCGCTGCTCGCGGAGGGCGACGCGGTGAGCGTGTGGACGTCGCCCGACCTGCGCACCTGGGACGAGGTGTCCCGGCTGGAGCTGCCCGGCATCGGCACGGTCGAGTGCCCCGACCTGTTCGGGATCACGGCGGCCGACGGCACGCACCGGTGGGTGCTGGGGGTCAGCGCGAACGCACGGGACCGGGGCGACCCGGCGACGTACGCCTACTGGACCGGCGGGTTCGACGGCACCACGTTCGTGCCGGACCGGCCGGACCCGCTGTGGCTCGACCACGGGTTCGACTGGTACGGGGCGGTGACGTGGACGGACCCGGACCGGGACCCCGAGCACGTGCGGCTCGCGATCGCGTGGCTCAACAGCTGGGCGTACGCACGCGACGAGCCGCCGACGTGGCGCAGCGACGGGTACGACGGCACCGACTCGGTCGTGCGCGAGCTTCGCCTGGCCGACGTCGACGGCCGGTGGACGCTGCTCTCGTCGCCGGTCGCGACGCTCGCCGACCACGCGGGTGAGAGCAACGAGCTCGGCGACGTGGAGGTCGAGGGGCACGTACCGCTCGACGTCCGCGGGGTCGCGTACGAGCTGCGGGCACGCCTCGAGCCGGGCGATGCGACGAACGTCGGGCTGCAGCTGCGCGTGTCGCAGGACGGGACGCGGCACGTCGACGTGGGGGTCGACCAGGACGGCGTGTACGTCAACCGTGCCGGCACGGGCAGCCCCGACGGGTCGGGGACGCTGCAGGAGAGCCGTAGCCCGCTGCCCATGGGCTCCGGCGGCGTGGACCTGCGGGTGCTGGTCGACACCACGAGCGTCGAGGTCTTCGTCGGCGACGGCTCGGTGGTGCACTCCCACCTGGTGTTCCCGGCGCCCGCGGACGACGGGATCGCGCTGTACGCGCTCGGCGGCACGGCACGCGTGCGCGACCTGACCGTGACCCCGCTGGGCTGACCGGCCGACCGCGCCTGCGGGGCACCCGGCGGGTGCCCCGCAGGTCGCGTCAGCGACGCAGCGACGGGAACGGGAACGGGCTGTCCCCGTCGCACCACGGCAGCCACGGGAAGATCAGGCACAGCAGGTCCTGCAGCGGTGGCAGCGTGCGCGTGGAGGTGAGCGACCCGCGCGCGAGCAGCACGGTGGAGTCGAGCTGGCCGTCGACCGTGTCCGCGACCGCGACGCGCACCGTCACGGCCCGGCGGGGCGTGACGTCGGCCTCGCAGTCCAGCGCCGTCGTGAACGCGTTGAGCTCGGTCGCGTGGGCGCCCGCGCCGGGGTCGTCGGGCGCGAAGTTCGCGACGTACAGGTCCGCGTTGACGCTCGCGTTGATCGTGTCGGTACCCGCGAGGTCCTCGGTCCCGGGCACGAGCGAGCAGGGCGCGTCGTCGACCCAGACGGCCACGGCGTCACGGAAGCCCTGGTCCGTCCAGGTCGCGTACTCCTCCGAGCCGAGCGCCCACGTCAGGGAGAGCTCGTCGCCCCGCGGCACGACGACGATCGACAGCGTCGCGGCGTCGTACGTGGTCGCGCCGTGCAGCGCGGTCAGCGCGTCGTCGCCGGGTCCGCCGAGGTCGCCGGTCGTCGTCAGGGAGGTGTTGGGTCCCAGCAGGGATGAGCGCGTGAAGTCGACGTCGTCGTCGGACTGCGGGTCGGCCGGGACGAGCGACCCGCTCGACAGTGCGACCCCGGAGGTCGGCAGCCCGCTGACGCCGAGGTCGGTGAAGCGGCCTGCCTGCACGGGGTCGCCCGTGAAGGTGGTGCCGCGCACGGTGACGCCGGCACCCGCGAGCACACGCCCGAGCGCGGCGGGCTGCAGGTCGCGCAGCGTCGTGACCTGCGGGTCGGGGGCCGCGTGCGCGACTCCTGCGAGTGACAGGGTGAGGGCGGTCGCGCCGAGCACGGCGCACAGCCCCCGCGCACCGGTCCGGTGCGCACGTGGGTTCGAGAACAGCATGGGAGCTCCCGGTGTCGTCGGTGCGCGACGGCATCACCGTCGCGCGCGTCCTGACGGACGTGGAGGGGGTGCTGCATCGACGTCACCCGAGAGGTGCGCGTGGGCGCACCCGGAGCGGTCCTGCCGGCGGGCCGCGCCGTCGCGGCCCGCGATGACCTCCTGTCGGACTGGCGGCCCGGAGGGTCGCCACCGGTGTCGTACGGAACCCGCAGAGGGTGCGGGGTTCGTGGTCCCGTCGTCGCTGACGGGACGATGGCCCCGAAGGGGGCTCACGCCAGGTTTCACCCGCTCCCCGCGTGTGTCAACGCGGACGCACGTCCAGGTCCGGCCCGACCACGGACCTGTGACCGGTGGTTGACACAGGTGACGCACAGGCGCATGGTTGAGACGGATGGGGGGGCCATCACGTCGCTCGAGGACGCACACGTCTCCAGGAGGAGATCGCCGTGAAGTCTTCGATCCCACGCTCGCGCGCGACCGCACGGGCCGCGCTCGTCACCGTCGCCGTCGCGACCGCCGGTGCGCTCTGCGCCCCCGCCGTCGCCGCCACGGCCGACGGCACCCCACCACCGACGACCTCGCCGACGGCCACGTCCACGTCGGACGACGCCACGACGCCGGCGCCCGGGGCCACGACGCAGGACGCCACCCCCACGGCCCCCACGTCCGACCCGGCCCCGCAGGACGTGGCCCCCGACGAGCCCGCACCGCAGGACGGCGAGCAGGACGTGTCGCCGCTGCGCTTCCCCGGGTTCCCGGCGCCGTCGATCCACTCGCAGCGCGCCTACGACCCGGAGGACGACTTCACCGCCCGCTGGACGCGCGCCGACGCGCTGCAGATGCGCGCGATGACCGACCCCGGGGCACCCGCCGGCGAGAACTCCATGCCGGAGGAGTACACGATGCCGGACATCCCGCAGGACTTCCCCGTCATGACCGACGCGGACGGCACCCAGGTCTGGGTCTGGGACACCTGGACGCTGACCGACGGCCGCTCGGACCAGGTCTCGTTCAAGGGGTGGGAGGTCATCTTCGCGCTGACCGCCGACTCGACCGCCGGGTACACGTTCGACGCGCGTCACACGCACGCCCGGATGGGGTACTTCTACCGACCGGCGCAGGTCCCCGAGGGCGGACGACCGGCGAACGGCGGCTGGGTCTACGGCGGCAACGTGTTCCCCGACGGGGCCGCGGGGCAGATCTTCGAGGACCGCTCGTTCACGACGGTCACGGAGTGGTCCGGGTCGACCCGCATCATGGACGGCAACAAGCTGCGCGTGTTCTACACGGCGGTCGCGTTCTACCGGGACGCCGACGACCAGGACGTCAAGCCCGCGGACCCGCGGATCGTGCAGACGGAGGGCCGGATCTTCGCCGACGAGGACGGCGTGTGGCTCACCGGGATGCGTGACCAGCACCAGCTCCTCGTGCCGGACGGCGAGTGGTACCAGACCCGCGAGCAGAACCCGTACGTGAACTTCCGCGACCCGTTCACCTTCGAGGACCCCCAGCACCCCGGGCAGACGTTCATGGTCTTCGAGGGCAACACGGGCGGTGACCGGGGCGCGGTGCAGTGCACCGCCGCGGACCTCGGGTACCGGGACGGCGAGCCGCTCGCCGAGGACCTCGACGCCGTCAACGCGTCCGGGGCGAACTTCCAGATGGCGAACGTCGGCCTGGCCGTCGCCGAGAACAAGGCGCTCACGCAGTGGCGGTACCTGCCGCCCCTGCTGTCGGCCAACTGCGTGAACGACCAGACGGAGCGTCCGCAGATCTACATCAAGGGCAGCAAGTACTACCTGTTCACGATCAGCCACCGGCACACGTACGCGCGTGGGCCCGAGACGGACTCCGAGAGCCCCCGGTACTACTACCTGGACGGTCCGGACGGGGTCTACGGGTTCGTGGGCAACGGTCTGCGGGCGGACTACCAGCCGCTCAACGAGGGCAGCGGGCTCGCGCTCGGCAACCCGACGAACCTCAACTACGCGGTCGGCACACCCGCCAACCCCGACCCGTTCCAGACGGCGCGCACGTTCCAGGCGTACTCGCACTACGTCATGCCGAACGGCCTGGTCGAGTCGTTCATCGACGCGATCGGCAACCCCGACGTGCGACGGGGCGGGACGCTCGCACCGACCGTGCGGCTCGACATCGCGGGCGCCAGCGCCGTGGTCGACCGGTCGTACGGCGTCGACGGCCTCGGCGGCTACGGGGACATCCCGGCCAACCGCGAGCAGGACGTCCCGCAGGACCCGGACCCACGGCCGGTGCCCTGACCGCCGTGAGTCCGCGGTGCACCGGGTGCGTGGGACAGGTCCCCGCACCCGGTGCACGGTTCACGTCCCGGCGGCGACCGGCTGCCACGTCGTCGCCGCGTCCGCGGCGACCTCCTCATAGCGGTCGAGCGCGATCTGCGCGAGGCGCGCGTCGGGGGCGAGCGGCCGGGTGACGACGTCCGCACCCGCCTCGAGCACCCGGTCGAGGAAGTGGCCGGGGGCCAGCAGGTACGCGGCCACGACGACGCGACCGCCGGGCGGCAGGTCCGCGCGCGCGGCCTGCAC
>JAFAEH010000249.1 GCA_023424135.1 Actinomycetes bacterium | reverse complement strand
CCGATGGCCTGGTCTTGTTGGACTTCGTGGGCGAGCAGGGCGAGATCGTCCACCAGAAGTTCGATGAAATCTCGATCACGTGGAACACGGTGGATCCGGCTCGGCCGCTCGATTGGGCGGGGGAGGGATTCCGGCTGGCATGGCGAGAGGGTGTGCCAGGCGCACTGGCGAGAATGCAGGGGCAGAGGCTGCAGGCCGTGGAGCTTCTGACGTGGATGGATGAGGACATGGCCCAAGGGATGGTGGCTGTCGGATTCCTCTTCCCGCACGGCCGAGTGACGATTTACAACGCTCTCGATGAGAATGGCATGGAGTTCGGGGACCCTGATCAGCGGTATGCGCGCCAGAAGCTCAGTGCGCAGGGCTCGTGATCCACTGATGAGGCTTATCGTCCGTGGAGATTGGAGCGGGTGACGGGAAATCGAACCCGCGCTGTCAGCTTGGGAATTGTATGGATCATGGCCCGTGGTGGCGCTGACCTGGGCTTCGGGCGGGTCATGAGTGACCGTGGTTGGCCCCTCGTCACCCTGTTTGATGGCCCGCTAATGGCCCGACGATCAGCCTGTGACCTGCTCTTCTCTGCGCGGCACGTACCCCCTACCTTAGCCAGCTACGGGCCAGCAGTGACTCGCGGGCGATCAGCCTGCAGCGGGGGCGCCCCCGCCGGAGGCATCGAGTTTGCGTATCGCGCGTCGCGTGCCCCTTGACCGCCAGACGGTCCACTACCTGCTGAGCTGGCCGGGTGGGACAGTGAGCACCATGAACACTGTCCTTAATGCCATCTGGCTGATCTTCGCCGGCCTGTGGCTCGCATTAGGCTACGTCGTGGCGGGGATCATCTGCTGCGTCCTCATCGTCACCATCCCGTTCGGCATCGCGTCGTTCCGGATCGCGGGCTACGCGCTGTGGCCGTTCGGACGGACCGTCGCCGACAAGCCGTCCGCCGGCGCGTGGTCGGTGCTCGGCAACGTCATCTGGCTGCTCGTCGCCGGGATCTGGTTGGCGATCGGGCACATCGCCACCGCGATCCCGCTGTTCATCTCGATCATCGGCATCCCGCTGGGGATCGCGAACCTCAAAATGATCCCGATCTCGCTGATGCCGCTGGGCAAGGACATCGTTCCCGTAAGCCGCGGATAAGTGACCCGTGACGACAATCCCGTCACCCGCTCCACCCAGTACGCGCCCCGTCCCCTGCTCCGCTCCCGTCCTCCTCGTAGCTGCCGATCCCCCTCCAGGCCGCACGCGCAGCGCGGAAGGGCGGCGTGGGGGTGCGACGGCACGGTCCGCCCCGCATGGGGCACTCCAGCACGAAGGCGGCCAAGGTCTACCTGCACGCGGCCAAGGACAGAGACCGTGCGATAGCCGATGCCATGAGGGAGATCGTCAAGCAGGGGCTCGTTTCTGCCAGCGACGAGGACGAGGACCCGGCGGCGACGGGAGTCAAGATCAACTGACCTGGCACGAATCTGGCACGCGAGTGAGGAAAGCCCGTAGAAATGATCAAGGCCCGGGTCTGGATTCATGTCCTGACCTGGGCCTTCGTGAGTGGAGCGGGTGACGGGAATCGAACCCGCGCTGTCAGCTTGGGAAGCTGATGTTCTGCCATTGAACTACACCCGCGTGACCGCCTGTGAGAGCCGGTCGCTGCCCCTACTGTAGCGGATCCCGGCCGTGCTGCTGCAGTCCCGACGCGAAGATCCCCGATGCCCGCCGGTCAGGGCGCCCACTAGCCTTGCATCCGTGCTGCTTTCCGATCGTGACATCCGTGCCGAGATCGAGTCGGGCAGGGTGAAGCTCGACCCGTACGACCCGGCGATGATCCAGCCTTCCAGCATCGACGTGCGGTTGGACCGCTACTTCCGGGTGTTCGAGAACCATCGCTACCCGCACATCGATCCCGCGATCGAGCAGCCCGATCTCACCCGGCTGGTGGAACCGGACGGCGACGAGCCGTTCATCCTGCATCCTGGCGAGTTCGTGCTGGCGACCACGTACGAGGTGATCAGTCTGCCCGACGACGTGGCCTCGCGGCTGGAGGGCAAGTCGAGCCTGGGCCGGCTGGGCCTGCTGACGCACTCGACCGCGGGTTTCATCGATCCCGGTTTCGATGGGCACGTCACGCTCGAACTGTCCAACGTCGCCACGCTGCCGATCAAGCTGTGGCCCGGGATGAAGATCGGACAGCTCTGCATGTTCCGGCTCAGCTCACCCGCCGAGTTCCCGTACGGCTCGGACCGGTACGGTTCGCGTTACCAGGGGCAGCGAGGCCCGACGCCTAGTAGGTCGTTCCTGAACTTCCACCGCACCAAGATCTGAAGCGGCTCAGGCAACAAGTGTGTCACGGGCCACGTTCTGGGCAGCGGGAAGGGGAAGAGTAGGTTACAAGCGGCTTGCATGGCCTGAACTTCGCATTTCCACTGGTAACCCGTACCCTTCTCTGCGGACCGTCCCCGCACATCTGGAGAAACGACGTGCGCCTGCGTCTCACGCCCCGTGAGGACAGCTATTACGACTTGTTCGCCGACTCGGCGAACAACCTCGTCACCGCATCGCGTCTGCTGGTCGAGATCATCAGCGACGGTTCGGACCGGGAGGCCCTGGCCGAGAAGATGCGCGCCTGCGAACACGCGGGTGACGAGCGCACTCACGCGATCATGAACCGGCTCAACGAGAGCTTCATCACGCCGTTCGACCGCGAGGACATCTACCGCCTCGCGTCCAACCTCGACGACGTGATGGACTACATGGAGGCTGCGGCCGACCTGATCGTCCTCTACCAGATCGACCACCTGCCCAAGGAGGTCGTACGTCAGGTGGAGGTCCTGGAAAGGGCCGCCGAGCTCACGGCGGACGCGATGCCGCGCCTGCGCTCGATGCAGCACCTCAACGAGTACTGGATCGAGATCAACCGGCTCGAGAACCAGGCCGACCAGATCTACCGCAGGCTGCTGGCGAAGCTGTTCAGCGGCGAGTACGACGCGCTGACCGTGATGAAGATGCGCGAGGTCATCGAGCAGCTCGAGCTTGCCGCCGACGCCTTCGAGCACGTCGCGAACACGATCGAGTCGATCGCGGTCAAGGAAAGTTAAGTGGAGCTCGCGCTTGTCATCGGCGTAGTCGTCATCGCGCTGGTGTTCGACTACACGAACGGCTTCCACGACGCCGCCAACGCCATCGCGACGTCGGTCTCGACGCGCGCGCTGACGCCCCGGGCAGCGCTCATCATGGCGGCCGTCATGAACTTCACCGGTGCGCTGCTGGGCACCGAGGTGGCCGAGACCATCGCGACGTCGATCGTCGACCTGCAGGACGAACCGGCGCACTCCGCGCTCGTCGTCGTGCTGTGCGCACTGGTCGGCGCGATCACGTGGAACCTCGTGACCTGGTGGTTCGGCCTGCCGTCGTCCTCCACGCACGCGCTCATCGGCGGGCTCGTCGGCGCGGGCCTGGCCGCCGGGTTCGGCGTGTACGGCTCGGCGATCGTCGACAAGGTCGTCCTGCCGATGATCTTCTCGCCGCTCATCGGGTTCGTCCTCGCGTTCCTCGTCATGGCCGGTCTGCTGTGGCTCATCCGCAACCGCGCACCGAGCCGGGTCAACCGTCGCTTCCGCGTCGCGCAGACCGTCTCGGCCGCCGCGATGGCGCTGGGCCACGGCCTGCAGGACGCGCAGAAGACGATGGGCGTCATCTACCTCGCGCTGCTCACGGCGGGCTGGGCGAGCCGCGAGGAGGGCATCCCCCTGTGGGTCAAGCTCGCTGCGGCCGCCGCGATCTCGCTCGGCACGTACGCGGGCGGGTGGCGCATCATGCGCACGCTGGGCCGCAAGATCATCGAGCTCGACCCGGCCCGCGGGTTCGTGGCCGAGTCGGTGTCGGCCGTCGTGCTCTACGTCAACGCGTTCTGGCTGCACGCGCCCGTCTCGACGACCCACACGATCACGTCCGCGATCATGGGTGTCGGTGCGACCAAGCGGCTCTCGGCCGTGCGCTGGGGCGTCGCCAAGAACATCGCCGGTGCGTGGATCCTGACGATCCCCGCCGCCGCCGCGGTCGCGGCCGTCGTGTTCTGGGTGCTGCACCCGTTCCTCGGCTGAGCCGGCCCTCGGCCGGGCCCGGCCGGGGTCGTGCCACGCGTCGGGACGTGCGGCGGGGAGGTCGGGACGTGCGGCCGGGACGGGATGCGCGCGTCAGGACGTGCGGGGCGTCAGGACGTCCCGTCGGCCGACGAGACGTGCCGCTCGACCGCGGCGACGCGCACGCCACGACCCGTCTGCACCGCGTGCGCGACGAGCACCTCGGCCGGTGCGAGGAACGGGTTCTCGTGCGGCAGCGCATCCGCGACGGGGCGGCGGCTGTGCTCGGCGAGGACGTCGAGCACCGTCGGCAGCACCGGCCGGTGCGTGCACAGCACCGTGTCCTGCCGGTCGTCGAGCGCGTCCCGGACGATCGCCGCGACGCGTGCGGGCGACTCGTCGTGCCGCGCCTCGGTGAGCCCCGCGGCGACCTGCGGCTCGACCTCGGCGGCCCGCGCGTACACGCCGACGGTCGTGGCGCACCGCTCCCACTCGCTCGTGACGACGCGTGAGACCCCGAACGCCGCGAGCACCGGGACCATCGCGGTCGCCTGGCGTCGACCCGCACCCGTGAGCGGGCGGTCGGCCTCGGTCCCGTCCCACTGGCTGCGCTTGCGCGCCTGCGCGTGCCGCGCGACGACGAGGGCGCGTGAGTCGAGCCGGTCCTTCGCGTACGCCTCGACAAGGGCCTCGAGAGGCCGGCGGTCGGCGTCGCGCGTCAGCTGCCGGGACGCCTGCGACGCGTCGAGCCAGACCCAGTGGTCGATCTCCGAGCGGTCGGCCAGCGGCACGGGCGGGCGCGCGCGCAGAGCCGGGTCGTCACCCCGGCCGGCGGGCCGCGCCGCCCAGTAGTGCACGACCTTCGGCCGCCCGTCGGACAGCGTGTACGCGAGCCCGGGCAGCGGCAGGCCCAGGACGACCGCGAGCCCGGTCTCCTCCTCCACCTCGCGCACGGCGGCCTCGGGCGCGCTCTCGCCGGGGTCGAGCTTGCCCTTGGGCCACGACCAGTCCCGGTAGCGCGGGCGGTGCACGAGCGCGACCTGCAGGCGACCGGTGCGCACGCGCCACACGAGCGCCCCGGCGGCCTGCACGGGGGTGGCTGCGGGCGCCGTCACCGGGCGCCCGGCCGGCGCCTCTGCCGGTGGATCAGGACCTCTTGCAGGTCCACCAGCGGCCCGTCCGGTCCGCGGTGGTGGCGGGTCCACTCGCCGTCGGAGTCCAGGTGCCACGACGACGTGCCGTCGTCCATGGACTCGTCGAGGAACTCGACGAGCTCGGTCACCTGCGCGGGGTCCGCGACCCGGACGAGCGCCTCGACGCGTCGGTCGAGGTTGCGGTGCATGAGGTCGGCCGAGCCGATGAACACGTCCGGCCCCTCGAACCCGTCGTCGTCCTGGGGTGTCGCGTGCGCGAACGCGAAGACCCGGGAGTGCTCGAGGAAGCGGCCGAGGATCGAGCGCACGCGGACGGTCTCCGAGAGCCCCGGCACCCCCGGGCGCAGCGCGCAGATGCCGCGCACGTTGATGTCGATCGGCACGCCCGCCTGCGACGCGCGGTACAGCGCGTCGATCGTCGCCTCGTCGACCATCGAGTTCACCTTGATCTTGATCCACGCGGGCTCACCGCGCCGCGCGGCCGCGGCCTCGCGGTCGATGCGCTCGATCAGACCCGTGCGCACCGAGCGCGGTGCCACCAGCAGGCGGTGGAACCGTGACTTCGGGGCGTACCCGGAGAGCTGGTTGAACAGGCGTGTGAGGTCCTGGCCGACGTCGGGATCGGCCGTCAGCAGACCCAGGTCGGTGTACAGCCGGGCGGTCTTCGGGTGGTAGTTTCCCGTCCCGACGTGCGAGTAGCGGCGCAGGCCGTCGGCCTCCTGGCGCACGACGAGCGAGAGCTTGCAGTGCGTCTTCAGCCCGACGATGCCGTAGACGACGTGCACGCCCGCCTGCTCGAGCTTGCGGGCCCACGAGATGTTGTTCTGCTCGTCGAACCGCGCCTTGATCTCGACGAGCGCGAGCACCTGCTTGCCCGCCTCGGCCGCGTCGATGAGCGCGTCGACGATGGGGGAGTCGCCCGACGTGCGGTACAGCGTCTGCTTGATCGCGAGGACGCTCGGGTCGGCCGCCGCCTGCTCGAGGAACGTCTGCACGGACGTCGAGAACGAGTCGTACGGGTGGTGCAGCAGGATGTCACGCGCACGGATCGCCGCGAAGACGTCGGTCGGCGTCGCGGACTCCACCTCCGCGAGGTGACGGTGGGTCGCCGGCACGAACCGGGGGAACTGCAGCTCGGGCCGGTCGAGGTCGGCGATGAGGTTCAGGCCCGTGTGGTCCAGCGGTGCCGGGAGCTCGTAGACGTCGTCCTCGGACATCCCGAGCTCGCGGACGAGGAGCTTGCGCACGCGCGGGCTGATGCCCTCGGCGAGCTCGAGCCGCACGGGCGGGCCGAAGCGTCGGCGCAGCAGCTCCTTCTCCATCGCCTTGAGCAGGTTCTCGGCGTCGTCCTCCTCGACCTCCACGTCCTCGTTGCGTGTGATGCGGAACGTGTGGAACTCGCGGACCTCCATGCCCGGGAACAGCATGTCGAGGTGCTGGGAGATGACGTCCTCGACGGGCACGAACGACATCGGGCCCTTCTCCGGTGCGGCCGCCGCGTGGTCGGGGGCCGACGGGCGGCCCGACGCGTCGACCGCGATGTACCGCGGCAGCAGCGGCGGGACCTTGACGCGCGCGAAGTGCTCCTTGCCGCTCGCCGGGTTCACGACGCTCACCGCGAGGTTGAGCGACAGCCCCGAGATGTACGGGAACGGGTGGGCGGGGTCCACCGCGAGCGGCGTCAGCACCGGGAACATCTGCCGGCGGAAGAACTTGTGCAGGCGGTCCTGCTCGGCCTGCCCCAGGTCGTCCCAGCGGACGATCGTGATGCCCTCGGCCGCCAGCGCGGGCTGCACCTGCTCGGCGAACACCGTCGCGTGCCGTGTCATCAGTACGTGCGCGCGCTCGCTGATCGCCTCGAGCACCTGGCGCGGCGACAGGCCCGACGCCGCCGGGACCGCGATACCCGTCGCGATGCGGCGCTTGAGGCCTGCGACGCGGACCATGAAGAACTCGTCGAGGTTCGAGGCGAAGATCGCCAGGAACCGCACGCGTTCGAGCAGCGGGAGGTCGGCGTCCTGCGCGAGCTCCAGCACGCGCTGGTTGAACGCCAGCCACGACAGCTCGCGGTCAAGGAACCGGTCGTTCGGCAGGGCCGCGTCCGCGGGGCGGGCGTCGTCGGCGGTCTCCACGTGCTCGGCGATGCGCTCCGCCAGTGCAGGGTCGATCGCAGGGGCGTCGGTCATGTGCCCATCGTGGCACCGTCGGGTGAACTCGGCGTGTCCTGCTCGTTCACCTGCGCGCCGCGCCCGTCGTCGTGCCCGTCGTCGTGCCACGGGGCGGGGTGGTGGGGCCGCCCGGCGGGCTCGCCGGCGGGGGACCGAACATCACGTCGACGGCCGTGCGCGTGAAGCCGGCCCGCTCGTAGGTGTGCACCGCGACCACGTTCTCGGCGCCGGTGTAGAGGATGACCGTGCGCAGACCGCGCCCGTGCAGGTGCGCCAGGCCCAGCGCCGTCAGCGCGCGGCCCATCCCGAGACCCTGCGCGTCGGGGTCGACGCCCACGACGTAGATCTCGCCGACCTCCTCGTCCGGGCCGCCGTCGGGTGCGTCACCCGCCGGGTGGACCTTGGTCCACACCGACCCCAGGAGCTGCCCGTCGCGCTCGGCGAGCAGGAAGCCCTCCGGGTCGAACCACGGCTCGGCCTCGCGTGCGCGCAGGTCCGCGGCGGTCATCCGCCCCTGCTCGGGGTGGTGCGCGAACGCCCGCGCGTTGACGCGGCGCCACGCCTCCTCGTCCTGCCCGGGCACGAAGGTGCGGGCGGTCACGCCCGCCGGGAGGGACGGGCGCGAGGGCGGTCGCTGCCCCAGGTCCACCGCCATGCGCCACAGCTCGCGCACGACCACCAGGCCCGACGCGGCCGCCGTGGCGCGTGCGGCCGGCAGGTCCCCGTGCGCCCAGACGTGCAGCCGTCGGTCCGGGACCGTCGCCGCCTCGGTGGTGGCCCGCGCGAGCAGCGAGCGTGCCACGCCGCGTCGACGGTGGCCGGGGTGCACGACGAGCTCCGCACGGACCGTCGTGGAGCTGGCGACGTCGAGCTGGGCGTACCCCACGAGGACGTCGCCGCGCGCGAGCAGGTGCACGACCGGCGCCTCGGGGTCGGTCAGCCACAGCAGCGGCTGCTCGGACAACGGCGGGACACCGTCGTGGTGGGCCGCGTCGTGGTGCAGTGCACGCACCGCATCGGCCAGGTCCGCGTCGAGCGGCCCGGACACCGCCGTCACGGACGTCGGGACCTCGATGTCGGACGTCATGGGCCCATCCCATCACGTGAGACCGGTCACGCGGCCACCTGGTCGGGTGATCCGTCGCGTGACGTCCGTCCGTCTGGTGCACCGCGGCGCCCTGGCCCGCGGCGCAGCAGGTAGCGTGGCTCGCGCCATGGACCGTACCTCCGTCGCCCCCGTCGCCCGGGGTCGGCGCGCCCTGCGCGAGGTCCGTGAGCCCCGTGCGGTCGAGGTCGACGTCGTCGTCGTCGGTGCCGGTCAGGCGGGGCTGTCAGCCGCGTACCACCTGCAGCGCACCGGGCTCGTGCCCGTGGGGTCGCGCGGGTGGGAGCGCGCAGCCGGCACGTTCGTCGTGCTCGACGACAACCCGCGCGCGGGCGGCGCCTGGCAGCACCGCTGGCGCTCGCTGACCATGGCGGACGCGCACCACGTGCACGACCTGCCGGGCATGGCGCTGTCCGTCGTCGACGCCACCGAGCCGGCGGCCGACGCCGTGCCGTACTACTTCGCGCAGTACGAGGAGGCGTTCGGGCTCAACGTGCAGCGTCCCGTGCGCGTGACCCGGATCGCGTGCGCCGGCGAGGTGGACGGCGAACCGCGCTACGCCGTCGAGACGCAGCACGTCGACCACCCCGACGCGCGGGTCGTGTGGTCGGCGCGCGGGATCGTCAACGCGTCGGGCACGTGGGGACGACCGTTCTGGCCGGCGTACCCGGGGCGCGGGGCGTTCCGCGGTCGCCAGCTGCACGCGCGGGACTTCCGGTCCGCCGCGGACCTGGCGGACGGGCACGTGCTCGTCGTCGGGGGAGGCACCTCCGCCGTGCAGCTCCTGCTCCAGCTCGCCGAGGTGACCACGACGACCTGGGTGACGCGCCGTCCGCCGCGGTGGATCGACGAGGAGTTCACGCCTGAGCTCGGCCGGGACGCCGTCGCACGCGTCGAGGAGCGCGTGCGCGCGGGGCTGCCGCCCCGCTCGGTGGTGTCCGTGACGGGTCTGCCGCTGACCCCGGCGTACCGGGCGGGGATCTCGGCGGGCGTGCTGCGTGCACGGCCGATGTTCACCCGGCTCGTCCCCGACGGTGCCGAGTGGGATGCGGGCGGGGTGGTGTCGTCGTCCGCCGGGGTGGATGCGGGCGGGGTGACGGGCTCGTCGTCCGAGGTGGACGTGGGTGGGACGGTGTCGTCCTCCCGCGGGGCGGGTGCGGGCGGGGTGACGGCCCCGCCGTCCGGAGTCACCGGCGGCGGCGAGGGCGCGTCCTCACCTGAGGGGGACGTGCTCGGCGGCTGGGTCGACGGGCCGTCGTTCGTGGCGGTGCGCACCGTCCTGTGGGCCACCGGCTTCCGCGCCGAGCTCGACCACCTCGCACCGCTCGGCCTGCGCGGACCGGGCGGGGGCATCGCGCTCGACGGCACGGAGGTCGTCGCCGAGCCCCGCGTCCAGCTCGTCGGCTACGGCCCGAGCGCGTCCACCGTCGGCGCGAACCGTGCGGGCCGAGAGGCCGTCCGCCGCCTGCGCCGCCAGCTCGGCTGGTGACACAACCCCACCCCCACCCGCGGGGCAAGGAACTGCGACCCCGTCATTCGTCACGGCAAGTACGCCCATTCCGTGACGGATGACGGGGTCGCGGTCAGTCTCAGCTGGGCGCAGATGCGCGGTCTGCCCCGCGCACCGGTCACCGAGGGCGACCCGTGCGCGGGGCAGAGGGGACGAGCGTCAGCGGCAGGTGACCGCGACCGCGCCGGTCGGTGCCGTGCCCGAGCCGATGAAGCCGTACGTCGTCGACTGACCGGCGCTCAGGGCGCCGTTCCACGGTGCGTTCGTCACGGTCACGGCGCTGCCCGTGCCGCTGAACGTGCCGCTCCAGCCCTGCGAGACCGAGGCCCCGGACGGCAGCGTGAACGACGTCGTCCAGCCGGTGAGCGCACCCGAGCCGGCGGTCACCGTGACCGAGCCCTGGAACCCGCCCGGCCAGGCGCCCGCGACCTCGAGGACCGCGGTGCACGCGCCCCCGGGGTTCTGCGTCGGCGTGGGCGAGGACGTCGGCGTCGGCGTGGGTGACGTGGTGGGCGTCGGCGAGACGGTCGGCGTGGGCGACGACGTCGGTGTGGGCGACGTGGTGGGCGTGGGGGACGTCGTCGGCGTCACACCCGAGAAGTAGGTGGCCGTCTTCGCCGTCGACTTGATGCCGTTGGTGCCGTCGAAGATGAGCGTGCCCCACGCGGTCTTCTGCGCCGGGTCGAAGTTCGTGACCATGTCGAGGTACTCGACGCCACCGCTGTTGCCGGACCACGACCAGCCGTAGTACCCGATGCCACGGGTGACGGCCTCACGCATGATCGTCGCCTCGTCGGGGTTGCCGTCCGAGTGGTCGTGGCCGAACTCGCCGATGACGAGCGGCAGGCCCTTGGCCTCGAACGCGTCGAGGTACGCGGTGATGGTCGACGCCTGCGCGTACACGCCGTACATGTGCACCGAGAACAGGGTGTTGCCCTCGGGGTCGGCGGCGGCGACGGTCTGCGCGGTGTCGCGCATGACGCCCTTCCAGTCCTGGCCCCAGTTCGGTGCGTCGACGACGATGTTGTGGCGCAGGCCCGCGGCGCGGACCTTCTTGATGGCGTTGGCCGTGTCGGTCGTCCAGCCGGTGACCTGCGGCTCGTTGTTGCCCGTGGGCTCGTTGCCGATGTTGATCTGGATGAAGTCCTCGTTGCCCTCCAGGACCGACTTCAGCCCGACCCAGTAGGTGGCGGCCGTGTCGAGGCTGACCGCGCCCGCCTGCTCCCCGTTGCCGGTGGTGTCGTGGTTCTCCAGCATGCAGACGAGCTGGTTGGCCTTGCACAGCGCGATCACGTTGGCGACGTCCGACGCGCTGTTGGCCGTCCAGCGGCCGCCCGACAGGACGACGCGGATCGAGTTGGCGCCGGCGGCGCGGATCGCGGGGATCGCGCGCTCGGTCTCGTGCGCGTACCAGGTGTGCGCGTGGCTCACGCCGCGTGCGACGAACGGCGTGCCGTTGCGCTCGACGAGCTGCGTGCCGGAGATGTGCAGGCCGACCGGGTCGGCCGCCGAGGCCGACGTGGCCACGGCGGTGATCCCGCCGACGGCCAGGAGTGCGGCGCCGCAGGCGGCGGCCGCGCGTAGGGAGGTGCTCTTCATCGACGTCCTCGTTCCGCGAAGGGGGTGTCCGGGGGAGCACCCGCCCGCCGTGTCCGCCGGCCGGTGGCGGCAGGCGGGTGCGCCGGTCAGACAACCAGGACGGCGTCCGCCCCTCCATCGGTGAAGCGTTTAGCCGCCAGATCGGTCGAAGCGCTTCCTTCCGGCCGTCCCGACCGTGGCCCGCCCCGGCACGACGACGGCCCCGGACGCGCGTCCGGGGCCGTCGGTCGTGGAGGTGTCGGGTCAGTCCTCCGAGGACGCCGCGGGTGTGGCCAGCCCGGCCGCGATGAGGTCCATGACCGACGAGTCCGCGAGCGTCGTCGCGTCCCCGACCTGCCGGTTCTCGGCCACGTCCCGCAGGAGGCGGCGCATGATCTTGCCGGAGCGCGTCTTCGGCAGCTCGGGCACCACGAGGATCTGGCGGGGCTTCGCGATGGGCCCGATCTCCTTGGCGACGTGCGTGCGCAGGGTCTCCTGCACGGTCGAGGCGTCGGCGTCCGCAGCCTCGGTGGCGTCGCCGCGCAGGATGACGAACGCGACGACCGCCTGACCCGTGGTCTCGTCGCTCGCCCCGACGACGGCGGCCTCCGCGACCCACGCGTGCGCGACGAGCGCCGACTCGATCTCGGTGGTCGACAGCCGGTGCCCCGAGACGTTCATGACGTCGTCGACCCGACCGAGCAGCCAGATGTCCCCGTCGTCGTCCTTCTTGGCGCCGTCGCCCGCGAAGTACAGGCCGGCGAACCGCGACCAGTACGTGTCCTTGTACCGCTCGCTGTCGCCCCAGATGCCGCGCAGCATCGACGGCCACGGCTCGGTGAGGACGAGGTAGCCGCCGGCGCCGTTCGGCACGGGCGTGGCGTCGTCGTCGACGACGTCCGCCGCGATGCCCGGCAGCGGGACCTGAGCGGACCCCGGCTTGGCCTCGGTGACGCCGGGCAGCGGGCTGATCATGATCGCGCCCGTCTCCGTCTGCCACCACGTGTCGACGATCGGCGTCCGGTCCCCGCCGATCACGCGGCGGTACCACATCCACGCCTCCGGGTTGATGGGCTCACCGACGCTGCCGAGCACCCGCAGGCTCGACAGGTCGAACCCCGCGGGGATCTCCTCGCCCCACTTCATGCACGTGCGGATCGCGGTCGGTGCCGTGTACAGGATCGTCACGCCGTACTTCTGGACGATCTCCCACCAGCGCCCGCGGTGCGGCGTGTCGGGCGTGCCCTCGTAGATGACCTGCGTCGCGCCGTTGACCAGCGGCCCGTAGACGACGTACGTGTGCCCCGTGATCCAGCCGATGTCGGCCGTGCACCAGTAGACGTCCTGCTCGGGCTTGAGGTCGAACACGTTGAGGTGCGTGTACGCGGCCTGCGTGAGGTACCCGCCGGTGGTGTGGAAGATGCCCTTGGGCTTCCCCGTCGTGCCCGACGTGTAGAGGATGAACAGCGGGTGCTCCGCGTCGACGTCGACGGGTGCGTGCTCGCTCGAGGCCGCCTCGACGGCGTCGTGCCACCAGACGTCGCGGCCGTCCGTCCAGTCGACCGCCTGCCCGGTCCGACGCACGACGAGGACGTGCGCGACGCTCGGCGCGCCCTTGGCGAGGGCCTCGTCGACCGCGGGCTTCAGCGCGGACGGGTTGCCGCGGCGGAAGCCGCCGTCGGCGGTCACGACGAGCTTCGCCTCGGCGTCGAGGATGCGGCTGCTCAGCGCCTCGGCCGAGAACCCGCCGAACACCACCGAGTGCGGGGCGCCGATGCGCGCGCACGCGAGCATCGTCACCACGGCCTCGGGGATCAGCGGGAGGTAGATCGCGACCCGGTCGCCCGTGCCGACCCCGAGCGCGGTGATCGCGTTCGCGGCCTTCGAGACCTCGCGCTGCAGGTCGGCGTACGTGAGCGTGCGCGTGTCACCGCCCTCACCCTCGAAGTGCAGCGCGACCCGGTCGCCGCGTCCCTCCTCGACGTGCCGGTCGACCGCGTTGTACGCGGCGTTGAGCCGGCCGTCGGCGAACCAGCGTGCGAACGGTGCGTCCGACCAGTCCAGGGTCTGGGTGAACGGTGTCGACCAGGTCAGCAGGTCACGCGCCTGGTCGGCCCAGAAACCGGGCCGGTCGGCGTTGGCCCAGGCGTACAGGTCGGCGGTCGCGTTGGCCTGCGCGGCGAACTCCGCCGACGGCGGGAAACGACGCTCCTCCGAGAGCAGGTTCTCCAGGCCCGGTGAGGCCTGCGCGTCCTGCGGCGTCGCGGTGGACGTGTCGTTCGACGTGGGGGCGGCGGACGGATCGGTCACGTTCTCTCCTCGCAGCGGCGTCGGTGCGGTGGTGCTGACCTGTGAGGTCCTTCGCCACGGACCATAGTCCTGGTGGTCGCCCCCGCGCACCGTCGGATGGTGGGCAGGGCGGCTCGGGACGTCGTGCCGGTCCGCCCGGAGCGCCTGGTCAGGCGGTGCGGTTCCGCTCGCGGAACACGCCCAGGTGGATGCCGTGCCGCCGGGCGAGCGCCAGCACGATCCCCGCCGTGAGCAGCAGGACGCCGACGACGAGCACGGTGCCCGACGTGGCCGCGACCGTCACCTGCGCGGTCGTGTCGTGCCATGCCTGCGACCCGACGACGTCGAGCGTGGCCGTGCGGGCGATCCCCGGCGCGTACAGCTGCACACCGCCGACCCCGCCGAGCACGACGCCCGCCGTGAGGGGGACGGCCGCGCTCCACAGCCCGAGCACCAGCAGCGCCGCGAGCAGCAGGGCCCCGACCGAGACGAGCACGATCCCCAGCACGTCGAGCGCCGCGGTCCAGCCGTCCACCTGCACGACGAGGATGCGGCTCTGCCCGAGCAGGGTCAGGCCCATGGCGAGCGGTGCGAGCACCAGGCCGACGAGCACGCCGAGCACGTGCGTGCCGGCATGCGGTGTGCGCGGCGCGTTCGGGTCGGGGAAGAGCTCGTCGTCGCCCGACGTCCCGTGGGCGTGCTCCGGGCGGGGCGTGCCGGACGACGCCTCGGAGGGGGCGGTCGACGCGGACAAGGGCTCGTCCGACCCGGTGTGCGGGGTGGCCGACGCCGCGGGTGGCGCGGTGCGAGTCACCGGGTCCGGTGCGTCGGTCCCGGTGGACGCGGGGGGTGCGGCGGGCGCCGTCGGCGGCGCGTCGGCCGCGGCGGGGCGCGTCGTGCTCGGGGCCACGACGGGGTCGGGC
>JAFAEH010000179.1 GCA_023424135.1 Actinomycetes bacterium | reverse complement strand
CCTCTGTGGGTGGGACGGGACGTGCCGGGCGGCTCATGCGGACGCCGTCACGAGGTCGGGGTCGCGCTGCTCCTCGGCGGCGCGCTGCGCCGCGACGGCCGGGTCGTGGGCGATGGTCTTGAGGACCACGACGATCGCTGCCGTGACGAGCGTCCCGATGACGACCGCGAGGAGGAACAGCAGCGGGTCGCCGATGAGCGGCAGGACCCAGATCCCGCCGTGCGGCGCGGTGAGCGTCGACCCGAACCCCATGACGAGCCCACCGGTGACGGCCGAGCCGACGACCGACGAGACGATGACGCGCCACGGGTCGGCGGCGGCGAACGGGATGGCACCCTCGGAGATGAACGACGCCCCGAGCAGCCACGCCGCCTTGCCGTTCTCCTGCTCGGCGTGCGTGAACAGCCGGGACCGCACGGTCGAGGCGAGCGCCATGGCGAGCGGTGCGACCATGCCGGCGCCCATGACGGCGGCCATGATCCGGTACTGCGTCGCGTCCTGCGCGAGCCCCTCGGTCGCGAGGCCGGTGACGGCGAAGGTGTACGCGACCTTGTTGACGGGACCGCCGAGGTCGAAGCCCATCATCGCGCCGAGCAGCAGGCCGAGGAGGACGGCGCTCGAGCCGGACAGCCCGTCGAGCCAGCTCGACAGCCCGTCCATCGCCGCGGCGATCGGGCGCCCGATGAGCACGAGGGTGACGACGCCGACGACGAGCGAGGACAGCAGCGGGATGACGACGACCGGCATGATCCCGCGCACCCCGCGCGGCACCTTCCAGCGGCTGATCCACAGCGCGACGAACCCCGCGATGAACCCGGTGGCGAGGCCGCCGAGGAAGCCCGCGCCGATGAGCACGGACGCGGCGCCGCCGACGAAGCCGGGCACGAGACCGGGCCGGTCGGCGATGGCGTACGCGATGAACCCCGAGAGCACGGGCACGAGGAAGCCGAACGCGAGCTGGCCGGTCTGGAGGATGACGACCGTCCAGTCCTGCAGCGAGGCGGGGTCGAAGTCGGCGAGCACCGCGACCGGGTCGACCTCGGTGACCGCGATCGCACCGTCAGCGCCGCCCCACGCGACGTTGGCGAGCATGTACGCCACGGCGATGAGGATCCCGCCGGCGGCGACGAACGGGATCATGTACGACACGCCCGTCATGAGCCACTGGCGCACCTTGGTACCGGCTCCCGCGTCGCGGTCGACCTTCGTCGCGGGCCCGGCGGGTGCGGCCGCGGGAGCCGTCGCGGCGGTCGGTGCGCCGGGCGCGGACCGCCCCGCCTCGACGGCGGCGACGGCGGCGGCGATCACCCCGGGTGCGTCGTGCACGGCCTTCTTGACGCCGACGTCGACGAACGGCTTGCCGGCGAACCGCTGCTTGTCCTTGACCTCGAGGTCGGCGGCGTAGATGACGCCGTCGGCGGCGGCGATGAGCGCGGGGTCGAGCGGGGTCGAGCCCGCGGCACCCTGCGTCTCGACGTGCACCTCGTGGCCGGCGGCCTTGCCCGCCTGCTCGAGGGCCTCGGCGGCCATGTACGTGTGGGCGATCCCCGTGGGGCACGAGGACACGGCGACGAGCTTCACGACGGCACGACCTCTCGCGTGACGATCTGCGCGACGGTCGCCGCGTCGGGCGCCTCGAGCAGCGACGTCCGGAACGACTCGTGCACGAGCCGGCGCGCGAGGGCCGCGAGGATCTGCAGGTGGTCCGCGTCGCCGGAGGCGGGCGCGGCGATGAGGAAGACGAGGTGCGCGGGCCCGTCGGGGGCACCCCAGTCGACGCCCTGCGCGAGCTTGCCCACGGCCAGGCTCGGGACGACGACGTGCTCGGAGCGCGCGTGGGGCAGGCCGATGCCGCCGGGCATGCCGGTGGCCATCTGCGCCTCGCGTGCGGCCACGTCGGCGGCGAAGCCGTCGGCGTCGGTGACGCGTCCGGCGGCGACGAGCAGGTCGACCAGGCGCCGAGTGACGTCGGTCCGGTCGGACGCGACCAGGTCGACCGCGACCAGGTCGGCGGTGATCAGCGGGTTTGTGGTCACGTCACAGCTCCTTCAGCGCGAGGTGCGGGTCGGGCTCCTCGACCACCCGGACGGCGTCGAGGTCGATCTGGTCGGGCGTGGGCACCTCGGTGCCGGGCAGCAGCACCGCGGCACGGCCCCACGCGACCGCGGTGCGCAGCTTCTCGCCGCACGTGCCGGCGCCCGCGAGGTACCCCGCGAGCGTCGAGTCCCCGGCTCCCACGGTCGACAGCGGCACGAGCGCCGGACCGCCCGCCCACCAGGTGGCGTCGGCCAGCACGAGGAGCGCACCGTGGGCACCGAGGCTCACGAGCACGGCCCGTGTGCCCTGGGCGACGACCTCACGCGCCGCGGTGACGACGTCCCCGACGGTGACCAGGTCGCGGCCGACCAGCTCGGCGAGCTCGGCGTCGTTGGGCTTGACCAGGCACAGCCCGCCGGCGCGCACGGCGCGCACGAGGGGTGTCCCGGAGGTGTCGAGCGCGACGGGCACGCCGTAGCGGCTGGCGAGCCCGGCGAGCCGCACGAAGAACGCGTCGCCCGCCCCGGCCGGCAGCGACCCGGCGGCGACGACTGCGCGGGGACCGGCCGCGAGCTGGTCCTCGACCGCGGCGAGCAGCGCGTCCACCTCGGCGTCGGACAGCCGCGGACCGGCGGCGTTGACCTTGGTCGTCGTCCCGTCGGCCTCGACGAGCGTGACGTTGGTGCGCGTGTCCCCCGCGACCGGGACGGGGACGGCGGGCACGCCGTGCTCACCGAGCAGCGCGACGAGCCGCTCGCCGTCGGGGCCGCCGGCGGGGACGACCGCGAGCGCGGGCACGCCGTGGCGCGCGAGCGCGCGGGCGACGTTGATGCCCTTGCCGCCGGGGTGCACGTGCGCGCGGTGCGCGCGGTTGACCTCGCCGACGTCGAGCCGGTCGACGTCGAGCGCCCGGTCGAGGCTGGGGTTGGGTGTGACGGTGACGATCATGCGCGCACGACCCTGGTGCCCGCCGCCTCGATCTCGTCGGCGAGCTCGGGCTCGACCGCGGAGTCGGTGACCAGGGCGTCGACGTCCGCGAGCCGGGCGACGCGCGCGAGGTCGACGCGCCCGACCTTGGTGTGGTCGGCGAGCACGACGGTGCGCCGCGCCGCGCCGACGAGGGCACGCTTGACGGCCGCCTCGGCGAGGTCGGGTGTCGTCACGCCGTGCTCGGCGGTGATGCCGTTGGCGCCGAGGAACGCGACGTCGACGTGGATCTCGGCGAGGTCGCGCAGCGCCCACGTGCCGACGGCGGCGAGCGTGCGCCCGCGCACGGTGCCGCCCACGAGGTGCAGCGTCGTGCCGGGTCGGGTCGCCAGGACGGTCGCGACGGGCAGCGCGTGCGTGACGACCGTGAGCTCGCGGTCGGTGGGCAGCAGCTCGGCGAGCCGCACGGTCGTGGTTCCTGCGTCGAGGATGACCGTGCCGCCGTCGGGCAGCTCGTCGAGCGCGGCCTTGGCGATGCGCTCCTTCTCCCCCGACAGCAGCCCCTCGCGGTCGGCGAGGCCGGGTTCGAAGCCGAGCCGCTCGACGGGGATCGCCCCGCCGTGCACGCGGCGCACGAGGCCGTGGCGCTCGAGCGCGGTCAGGTCGCGGCGGATCGTCTCGGGCGTGACGTCGAGGTCGGCCGCCAGGCGTGTGACGTCCACGCGGCCGTCGGTGCGTGCGCGGCTGAGGATCTGCTGGTGTCGCTCCGGTGCGTACACGTCGGCTCCGTCGTCGGGGCGCCGTCCGGGTGACGGCTGCTGCCAGCGTCACCCGGACGACATCCGTTGTCAAGTTCAATCGGACACATTCGGACACGGATGGATGTCCGACTGTGTGAGGGGCTCAGGTCGCGTTGACCCGGTCCAGCAGGCCGAACAGCTCGTCCGACGTCGTCGCCGCGGCGACCGCCTCGGCCTGCTCGACGTCCGCGAACACCACCGCGATGCGCGAGAGCACCTCCAGGTGCTCACCGTCCGCGCCCGCGATCCCGACGACGACGCGGACCGGTGCGCCCTTCCAGTCGATCGGCTCGGCGTAGCGGACCACGCAGACCGCGGAGCGGCGGATGTGCGGCGTCGAGTCGAGCGTGCCGTGCGGGATCGCCAGGCCGTTGCCCATCGCGGTCGTGGCCGTGCGCTCGCGCTCGAGCATCCCGTCGACGTACCCGGGGGCCACGGCACCCGCGCCGACGAGCAGCGCACCCGCCTCGCGCACGGCGTCCTCGTACGTCGTCGCGGCCCCGTGCGCGACGCACAGCTCGCGCGTCAGGACGCCGGTCACGACGTCACCGTCCCCTGTGCCGCGACGGCCTCCTCGACCACCTGGTCGTAGACCGGGCTGCTCATGAAGTTGTCGACCGACAGGTGCCGCGTCGTCGGCGCCCGGAGGCGCGCACGCTCGGTCAGCTCGCGCTGGCTGATGACGAGATCGGCACCGTCGTCGAGGTTCGCGACCGCCTTGTTGACGACCGTCACGCCCTCGACACCCGCCTTGCGCAGCTTGTCCCGCAGCACCGCGGCCCCCATCACCGAGGACCCCATGCCCGCGTCGCACGCGAACACGACGAGCCCGAGCCGCGCCGGCTGCGCCACGACCGGACCGGTCGCGTCGTGGAACCCGTGCTCCTCGGCGGAGAGCGCGCTGAGCGCCGCGCTCGAGCGACCCTTGTTCGCCTCGGTCTGCGCGATCGCGGCCGCCAGGTCACCGCTCTCGCCCGCGGCCAGGTCACGCCTGCGCGTGGCGCGCAGGATCACCGCCGCGACCAGGAAGGACACGGTGGCCGACAGCAGCACCGACAGCGTCACCCCCAGGAAGCTGTCGCGCGCGGTCTGCGCGTACACCGCGAAGATGCTGCCCGGCGCCGCCGGCCCCACGAGCCCGCTGCCCATCACGACGTTGGTCGCGACGCCGGTCGCACCGCCCGCGATCGCCGCGACGATCAGCGCCGGCTTCATGAGCACGAACGGGAAGTACACCTCGTGGATGCCGCCGAAGAACTGCACGACGATGGCACCGGGCGCGGTCGAGCGCGCGACGCCCACGCCGAGCAGCGTGTACGCGAGCAGGATGCCCAGCCCCGGGCCGGGGTTCGCCTCGACCAGGTACAGCAGCGACTTGCCGTCCTGCACGACCTGCTGGGCCCCCAGGGGCACGAGCACGCCGTTGCCGATGGCGTTGTTGAGGAACAGGACCTTGGCCGGCTCGACGATCACGCTCATGACCGGCAGCAGGTGGTTGTCGGCGAGCCAGCCCACCAGGTCACCCAGCCAGGTGCTGATCTGGGTGACGACGGGCGCGATGCCGAAGAACGCGCCGACCGACAGCGCCCCGCCGACGATCGCGGCGGAGAACATGTTCACGAGCATCTCGAAGCCGGGCCTGATCTTGCCGTCCCAGATCGCGTCGACCTGCTTCATGACCCACGCGGCCAGCGGACCGACGATCATCGCGCCGAGGAACATCGGCACGGTGCTGCCGACGATGATGCCGAGCGTCGCGATGGTCGCGACCACGCCGCCGCGCTCGCCGTGGACCATGCGCCCACCGGCGTTGGCGATGAGCAGGGGCAGCAGGAACGTCACCATCGGGCCGACGAGCCCGAGGTACTGGTGGAAGGTCGTCCCGTCGTCCGCCTGCACGAGCTGGGTCGCGGCGCCCTGCCAGGCGCCGGGCAGGTCGGCGTTGCCGAACCCGCCGAGCACGCCGTTGGGCAGCCACCCGACGGCGATGAACAGGGCCGTGATCAGGCCCCAGGCGAGGAAGGCCGGGAGGTTGGGCATGATCATGCCGGTGAGGAAGGCACCGAACCGTTGGAGGCGGACCTGGGCGGTCCGCCCCCGGGCGAGGGTCGGTGCGGCTGGTGCGGTGGTCGTCATGGCCGGTTCACGCTCCGCTGGGTCGGGCCGGCGTCCGCCGGCCGGTGATCGTCGTTGATCTCCTCGTGCGCCGTCGCTGCCCACGACGGGTGGTGCGGTTCCGGGACCCGGCCGGCCGCCGGCGGGGCACGGCCGGCCGGGCCCGGGGTCAGGGCTCGACCGTCACCTTGATGCCGGTGCCGGACCGCACGACGTCGATGCCCTCGGCGACCCGCTCGAGCGGGAGCCGGTGGGTGATGAGGTCGGCCACGGGGACGGATCCGTCCGCGATCAGGGCGAGGGCCTTGCGGTTGTGCTCGGGGCTCGAGCCGTTGGCGCCGACGATCGTCAGCTCCTTGTAGTGCACGACGTTCGAGTCGAGCGTGATCGTCGGACGGTCCTTGGGCAGCCCGCCGAAGAAGCTGATGCGCCCCCGCGGCGCGACCATCCGCAGCGCCTGCTCCTGCGCGGCGCCGGACGCGGCAGCGGTGATGACGACGTCGGCCCCCCGCCCGCCCGTGAGCGCGAGCACGGCCTCGACGGGGTCCTCGTCCGCAGCGCAGACCGCCGCGTCGGGCTTGACCACCTGCGCCGCCATGTCGAGCCGCTCACGGCTGAGCTCGACGAGGTAGACCTGCGCCGCGCCGCGCGCACGCGCGAGCCGCACGTGCAGGCAGCCGATGGGTCCCGAGCCCACGACGACGACGGTGTCGCCGTCGTGCACGTCGGCGATCTCCTGCGCGTTGATGGCGCACGCGAACGGCTCGGCCACCGACGCCTCGGCGTACGAGACGCCCTCCGGGATGCGGTTGAGGCCGTCGACCGCGAGCACGGTGGGCGGCACGATCATGTACGGCGCGAACCCGCCGTCGTAGTCGTAGCCCATCGAGACCTGGTTCGGGCAGATCGTCTCCAGGCCGCGCGTGCACCACTCGCAGCGCCCGCACGGGATCGCGGCGATGACCTGCACGCGGTCGCCGGGCGCCCAGCCCTCGACGCCGTCGCCGACCTGCACGACCTCACCGGCGATCTCGTGGCCCATGACGCGCGGGGGCACGATCCGCAGGTGCCCGGACGTCGAGATCTTGACGTCGGTGCCGCACATCGAGCAGGCGCGCACCCGGATCTTCACCTCCCCCGCGCCGACCTGCGGCTCCGGTGCGTCCTCGAGACGGACGTCACCGGGTGCGTAGAAACGGAAGACCTTCATCGCTCTCCTCGCGGCACGTGCGGCCGGTCGGTCCGGCGGCGGCACGGTGCTGCGTCGCACCGGTCGCGCCACTCGTCGACCGTCCTCGGCGCGGGGACGACGACCGTCCTCCGCATCCATGTCCAGCATGTCCCGGTCCGAGCGCCCGTGTCAACACGTTCCAACAGATTCGGCGGCAAACGGACTTGCTTTCCGGGCTCAGCCGGTCGACGCGTGTCGGCGAGGTCACTCCTCACGCCCGGCAGATGGGCGTAAGGTAAGCCTCACCTATCGCGCCCGCCCCCCGCGGGCCCGTCAGAGGGGCCCGCTCTCGGGCCACCACGACGACAGCGACCCCTTGCGAAGGACACCATGCGCCCTGCGCCCTCCCGCCGAGCCCTGCGACCCCTCGTCGCCGCAGCTGCCGCCTCCCTCCTGCTCGCCGCGTGCGCCTCCGGCGGCACGGGCTCGAACGACGACACGACCGACGACACGGGCACCGGCGCCGCGTCCGGTGCCTTCCCGGTCACCATCGCCAACACGTTCGGCGAGACGACGATCGACTCCCAGCCCGAGCGCGTCGCCACCGTCAACTGGGGCAACCACGACGTGCCCGTCGCGCTCGGCGTCGTGCCGGTCGGCATCCAGAAGTCGACCTACGGCGACGACGACGACGACGGCGTCCTGCCCTGGACGTACGAGGGCCTCGAGGCGCTCGGCGCGACGGGCGACGACCTGCCGGTGCTGTTCGACGAGACCGACGGCATCCCGTTCGAGCAGGTCGCCAACGCCACGCCCGACGTGATCCTCGCCGCCTACTCGGGCCTGACCGAGGAGGACTGGACGACGCTCTCCCAGATCGCCCCCACCGTCTCCTACCCGAAGGTCGCGTGGGGCACGAGCTGGAAGGACATGGCGCTCGTCAACGGCGAGGCCCTCGGCCTGAAGGACGAGGCCCAGGCCCTGGTCGACGACGTGCTCGGTCAGATCCGCACGGCGCTCGACGACCGCCCCGACGTCGAGGGCAAGACGGTCGCCTACACGTGGATCGACGCGGCCGACCCGTCGAGCATCGGCGTCTACACGCCCCTCGACGCACGCGTGCAGCTGCTCACCGACCTCGGCCTGGTCGACGCCCCGTCGGTCGTCGAGCTCGCCGGTGACACCGACCAGTTCTTCGTGAGCCTCGCGGCCGAGCAGGCCGACACGCTCGCCGACGTCGACGTGCTCGTCACCTACGGGGACGACACGACGCTCGCGACGCTCCAGGCCGACCCGCTGCTGAACAAGATCCCCGCCGTCGCACGCGGCTCGGTCGTCGTGATGCCCAACACCGAACCCATCTCCGCCGCGACGTCCGGCCCGACCGTGCTCTCGGTGCCGTGGGCCCTGGACGACTACCTCGACCTGTTCCAGGCCGCCGCCGAGAAGGTCGGGTGACCCTCACCGCCACGCCCCCGGCGCCGGCCGCCCCCGCAGGGGTGCGGCCGGCGTCGCTGCACCGTCGCCGCGCCCTCGGGCTCGGCGTCTGCGTGCTGGCCGTGCTCCTCGCGGTCGTCGCCTCGCTCGCGTTCGGCGCGCGCGTCGTGTCCCCGGCGGACGTCGTCGCCGGCGTCCTGCACCCCGACCTCGACGACATCGCGCACGCCGCCGTGCGCTCGCGCGTGGCCCGCACCGTGCTGGGGCTGCTGGTCGGCGCGGCGCTCGGCATCGGCGGCGCGGTGCTGCAGGGACTCACCCGCAACCCGCTGGCCGACCCCGCGCTGCTCGGCATCAGCTCCGGTGCGTCGCTCGCGGTCGTGCTCGGCATCATGCTGCTCGGGCTGACGACCCTCCCGCAGTACGTGTGGCTCGCATTCGCCGGCGCCATGGTCGCGTCCCTGCTCGTGTGGGCCATCGCGTCGCTCGGCCGCGAGGGTGCGACACCGCTCAAGCTCGCGCTGGCCGGCGCCGCGACCACCGCTGCCCTCAGCTCGGCCGTGTCGATGGTCCTGCTCAGCCGCACCGACGTCTTCGACACGTTCCGGTTCTGGCAGGTGGGCTCCCTCGGGCGTGCGTCGTTCGCCGAGATCGCGCAGGTCGCGCCCTTCCTGGTCGTGGGCACGGTCCTCGCGGTCGGCTGCGCACGCGGCATGGACGCCATCGCCCTCGGCGACGACGTCGCGGTCGGGCTCGGCCAGCGCATCGGGCTCGTGCGCGCCGCCGGTGGTGCCGCCGCCGTGCTGCTGTGCGGTACCGCGGTCGCCGCCGCCGGACCCATCGGGTTCGTCGGGCTCGTCGTCCCGCACCTCGCGCGCGTCTTCACCGGACCCGGCCACCGCTGGCTGCTGCCGTACAGCGCCGCGCTCGGCGCCGCCCTGCTGCTCGCCGCCGACGTGATCGGCCGCATCGTGTCCCGTCCGCAGGAGGTCGAGGTCGGTATCGTCACCGCCGTGCTCGGCGCACCCGTCTTCATCGCCATCATCCGCCGGCACAAGGTGCGTGAGCTGTGAGCGCCGTCGTCGACACCGTCACCTCCCCCGGCGGCGCGGCGCACGGCACGCCCGTCGGCACCACCGTCGCCCGCGGACGGCGCGCCCGCACCCGCCGTCGCCGTGCCGTGCTGACCGCCCTGACCCTGCTGGTCGTCACGCTCGTCGTCGTGACCCTGTGCGTCGGCGACCGCACCTACGCGCCCACCGAGGTGCTGCGCGTCCTGCTCGGTGAGCAGGTGGCCGGCGCCTCCTTCAACGTCGGTGTGCTGCGCGTGCCACGCGCCCTGACCGGCCTGCTCGTCGGCCTCGCGTTCGGCATGGGCGGCGTCGTGTTCCAGACCATGCTGCGCAACCCCCTGGCCAGCCCCGACATCATCGGGATCAGCGCGGGTGCGTCGGCGTCCGCGGTCGTCGCGATCACGATGTTCGGGCTGTCCGGCGCCGCGCTGTCCGTCGTCGCGGTGACGTGCGGGCTCGCGGTCGCGCTGGCGATCTACGCGCTGTCGTGGCGCTCCGGGGTGCAGGGCGCCCGCCTGGTGCTCATCGGGATCGCGGTCGGCGCGATGCTCGACTCCGTCATCGGCTACGCCATGACCCGCGCGGGCGTCTACGACGCGAACGAGGCCCTGCGCTGGCTCACCGGCTCGCTCAACTCCGCGTTCTGGCCGGGCGTGCGCCCGCTCGCGGTCGCGCTCGCCGTGCTCGTGCCCGCGCTGCTCGTGCTGGGCCGGCGCCTGCCCGCGCTGCAGCTCGGCGACGACGCGGCCGCGGGCCTCGGTGTGCCGCCCGACCGCACACGGCTGTGGCTGCTGGTCGTGGCCGTCGCGACGATCGCGGTCGCCACCGCGACCACCGGGCCCGTGGCGTTCGTCGCGTTCCTGTCCGGACCGATCGCGCACCGCCTGCTGCGCGGCACGGGCCCGCTGCTCGTGCCCGCGGCGCTCGTCGGTGCGACGCTCGTCCTCGCGGCCGACCTCGTCGGTCAGCACCTGCTGTGGTCCCGGTACCCCGTGGGGGTCGTGACCGGCGTGCTCGGCGCCCCCTACCTGCTCTGGCTGCTGGCCAGGACCAACCGTTCCGGAGGACAGCTGTGACGCAGGACGCCCGCACGCTCGCCGTCGAGGCCGTGACCGTCGGCTACGACGACCGGGTCGTCGTGCACGACATGACGCTCGAGGTCGCGCCCGGTGCGATCACCGCGATCGTCGGCGCCAACGGCTGCGGCAAGTCGACGCTGCTGCGCGCGATGGCACGCCTGCTCAAGGCCCGCGGCGGACGCGTCCTGCTCGACGGCACACCGATCGACACCATGTCCTCACGCCAGGTCGCCACCGTGCTGGGCCTGCTCCCGCAGAACCCCGTCAGCCCCGAGGGCATCGCCGTCGCCGACCTCGTGGGCCGCGGCCGCTACCCGCACCAGGGCTGGTTCCGCCGCTGGACCGCGCAGGACGACGCGGTCGTCGAGCAGGCCCTGGTCGCGACCGACACGCTCGACCTCGCCGACCGCCCGGTCGACGAGCTGTCCGGCGGGCAGCGTCAGCGCGTGTGGATCGCCATGGCCCTCGCGCAGCAGACCGACGTGCTCCTGCTGGACGAGCCGACGACGTTCCTGGACGTCGCGCACCAGGTCGAGGTGCTCGACCTGCTGACCGACCTCAACCGCGAGCGCGGCACGACGATCGTCATGGTGCTGCACGACCTCAACCTGGCCGCGCGGTACGCCGACGACCTGGTCGCGCTGACCGACGGCAGGCTGTACGCCCAGGGCGCCCCGGCCGACGTCGTGACCGAGCAGCTCGTGGCCGACGTGTTCGGCATGACGGCCCGCGTCGTCCCGGACCCCGTGAGCGGCTGCCCGCTCGTGCTGCCCGTCGGGCGCCACCACACGCGCGACGCGACCGCGGCCCAGGACGGCGTGGTCACCCCTCCCGACGAGCGACCGGCGGCCCAGCCCGTACGGTGAGGTCATGACGTCGGGGGACGCCGGGGCGCCGCAGGACCACGGCACGCACTGGGTGCCGGACGTCCTGGGGGCCGGGTACGAGCAGCGCACGCTGCCCCTCGGCGAGGACGCCGAGGGGCCCGTCGTCGCGACGCTGGTGCGCCGGGTACGGGCCGCGCAGGACCCCGATGCGGGACTCGACGTGCTGTACGTGCACGGCTGGTCGGACTACTTCTTCCAGACCGAGCTCGCCGACTTCTGGACCACGCAGGGCGCCCGCTTCTTCGCGCTCGACCTGCGCCGGTACGGTCGCAGCCTGCGACCGGGGCAGACCCCCGGGTTCGTCACGGACCTCGCGGCGTACGACGAGGACGTCGCCGCGGCGCGCGCCGTGATGGCGCAGGACGCCGACGGTCCGCGCAGGCTCGTCCTGATGGGTCACTCGACCGGCGGGCTGACGCTCAGCCTGTGGGCGGCACGCCACCCGGGTGAGGCGGCCGCGCTCGTGCTGAACTCGCCGTGGTTGGAGTTCCAGGCCGGTGCCGCCGGGCGGGCGCTGCTCGAGCCGACGATCGGCGTGGGCGCACGGCTGCGCCCGGACGGGCCCCTGCCGAACGTCGACCTGGGCTTCTACACCCGCTCGGTGTCCGACGCGTACGACGGCGAGTGGCACTACGACCTCGCGTGGCGGCCCGAGCACGGGTTCCGCACCACGTCCGGCTGGCTCCACGCGATCTTCACCGGGCAGGACCGGCTCGCGCGCGGCCTGGACCTGCGCGTGCCCGTGCTGGTGCTGCTGTCGACCCGCAGCGTCCTGCAGCCCCGCTGGGACCCGTCGATGACCAGCGCCGACGTCGCGCTCGACGTCGAGGGCGTCGCACGTCGGGCGGTCGACCTGGGCCGGCACGTCACGATCGTGCGCATCGAGGGCGCCCTGCACGACGTCGTGCTGTCCGCGGCACCCGTGCGTCGCGAGGCGTACGCCGCGACCGCGCGCTGGGTCGCGGGGACCGTCACGCTCGGCGACGCGGGTGCGGCGGCCCGTCGCGCGCCGCGGCCGCGCGGTCCGGCGC
>JAFAEH010000178.1 GCA_023424135.1 Actinomycetes bacterium | reverse complement strand
GCCGAGCAGCGCGCGGCGGACATCGCCGGGGCGCTCGAGGAGCTCAGCGGTGAGCTCGCCGAGGCCGTGGCCGCGCTCGCCGAGGTGGAGGCGCAGCTCCCTGCCGCGCAGGCCCGCCTCGACACGGCGGTCGCCGCCGCGCAGGCCGCGCAGCGCGAGGCGGACATCCTCGCCGCGCGCCTGCAGGCGGCCCGCGACGAGGAGGCGTCGATCACCGAGCAGATCGCGGTCGACGACGAGCGCGAGACGCAGATCCGCGCCGCGATCGGGCAGATGGCCCGCGAGGCGTACAAGGGCGGACGTGACGTGTCCGGCATGAGCGTCATGCTCGACGCCGAGTCCACCGAGGACTTCGTCCAGAAGTACGGCATGGTCTCGACGGCGATGCGCACGCAGGCGCAGGTGCTCGACGAGCTGACGACGCTGGCCGCGAAGAACAAGAACGCGCAGGCGCGTCAGGCGGCCGTGCGCGAGAAGGTCGACGAGCTCAAGGTCGCCGCGGACGAGAAGCTCGCCGAGGCGCAGGCCGCGCAGCAGGAGGCGCAGGAGGCGAAGGCCGAGGTCGAGCGGCTCGTCGCCGAGCAGAAGCAGCGCAAGGCCGACATCGAGGGGCGCAAGGCCGAGGCGCAGGCGCAGGCCGCGGCGGCCGACGCCGAGCGGAACAAGGTCGCCGGTGAGCTTGCGGCGATCATCGAGGAGCAGCGGATCGCGCGCGAGCGCGCCGCGGCGGAGGCGGCCAAGAACAACAACGGCAACAACGGCGGGGGGAGCGCAGGCGGCGGGACCAGCACGCAGCCCGGCACCGCGGCACCCGGCGCGTGGTTCGCCAACCCGACCCCGTACAACCCGATCTACGTGACGTCCGAGTACGGCATGCGCCTGCACCCCGTGCTCGGTTACGTCCGTATGCACGCCGGCATCGACCTGCGCGACCGGTGCGGCGAGCCCGTGTACGCGGGCCGCGACGGGACCGTGCAGTGGGCCCGGTACCGCAGCGGGTACGGCAACCAGGTGATGGTCGACCACGGCTGGGTCAACGGTGCGTCGCTCATGTCGAGCTACAACCACATGTCGTCGTTCACGGTCGGGGCGGGCTCGCGCGTCAGCGCCGGGCAGATCATCGGCTACGCGGGCAACACCGGGACGTCGGCCGCGTGCCACCTGCACTTCGAGGTCTACATCAACGGCTCGACGGTCAACCCGCGCTCGTACCTGGGGATCTGACCCGCGGTCCGGACAATGACCTGGGGCGTCGTCGGCACCCGCAGGTAGGCTCGGACCCCGGCGCGGCACGCGCGCCGACACCGACGACGCGCCTGACGGGCGCACGAGCAGGGACGGAGGCCGGTCGTGGCGAAGGCGAAGGCGGACGGCCGCCAGATGGTCGCCGCCAACCGCAAGGCACGGCACGACTACCTCATCGAGGACGTGCTCGAGGCCGGCATGGTGCTGTCCGGGACCGAGGTCAAGGCCCTGCGCGCCGGGCGTGCGTCGCTCGTCGACGGCTGGGCGGAGATCGAGTCCGGCGAGGCCTGGCTGCACGGTGTGCACATCCCCGAGTACTCCCAGGGGACGTGGACCAACCACGCGCCGCGCCGCAAGCGCAAGCTGCTCCTGCACCGCGAGGAGATCGAGCGGCTCGAGGCCCGCACCCGCGAGAAGGGGCACACGATCATCCCGCTCGCCCTGTACTTCCTCGACGGCCGGGCCAAGGTCGAGATCGCCCTCGCGCGCGGCAAGAAGGACTGGGACAAGCGCCAGGCGCTGCGCGAGCGGCAGGACAACCTCGAGGCGCAGCGCGCGATGCGCGAGCAGCGCGACAGGTGAGCGGCACGCGGACCGACCCCGTGCTCGCCCGGGCCGTGCGCAGGCTCGCGGTGCTCGTGGTCGTGCTCACGGCGTCCCTCGGCGTCGTGCTGCTCGCACCGGCCGACCGGGCCGTGGCCGGCCGCACGATCACGGCGGCGGTCCCCGGGGACCTGACCAGCGGGCGCGAGATCACGCGCTACGACGTGACCGCCGACGTCGCCGTCGACGGCAGCGTGGCGGTGGGCATCGAGCTCGACTTCGACTACGGCGACGACCCCGGGCACGGGCCCTACCTCTCGTTCCCGACCCGCGTGTCCTACGACGACGAGCGCGACCGCGTCTTCGAGTTCTCCGACGTGCAGGCCTCGAGCCCGACCGGCGCGCCCGCGGACGTGCACCGCGACGACGAGTCGGACGCGATGGTGCTGCGCATCGGCGACGAGGACGTCGACGACGTCTCGGGCGTGCAGACGTACGTCGTGACGTTCACGGTCGACGGGTGGCTCAACCCCGCGAACGCGCAGCACTCGGGCGACGAGCTGTACTGGAACGTGATCGGCGCGGGCTGGGAGGTGCCGCTGTCCGACGTCACGGTGCGGGTCGACGGCCCTGCGGACGTCCAGGGCGCGGCCTGCTTCGTCGGCCCCTACGGGTCGACGACGCCGTGCGGGTCCGCGACGACCTCCGGCACGACCGCGACGTTCACGCAGGACGTCGTGCAGGTCGGCGACCAGCTCACGACCGTCACCGGGTGGCCCGGCGGCACGTTCCCGGGCGTCGAGCCGATCCTGCGCGACAAGCCCGACCCCACCGTGCCCGTCCGGCCGCTGAGCGCGGGTGGCGCCGCCGCGGCGCTCGTCGTGCTCGTCGGCGGAGGGCTGGCGATCGGGCGCGTGCGACGCACGGGACGCGACCGCGTGTACCTGGGCCTGACGCCCGGGCTGCGGCCGGCCTCCGGGCAGGAGGCGAGCACGGGGCACCGCGACAGGCGCGCGCCCGTGAGCGTGCAGTTCGAGCCGCCGTCCGGCACCCGGCCGGGGGAGATCGGCACGCTCGTCGACGAGAAGGCCGACCCGGTCGACGTCACGGCGACCATCGTCGACCTCGCGGTGCGCGGCTGGCTGCGCATCGAGGAGGTCCCGCGCAAGAACCCCCGCAAGAAGCCGAAGGACTGGACCCTCGTCCGCCTGCGCGAGGGCACCGAGGGACTACTGCCCTTCGAGGCGTACCTGCTCTCGAGCCTGTTCGAGAAGGGGCCGCAGATCGCGCTGTCCGACCTGCGCACGACGTTCGCGTCCGACCTCGCCAAGGTGCAGACGATGATGTACGAGCACGTCACGGACGTGGGGTGGTTCCGGGCGAACCCGAGGTCGGTGCGCACCGCGTGGATCGTCGTCGGTGTCCTGCTGCTCGCGCTCGGCGGGCTCGGCGCGGCCGTCGGGTTCGGCGTGCAGGTCGTGCCCGGGCTCGCGCTCGTGGGCATCGCGCTCGCGGCCGTCGGCATCCTCGTCCTGGCACTGTCCGGGTCCGCACCCGCGCGCACCGCCGACGGCACCGCGGTCCTCGCCCAGACGCTGGGCTTCCGGCGCTACCTCGCGACCGCGGAGGCGAACCAGCTGCGGTTCGAGGAGGGTGAGGACATCTTCTCCCGGTACCTGCCGTACGCGATCGTCTTCGGCCTGACCGACCGGTGGGCGCGCGTGTTCGCCGAGCTCGCCGCGCAGGGTCGGTCGGTGGCCGCACCCGTCTGGTACGTCGGCACGTACTCGCCGACGGCGAACGCGTTCTGGGCGACCGGGTTCGTCGGCGCGATGGACCGCTTCGAGTCGGTCGCGACGTCCGCGATCACCGCGCCGACGCCCGGATCGTCCGGCGGGTCGGGCTTCAGCGGCGGCGGGTTCTCCGGTGGCGGCGTCGGCGGGGGTGGCGGCGGGGGCTGGTGAGCGGGCGTCTCCCGGCACCAGCGCCGACCCCGTGATCCGTCACGGAGATCCCGGCCATCCCGTGACGGATCACGGGCTCGACAGGAGCCGGGTGGGCTGGGACTGGGGTCCTCCTGCAGGCGACCGGGGGATCACTAGCGTGGCCGGATGACCGCGACCGCACCCGTCGCGCCGCCCGCGCGGCGGCGACGGCCCGGGCCCGGCTGGGTGCCTCGGCAGCACGGTGCGTGGGCGATGCTCGTCGTGCCGCCCGTCGTCGGGGCGTGCCTGACGGGGTGGACGTGGCGGCACGCGCTGCTGCTCACGGCCTGGCTCGTCGGGTACCTCGCGTACCACGCGGCCGGGCTGTGGCTGCGGTCGCGGCGGCGGGTCCGCTACCGGCGTCCCGTCGTGGTGTACGGCGCGGCGGGCGGCGTGCTGCTGCTCGCGCTCGTGGTGTCCGCACCGCGTCTGCTGCTGTGGGCGCCGGCCTTCGCGGTGCTCGCCGCGGTCAGCCTCCTCGCGTCGTTGCGCCGTGCCGACCGGTCGTGGTGGAACGACGCCGTCACGGTGCTCGCGGCGATGCTGCTGACGCCCGTCGCCGCGGACCTCGGCGCGCACGGCGCCGACGCCGCACGGGTGTGGACCGCGACCGCCGTCCTGGCGGCGTACTTCCTGGGCACGGTGCCCTACGTGAAGTCGCTCATCCGTGAGCGTGACGACCCGCGGGTGTACCGCGCGTCGGTCGCCTACCACGTGGTGCTCGCGGCGGCCGCCGCGCTGGTCGACCCGGTGCTGGGCGTGGTCGGTGTGCTGCTCGCGCTGCGCGCGGCGCTCGTCCCGTGGCGCTGGCCCCGGCTGCGACCCGCGCCCGTCGGTGCGGGCGAGGTCGTCGCGACGCTCGTGGTGGCGGCCGCCGTCCTGGTCAGGGTGTGACGGGTGCGACGCCGAACAGCTCGCCCGGGGGGATCAGCCCTGGAGGATCTCCGCGAGGTCGAACCGCACCGGGCGGTCGAGCTGGTCGTACGTGCACGAGCGTGCGTCGCGGTCGGGGCGCCACCGGCGGAGCTGGGCGGTGTGCCGGAACCGGTCGCCCTCCATGTGGTCGTAGGCGACCTCGGCCACGAGCTCGGGCCGCAGCGGCACGAACGACAGGTCCTTGTTCGCGTTCCACCGGCTCACGGCGCCCGGCATGCGCTGACCCGCGTGCGCCTGCTGGTCCGCCCACGCACCCCACGGGTGGTCGGCCAGGTCGACGTCCCGGTAGGGCGCGAGGTCGTCGAGCAGCGTGCGGCGCCGATCCATGGTGAACGACGCGGCGACGCCGACGTGCTGCAGGTGCCCGTCGTCGGCCCACAGCCCCAGCAGGAGCGACCCGACGACGTCGCCGGACTTGTGCCACCGGAAGCCCGCGACGACGCAGTCCGCGGTGCGCTCGTGCTTGACCTTGAACATCGCGCGCCTGTCCGGCTGGTAGGGGGCGTCCAGCGGCTTGGCGACGACACCGTCGAGCCCCGCACCCTCGAACTGCGCGAACCACCGCCGGGCCTCGTCGAGGTCGCCCGTCGCCGGCGTGACGTGCACGGGCGGCCGGGCGTCCGCGAGGGCCTCGACGATCAGCGCACGGCGCTGCGAGAACGGCCGACCCGTGAGGTCGTCGTCGCCGAGCGCGAGCAGGTCGAACGCCACGAACGACGCGGGCGTCTGCTCCGCGAGCAGCCGCACGCGGCTCGCCGCCGGGTGGATGCGCTGCTGCAGCGCGTCGAAGTCCAGCCGGTCGTCCGTGACCAGCACGATCTCGCCGTCGACGACGCACCGCTGCGGCAGGTGCGCCCTGAGCTGCTCGACGAGCTCCGGGAAGTAGCGCGTCATCGGCTTCTCGTTGCGGCTGCCCAGCTCGACGTCGTCGCCGTCCCGGAAGACGATCGTGCGGAACCCGTCCCACTTCGGCTCCACGTGGCCGAGGTCGGGGATCTCCTTGACGGACCGCGCGAGCATCGGCCGGACGGGCGGCATCACGGGAAGGTCCATGCGCCCATCGTGGGCCACACCACCGACACACGCACAGGTGGCGCGTAGGTCCGCCCCAGCGTCCGTCCGGGTCGCCGGGGTCTCCTGGGACGCAGCAGGCACCACAAGGGTGCCCCAGGAGGTTGACCATGACCGACACCAGCACCGACAGCACCCGCCCCCAGACGCCCGGCACCACGGCCCCGGCGGGCGGTGCCGTGGCCGTCCAGGACCGTCCCGCCGCCGCGTCCCAGCCCGCGTCGCCGCAGCCGGTGCCGCCCGGGTACGCGCAGCCCGCGTACGCGCCGGGCGTCCCGCCGCACACCCCGACCGGCACCCCGA
>JAFAEH010000093.1 GCA_023424135.1 Actinomycetes bacterium | reverse complement strand
GCGTCGCGCACCGCCGGGCTGGGGGTGCGGGCCGCCCACGCGTCCTCGACGGGCGCCAGGTCCCGACGGTCGAGCCAGCGGCGCCGGGCGACGACGGCCGCCCCCGCCTCGGTCGCGGTCACCGTGCGCAGCCGGGTCGCCGCGAGCGCCGGGATCCGGGCGACGTCCTCCCGCCCACCCCCCACGCCCCGCCCCCCACCCCCCCACCCCGCGAGAGAGCGATCCGATTGCTCTCTCGCGTCTGGGGGTGGGGGGGTGGGGGTGGCTGCGTGCGTGAGAGAGCGATCCGATTGCTCTCTCGCGCCTGGGGGTGGGGGTGCGCCTGGGGGGTCGGGTGGGGGTGGGGCGAGCAGCCCGGCGAGGACTGCCGGCTCGAGCCCTGCCGAGTGCGCGTGCGCACCCGTGGGCAGCCGCGCGTCCGCGAGCATCGCGAGCACGAGCTGCACGCGCGCGCTCGACATCGCGTCGTCCACACCCACCTCCTCGGTGGTCGGGTCGTGAGACCGAGACTTCCCGGCACTGTGTGCCGGAGATCCTCTGCCTCGCGGGTCTAGAAGAGGGAGTAGAGCTGGGTCAGGGGCAGGTCGGTGGCCGGGGCGGGCTCGACGACGTCGCCGTCGATGCGGATCGTGAACGTCTCGGGGTCGACGTCGATGCGGGGCAGGGCGTCGTTGTTGACCATCTGCGCCTTGCCGACGTCGCGGGTCGGCTTCACGCCGACCAGGCGGCGTGCGAGCCCCAGGCGGTCGGCGAGGCCGTCGTCGAGCGCGGCGGGGGCGACGAACGACACGGACACGTCGGCACCCGTCGCGTCCGCGAACGACGGCCGCTGCAGCACCGGCTGCGGGGTCGGGATGGACGCGTTCGGGTCGCCCAGCGCGGCCCACGCGATCGCGCCGCCCTTGAGCACGACGTCCGGGCGGACGCCGAAGAACCGCGGGTCCCACAGCACGAGGTCGGCCAGCTTGCCGACCTCGACGGACCCGACGACGTGGTCGATGCCGTGCGCGACGGCCGGGTTGATCGTGTACTTCGCGACGTAGCGGCGGGCCCGCTCGTTGTCGGCGGGCAGCGCGGACGACAGCGGACCCCGGCGGTGCTTCATGACGTGCGCGACCTGCCAGGTGCGTGTGATCACCTCCCCGATCCGGCCCATGGCCTGCGCGTCCGACGACGTGATGGACATGGCCCCCATGTCGTGCAGCACGTCCTCGGCGGCGATCGTCGTCGCCCGGATGCGGGACTCGGCGAACGCGAGGTCCTCCGGGACGGCCGGGTTGAGGTGGTGGCAGACCATGAGCATGTCGAGGTGCTCGGCGACGGTGTTGACCGTGTGGGGGAGCGTCGGGTTGGTCGACCCGGGGATGACGTGCGGCAGCGACGCGACCGTGAGGATGTCGGGCGCGTGCCCCCCGCCGGCACCCTCGGCGTGGAACGCGTGGATGGACCGGCCGGCGATGGCGCCGATGGTCGACTCGACGAACCCGGCCTCGTTGAGCGAGTCGGAGTGCAGCGCGACCTGCAGGCCCCAGTCGTCGGCGGCGCGCAGCGCGGCGTCGATCGCGGCGGGTGTCGACCCCCAGTCCTCGTGCACCTTGTACCCGCCGGCCCCGGCGAGGGCCTGCTCGGCGAGACCGTCGGCGGAGACCGTGTTGCCCTTGCCGAGCAGCAGCAGGTTGACCGGTGCCGCGTCGAGCGCGCGGTGCAGCGCGCGCAGGTGCCACGCCCCGGGCGTCACGGTCGTCGCCTTCGACCCCTCCGACGGGCCGGTCCCGCCGCCCGCGAGCGTCGTCAGGCCCGTCGCGAGAGCCTCGTGCACCTGCGACGGGGACAGGAAGTGCACGTGCACGTCGATGCCGCCGGCGGTGAGGATGCGTCCCTCGCCGCTGACGACGTCGGTGGACGGGCCGATGCGCAGGTCGGGGTGCACACCGTCGGCGACGTCGGGGTTGCCGGCCCGGCCGAGCCCGACGACGCGCCCGTCGCGGATGCCGACGTCGGCCTTGACGACGCCCCACCAGTCCAGGACGAGCGCGTTGGTGATCACCGTGTCGGGTGCACCGTCGGCGCGCGTCGTCGACCCCTGGGCCATGGACTCGCGGATCGACTTGCCGCCGCCGAACACGGCCTCCTCGCCGCCGACCGTCAGGTCGTCCTCGACCTCGATCCACAGGTCCGTGTCGCCGAGGCGTACCTGGTCGCCCGTCGTCGGGCCGTACAGCGCCGCGTACCTGGCCCGGGAGATCTCGACCACTAGAGCGCACCCCCGTCGGTCTTGCCGCGCTGGATCCCCGGCACGCGGCGTGCGCCCCGCAGGGCCACGGCGTCGACCGTGCGCGACGCGCCGGGCTCGAAGCGCTGCGACGTGCCGGCGGGCACGTCGAGCCGGAACCCGTGCGCGGCCGCGCGGTCGAACGTGAGCGCGGCGTTCGCGTCCGGCAGGTGCAGGTGGGAGCCGATCTGCACGGGCCGGTCGCCGGTGTTCTCGACGACGAGGGTGATCCGCTCGTGCGTCGCCCGGTCCCCGTTGAGCACGACCGAGCCCGCACGCGTCCGCACGGCCCCCGGCCCGTCCCCGCTGCTGGCTGTCATGGCTGTCCTCCGAGACGTCGTCCCGTGAGGCAGAGGATCTCCGGGACTTGGTGCCGGAAGTCCTCTGCCCCACGCGGGTGGGTGGGCGTGGGTGGGGTCAGGAGATCGGGTCGTGCAGGGTGACGAGCTTGCGCCCGTCGGGGAACGTGGCCTCGACCTGCACGTCGTGCAGCATCTCGGCGACACCGGCCATCACCTGCTCGCGGCGCAGGACGGCACGGCCGTCGGTCATGAGCTGCTCGACGCCCAGCCCGTCGCGGGCGCGCTCGAGCACCCACGTGCTGAGCAGCGCCACGGCCTCGGGGTGGTTGAGCCGCACACCACGGGCCAGCCGGTCGCGCGCGACCATGCCGGCGACGGCCAGCAGCAGCTTCTCGGTGTCGGCGGGGGTGAGCCTCATGCACCGCACCCTAGGGCCGTCGACAGGCTCGTATCCGAATCTGTATACACCCGTAACGGACTGTTTACGCGAGGCGGCGGATCCGTGAAACACGGCGTCCCTAGCGTCCTGCGGCATGGGCACCGACCTGTATACGCCGCGGGACACAGCGCGGTGGCACGCGGACGGTCGGTGCCCGCGTCCGGCACCGCCCGACAGCCCGGCACCCTCGCCCGGCTCAGCGAAAGGCACACCGTTGACCACACACCCCCTCCCCACCCGGCGCCGGCCGCGCGCGCTCGCGCTGTCCGCCACGGCGCTGGCCGCCGCCCTCGCGCTGTCCGCCTGCGGGGCGCGCACCGACACCGGCGCGGCCGCCGAGCCCGGCTCGTCCGGCGGCGCGTCGTGCGTCGACACGTCCGGCGACAGCATCAAGATCGGGTTCCTCAACTCGCTGTCCGGCACCATGGCGATCTCCGAGCAGACCGTGCGCGACTCGCTCGACCTGGCCGCCGCCGAGATCAACGAGGCCGGCGGCGTGCTCGGCAAGCAGCTCGAGATCGTCGGCGAGGACGGCGCGTCCGAGCCCACCGTGTTCGCCGAGAAGGCCGAGAAGCTCATCAGCTCGGACTGCGTCGCCGCGGTCTTCGGCGGCTGGACGTCGTCGTCGCGCAAGGCGATGCTGCCGGTCTTCGAGTCGAAGAACTCGCTGCTGTTCTACCCCGTGCAGTACGAGGGCCTCGAGGCGTCGCCCAACATCTTCTACACGGGCGCGACGACGAACCAGCAGATCATCCCCGGCATGGACTACCTCAAGGAGCAGGGCAAGACGAAGGTCTTCCTCGTCGGCTCCGACTACGTCTTCCCGCGGACGGCGAACAAGATCATCAACGCGTACGCCGAGGCCAACGGCATCGAGATCGTCGGTGAGGAGTACGCACCGCTCGGGCACACCGACTTCGCGACGATCGTCAACAAGCTCAAGGCGTCCGGCGCCGACGCGGTGTTCAACACGCTCAACGGCGACTCCAACGTCGCGTTCTTCAAGGAGTACAAGAACGTCGGCCTGACCGCGGACGCCGTGCCGGTCGTCTCGGTGTCGATCGCCGAGGAGGAGGTCGGCGGCATCGGCGTCGAGAACATCGTCGGCCAGCTCACCGCCTGGAACTACTACCAGACGGTCGAGTCGCCGGCGAACGAGAAGTTCGTCGCCGCGTTCAAGGCCGAGTACGGCGAGGACCGCCCGACGTCCGACCCGATGGAGGCCGCGTACACGTCGCTCTACCTGTGGAAGGGCATGGTCGAGAAGGCCGAGTCCTTCGAGGTCGCGGACATCCAGGCGGCCGCCGACGGCGTGAGCTTCGACGCGCCCGAGGGCACCGTCACCGTCAACGGCGACAACCACCACATCGCCAAGACCGCGTACATCGGCGAGATCGCCGAGGACGGCCTCATCTACTCCGTGTGGGAGTCCGACGGCCCGATCGAGCCGGACCCGTTCCTCGAGGGATACGACTGGGCCGAGGGCCTGTCCTGACGACCGTCCACCCGTCCACGACGGACGTGCCCTGACCGCGGTGGCCCGACCGGTCCGACCCCTCGGCCGGCCGGGCCACCGCACGGGGACGTCTCCCACCCACGGAAGGCGGTGCGCATGGACGCCCTGTTCTCCCAGCTCTTCGCGGGCCTGAGCCTCGGCTCGGTGCTGCTGCTCGCGGCCCTCGGCCTGGCCCTGACGTTCGGTCAGATGGGCGTCATCAACATGGCGCACGGCGAGTTCATGATGGCGGGCGCGTACACCGCGTTCGTCCTGCAGGGCTTCATCCCGGACGCGGGGGTCTCGCTGCTCGTCGCGCTGCCCGTCGGGTTCCTCGTCGGCGGTCTGCTCGGGCTGCTGCTGGAGGTCACGCTGATCTCCCGGATGTACCGCAGACCACTGGACACGCTGCTCGTGACGTTCGGCGTCGCGCTCGTGCTCCAGCAGCTCGCGCGGGACGTCTTCGGTGCCCCGAACGTCGACGTGCGCGCCCCGGCGTGGCTGCAGGGTGCCGTCCCGGTGCTCGGCATGAACCTGCCGAAGACCCGCCTGTTCATCCTCGCGCTCGCGGTCGTGTGCGTCGTCGCGCTCGCGCTCGTCCTCAAGCTCACGCCCCTGGGGCGGCGCATCCGCGCGACCGTGCAGAACCGCGACCTCGCCGAGACGTCCGGCGTCTCGACCCGCGCGACCGACCGGCTGACGTTCTTCATCGGCTCCGGCGTCGCCGGGGTCGCGGGCGTGGCCCTGACGCTGCTCGGGTCGATCGGCCCGACGCTCGGCACCAACTACATCGTCGACGCGTTCCTCGTGGTCGTCGTCGGCGGCATCGGTCAGCTCAAGGGCGCCGTCATCGCGGCGTTCTCGCTCGGCATCCTGCAGGCCACGTTCGAGTACTCGACGACCGCGAGCCTGGCCAAGGTGCTGCTGTTCGTCGTCATCGTCGCGTTCCTCCAGGTCAGGCCGCAGGGCCTGGTCTCCGTGCGGACCCGGAGCCTGGCATGAGCGGGCCGACGCGCACGGGCACGACGACGGACCCGGGCACGACGTCGGACGCAGGGGCCGCCGCGACGACGCCGTCCGTGCCGCTGTGGCAACGGCCCGCCGTGCGCACGTGGGGCGGGTTCGCGCTGGCCGCCGTGCTGCTGCTCGCCGTCGCCCCCGGGGTCCTGTCGGACTTCCGGCTCAACCTGCTCGCGAAGTTCCTGTGCCTCGCGATGGTCGCGGTCGGCATCGGCCTGGCCTGGGGGCGCGGCGGGATGCTCGTGCTCGGCCAGGGCGTGTTCTTCGGCCTCGGCGGCTACCTCATGGCGATGCACATGAAGCTGTCCGACGCGGGGCCCGGTGGCGTCCCGGACTTCATGCGCCTGTACGGCGACGGGGTCGTGCCCGGCTGGTGGGAGCCGATGCGCTCACCGGTCGTCACCGTCCTGGCGATCCTGCTGCTGCCCGCGGCGCTCGCGACCGTGCTCGGCCTCGCGGTGTTCCGCCGGCGTGTGCGCGGCGCGTACTTCGCGATCCTGTCGCAGGCGCTCGCGGCCGCGTTCGCGATCCTGCTCGTCGGGCAGCAGAAGGTCACGGGTGGCACCAACGGGCTCAACGGGTTCCGCTCGTTCTTCGGGTACGACCTGGCCGACCCGGTGAACAAGCGGATGCTGTACTTCATCGCCGCGGGCGTGCTGCTCGTGATGGTCGCGGCCGTGCGGCTGCTCATGCTCTCGCGCTACGGCGAGCTGCTCGTCGCGGTGCGCGACCAGGAGAACCGCGTGCGCTTCCTCGGGTACGACCCGGCGAACGTCAAGGTCGTCGCGTACGCGGTCGCCGCGTGCTTCGCGGGCATCGGCGGGGCCCTGTTCGCGCCGGTCGTCGGCATCATCTCGCCCGCCGACGTCGGCGTCATCCCGTCCATCGGCTTCCTCGTCGGTGTCGCGATCGGCGGCCGCGCGACCCTGCTGGGGCCCGTCGTCGGGTCGGTCGCGGTCTCGTGGGCGCAGACGTCCCTGTCCGAGCAGTTCCCGTCGTTCTGGACCTACTTCCAGGGTGCGCTGTTCATCCTCGTCGTCGCGTTCCTGCCGAACGGCCTGGCCACGCTCGGCGGGGTGTGGCGCCGGTGGCGTCCCGCACGCACGGGCGCCAGGTCGTCGGGCCCGTCGTCCGGTGCGGCCTCCGGTCCTGCGTCCGGCCCGCCCGCGGGCACGGGCGCGGCGGCCGACGACCCCGGTCCCGACCCCGCGCAGGACGCCGTCGAGGCGGCCCGCGCCGCTGGGAGGAACACATGAGCGAGCAGAGCCACGACCTGACGCCGGACCGGTCGCGCACCGTCCCCACCGACATCCCCGTCGACGTCCCGGCCGACGTGCTCGAGGACGCCGGCGGGCTCGACCCGCAGGCCCTCGAGTCCGTCCTCGCGGCGCCCGAGTCGCGGTTCCGGCACGACTACCTGGAGATCCGCGACCTGCGCGTCGTGTTCGACGGGTTCGTCGCCGTCGACGGCGTCGACCTGACCGTCACGCAGGGTGACCTGCGCTTCCTCATCGGCCCCAACGGCGCGGGCAAGACGACGATCGTCGACGCGATCACCGGCCTCGCACCGGCGACCGGGTCCGTGCAGTTCGGCCGCGTCGACCTGCTCGGCAAGCCGTCCCACAGGATCGTGCGCGCCGGTGTGGGACGCACGTTCCAGACCGCGAGCGTGTTCGACGAGCTCACGGTCCTGCAGAACCTCGACATCGCGGCGGGCGCGTCCCGCCCGCCCCTGACGAGGCTGCGCCGCCGGCACGTCGTCCCCCCGGAGGTCGAGGCGGCGCTCGAGACCGTCGGGCTCGCCGCGGTGCGCGACCTGCCCGCGGGCGTCCTCGCGCACGGGCAGAAGCAGTGGCTCGAGATCGGCATGCTCCTGGTCCAGGACGCGCGCCTGCTGCTGCTCGACGAGCCCGTCGCGGGCATGAGCCAGTCCGAGCGCGAGGAGACGGGCCTGCTGCTGCAGCGCATCGGCGAGCAGCGCACGGTCGTCGTCGTCGAGCACGACATGGAGTTCCTGCGGGCGTTCGCGTCGTCGGTCACCGTGCTGCACCAGGGCAAGGTCCTCTCCGAGGGGACCGTCGCGCAGGTGCAGGCCGACCCGCGGGTCGTCGAGGTCTACCTGGGGTCCGGGGCGCACGGCCGCGGCAGGGGCGCGCACGCGTCCGCCGCGCCCGCCGACGCACCCGCCCCCGCGAGCACGGAGGTCGAGTGATGCTGGAGCTGCGCGGGGTGCACGTCGGGTACGGCCGCACGGCCGTCGTCCACGGCGTCGACGTCGAGGTCCCCGACGGGGCGGTCGTCGCCGTCATGGGCCACAACGGTGCGGGGAAGACCACGCTGCTGCGGGCCGCGGTCGGCCTGCTGCCCGTGCGGGCCGGGACGGTCCTGCTCGGCGGCGACGACGTCACGCGGACCCGCCCGCACCAGCGGGTGCGTGCCGGGCTGGCGTACGTGCCGCAGGGGCAGCAGTCGTTCGGGCAGCTCACCGCCCGGGAGAACCTCCAGCTCGTCGCCGACGTCGCCGGGTCGGCGGGGGCCCGGCGGCTCGACGACGCGCTGGACCTGTTCCCGGCGCTGCGCGGGCTGCTGAACCGGCGCGCCGGCCTGCTGTCCGGCGGGCAGCGTCAGCAGCTCGCGATCGCCCGGGCCCTGATCACCGGTCCGCGCCTGATCGTGCTCGACGAGCCGACCGAGGGCATCCAGCCGTCCGTCGTCGCCGAGATCGAGGACGCGATCGTGCAGCTCGCCGCCGGTGGGCTGTCCGTGCTGCTCGTCGAGCAGCACGTCGGCTTCGCGCTCGCGGCGTCGTCCCGCTACTACGTCCTGGAGTCCGGGCGGGTGACCGCGAGCGGCACCGGCGGCGCGGAGCAGGAGTCGGACGTCCGGGCGGCGATGGCGCTGTGACGCCCCGCCACCAGGGTGAAGATCCGGACGACCGACGGGGGGAGGGTTACTGTCGTGACCATGGTGAACGGGCTGCGAGCGGCGGCCGCGACGGGTGCGCAGGAGGCACCGGGGACCCCGGTGACGTCGTTGCGCGAGCAGGTGTACGGGCGGCTGCGCGACGAGATCCTCAACGGCCGGGTCTCACCGCGCGAGCGGCTGACCGAGCCGAAGCTGTCCAAGGCGTTCGACGTGTCACGCACCCCCGTGCGCGAGGCCCTGTCGCGGCTCCTGTCGGACGGCCTCGTGGAGCGCACCGACTTCGGCTACGCCGTCGTCGTGCCGTCGCTGGAGGACCTGCGCAACCTCTACGAGCTGCGGATCACGCTCGAGCTGCGCGGGATCTCCCGGGCGATCGAGAACCCGCAGGTGCGCCACGACGAGGCGCTGCTGCGCGCCGAGCTCACGCGCTGGGAGGAGATGCGCGACGACGTCCCGGACCCCGACCCGAGCTTCGTCCTGCGCGACGAGGGCTTCCACCAGGCCCTGTCGCGCGCGTCGGGGAACGCGCAGCTCACGGACGCCCTGGTGACCGTGAACCAGAAGATCCGCGCGGTGCGGATGCACGACTTCGTCGAGGAGGAGCGCATCGACGCGACGATCGACGAGCACCTGGCGATCCTGCGGCTCGTCCTGGCGCACGAGCTGCCCGACGCCCTGACGGCCCTGCACCAGCACGTGGGGGAGTCGCTCGAGGTCGTCATGGAACGCGCGACGCACGCGATGGCGCGGATGGCGACCGCGGGCTGAGGTCCCGCGCCGAGGGCCCCGGCCGTGGCCGGGCGCCCGTCGGCCAGGCGTCCGTCGGTCGTGCGCCTGGCTGCCGGGCGTCCGTGCGTCGTGCGGACGGGTCGGAACGTCGGCGTTACGCACCTTTTACCCTCGGCACGGCTGCGCGTGACACCGCATCCCTACCGTCCCACGTGCGGGGGTGCCGACGCCCCACGGTCGACCCCGCGGGGAGGAACGTGTTCGACACCCTGCTGGTCGCCAACCGCGGCGAGGTCGCCGTCCGGGTGGTGCGGACCGCACGCGCCCTCGGGCTGCGCACGGTCGCCGTGCACTCCGACGCCGACGCGGCGGCACCGCACGTGCGCCTCGCGGACGAGGCCGTGCGCCTCGGGCCCGGACCCGCCGCGGACTCCTACCTGCGGGCCGATGCGCTGCTCGACGCGGCCGCGCGCACCGGCGCCGGCGCCGTGCACCCCGGCTGGGGCTTCCTGTCCGAGGACGCCGGGTTCGCCGCGGCGGTCGAGGCCGCGGGGCTGGTGTTCGTGGGCCCGACG
>JAFAEH010000302.1 GCA_023424135.1 Actinomycetes bacterium | reverse complement strand
GGGGGGCCCCCCCCCGCCGCCCCCCCCCCCCCCCCCCCGGGGGGGGGGGCGCGGACCCTGGCGGACGAACGTCCCGCGGTCCACACCCGGATCCGGTGCCGAGGTCCCGCGCTCGTCGTCGACCTGCGGCGCCGCGGGCTCGTGCCCGTGTGGTCGTGCCGCGACGGGAACCTCGGCTCGTCCCGGCTGGCGGCCTCGCTCGGCTTCGTCCCCACGGGGAGGGGGCCGTACCTCCGGATTCCGCACTGACCGCCTGCTGCGGGCAGGATGACGCCATGCGCAGCGACATCTTCGACAAGACGAACCTCGAGGTCGAGACGGGCCAGCGGTTCGTGCTCCAGAACTCCAAGATGCTCAAGGTGACCCTCGGTGAGCCGGTCCTCGCCGCCAAGGGGTCGATGGTCGCCTACCAGGGCGCCGTGCAGTTCCACCACAAGGGCTCGGACTCGCTCGCGACGTTCGTCAAGCGTGCGATCTCGTCCGACGACCAGGCGCTCATGACGGTCTCCGGGCAGGGCGACGTGTTCTTCGCGCGGTTCGCCGAGAACGTCTTCCTCCTCCAGCTCGAGGGTGACGCGATCAGCGTCGGCGGCGGCTCGCTGCTGGCGTTCGACGCCACCCTGCAGTGGGACCTGCACCGCACGCGCGGCGCCGGGATGATGACCGGCGGCCTGTTCAACACCCTGATCCAGGGGCACGGGACGGTCGCGCTGACGTCCGACGGCCAGCCCGTCATCCTGGACTGCTCCCAGCAGCCGACGTTCGTCGACCCGAACGCCGCCGTGTGCTGGTCCGCGAACCTCGTGCCCGACGTCGTGTCGTCGATGAACATGTCCTCGCTGCTGCGCGGCGGCACCGGTGAGGCGTTCCAGTACAAGTTCCACGGGCCGGGGTTCGTGGTCGTGCAGCCGTCCGAGGGGTTCGCGGGGGTCGCGCAGCCGGGCTGACGCGCCTCGGTCGCGACCCCGTGGGGTGGGCGCGGTCGGCGGTCGCCGCGGTCAGCCGCCGAAGAGCCGGCTCCACCAGGAGCGGTGCTCGACGACGGCGGGCGGTGTGCTCGTCGGCGCGACGGACGTCCTGCGCGCGTCCGCCGGTGCGGGCGGCGCGGGCGGTGTGCGGCGCGTGGACGCCGACGCCCCCCGGGCGCGCAGCGTCTGCTGCACCCGGTCGAGCACCTCGTCGACCTGCTGCAGGTCGTACCCCTCGCGGAACCGCGTCGGCTGGAACGTCACGTCCCGCACGTCGTCGGCACCCACCGCGTGGTCCGTCGGCTCACCGGAGTCCAACGAGCGCAGCGTCGCGACGACGCGGTCGAGGAAGTCGTCCACGTCGTCCTGGTCGTACCCGTAGTCGAACTTCGTCGCGCGGAACCGGACCTCGAGGACCTCGTCTGCCGTGATCACGTCGCCGATCGTGCCAGCAGACGCCCTCGCGCGTCGGCGGTCGTCCACAGGGAGCATGGCGGGGCGAGGTGGCCCGGTCGCTAGGCTCGTCGCGTGAACCCGCTGGTCCCCGCCGCCTACGACGTCGTCTGGTCGGTCGTCGCGCTCTGTGCCCTGGCGCTGGCCCTCGTCGCGCTGGTGCGATGGTGGCGTCGGCGTGAGAGCGCCGCGGCGATGCTGCTCTGGTTCGCCGTCATCCTGCTGCTGCCCGTCGCCGGGCCGCTCGCCTACCTTGCGCACACCAGTGCGCCGGGCGGCCGCGCCCGCGACGGCGCGTAGGCACCGACGCGGGAGCCGGGGACGACCGGTCAGGGCCACGCTTCCAGCAGGTCGTCCGCCGTCCATGCCCTGGCGACCTGCACACTCGTCGACACGCCGGCCGGGCAGACAGCGACCACGGGCGTGTCCGGGGTGACGCCCGGGACGGACTGGGCGTCGACGACGAGCCTGGCGATCTCGTCCGGGGCGACCGGGGCGCGCGGACGCCACTTCACCGTGCCGACGAACGCGATGTGCTGCGCGGGGCGGCGGTCGGTCGCGACCAGGTCGATCTCCGGCGTGCTCGACCGGGGCCACCACCCACCGACCTCTCCGACGCCTGCCCACTCGGTTCCCACCAGGAGCCGGTGCACGGCCTCGCGCACCAGTGGTTCGACGGCTCTGCCCCGCCACGTGGAGAACGACCACTCGACGCGCGCGATCGCCAGGTCCGGGCGGGCGCGATCGACCTCGTGCAGCGCCGTCTGCACGAACGGCAGCCAGAACCGCAGCGCCGGGTCGGCGATCCGGTACCGCTTCTCGCGCGACGGTGAGACCGACAACGGGACGTCGGCCGCGACGACGCGGGTGGTGGTGAGCGTGCCCAGCGCGCGGGTCAGGGACGTGGGCTGCAGCCCGCCGGACGCGGCCTGGATCGTGGAGAACGTCCGCTCGCCGTCCCCGATCGCGGTGAGGACCCTGCGGGTGACCTCGCTCTCGGTGAACTCCGCGTCGAGCACGCGTGTCCCGGACACGACGAGCGCCGACAAGGACGACCCGAACGACCGTGCCAGGAACTCCCCGGGCGCCTCCCCGTGCCGCCACTCCTGCGCGATCAGAGGTTGCCCCCCGGTGATCAGGTACGCGTCGAACGCGGCGATCCCGTCCAGTCCTGCCATCCGCGCGACGTCGCGCGGCGACAGGGCGTCCAGGACCATCTCGACGCCGCGGCCGTGGAACGGCTGCTCGGGGCGGGTCAGCTGCTCCATCATCGCCAGGTCGGACCCGAGCAGCAGCAGGAGGACGGGTCTGCGTGACAGGGTGCGGTCCCAGGCTCGCTGGAGCTCGCCGGCACCGCCGGGGATGCCCTCGAGCAGCCACGGCACCTCGTCGAGGACCACCACGGACGGCTGGTCGTCCGGCAGGGCCGCGGCGAGGAGCGCCAGTGCTGCGCCGAACGTCCTGGGGGTGTTGCCCGAGGCGATGCCGGCGCCGGGCAGGTTCGACGCGGCGACTGCGGCGGCGATCGCGGCGTACTCCTGCTCGACCGGTGCGCCGCGCGTGGCCTGGAACGTCATGTGCGGGACGCCGCTGCGGTGGGCGAAATCCTCGGCCAGGCGGCTCTTGCCGACGCGTCGCCGCCCTCGCACGAGGACCGCGACCCCGCGGGCGTCGCGGTCGCCGGCGGCGACGACGTCGAGCTGCGCGCGCAGGTCGTCGAGCTCGCGGGTTCGTCCGACGAAGCCGCCCATCGGGCGCCCCTTCCGAGCATCATCGATGTCACTATCGATGGTGATAGCAACATTGTGGACTGGTTCTCGCCGTCGGCCCGGACGGGGGCTGTCGCGCTAGGAGGCGGTGCCTCGCGGGACGATCCACTCGTGCCGGAACTCCGGGTCGACCGATGCCACGTGGTCGTAGTCGCTGTCGTAGTGGACGACCGTGGCCCCGTGCGCTCGTGCCAGGCCGGCGATCAGCAGGTCCATCGGGCCGACCGAGCGAAGCTTCCCTGCACGCATGAGTGCTTCCTGCAGCGACTGGGCGAGCTCGTCGCTCTGCTTGGACGCCTCGAGGAACGTGAACGCCCTCAGGGCATGCTCGGTCTGGTCCCACTCGGCGGCGTTGCGCGCGGAGTACATGATCTCCAGGACCTGCGGTGTCGCGCATGCCAGGACGCCCGCAGCGGCCAGGTCGGCCAGGCGTGCTGCAACTGGTGCGTGGCCTGCCCGTGCCCATGCCGAGCTGTCGACCAGATACAGCGGGGACTGGCTCAACGGCGGGCCTCGGCCACGAACGACGGGTCGGCCAGTGCGGTCAGCCACGGCATGTCGCTCATCGCTCGCACGGCGGCCTGCTGCTGATCGGTGCGGGTCGCGCGCTCGACGACGTCGCGCATCGCCTGGTTCACGGTGTCCTTCTTCGTGCGGGTGCCCAGCAACGCAGCGGCGCGCTCGACGAGGTCGTCGTCCAGGTCGATCATCGTTCGCGTCATGTGTCTGCGCTCCTCTTGGTTGGTGCATCACGAGCGTACCGCGTGCACATCGAGGCGTCGTGACCGCTGGAGCGGCCTGAACCCGACCTCGGACGAACGACCACAGCCCTCTCAAGGGGTTACGTGCGTGTCCCGGAGCTGCCTCCCGGTACGCTTGACCAGCGCCGGACGAGCCCCCGAGGCCTGATCGGCGCCGTACGGGACCGACGAGGGGGCCCGTGGTCGCGCCGGTCGGCGTATCCGGCAGGTTGTAGACCACGTTCTCTCGCAGGTCCCACGCGCCTGTAGCTCAGGGGATAGAGCACCGCTCTCCTAAAGCGGGTGTCGGCAGTTCGAATCTGCCCAGGCGCACAGAGGGTTTGTGCAGGTCAACAGGCTGGATCGGCGCCTTGACCGCGGCTGGCACAGTGTCCGAATTGCCGGGCATTGGTCAGCGCGTGGTCAGCGACTCGTCTGTGCGACACCGGTAGATGGTGGACACGTTGGTCCGGTTCCTGGCTGACAGGTTGCGGACGCGGTTTCGGTAGGTGGGCGACAGTGGTTCCGGTTCCTGCCTGACACTCGTGCTCGTCTTCCGGCTCGGCGTGGCCGTGGGGTTCGCTCGTCGTGACGATGGGGTCGCGGTGAGAGGGGCCGGTTGTGCTGGTGGAGCTGGGTGTGGTGGAGCAGCGGTATCAGGCGGTTCTCGAGGTCCTGGACGGGGTGTCGGTGACCGGGGTGGCCCGGCGTAACGGGGTGGCGCGGCAGACGGTCCATGAGTGGCTGCGCCGGTATGCCGGCGGTGGGCTGGGAGGGTTGGCCGACCGGTCCTCGCGGCCGTCCTCGTGTCCGCATCAGATGGCCCCGGTGGTCGAGGCGGCCGTGGTGGCGATGCGGCGGGCGCATCCGGCGTGGGGTACCTCGCGGATCGTGTGGCGCCTGGAGCGCGACGGGATGACGCCGGTGCCGTCGCGGTCGGCGGTCTATCGGGCGCTGCTGCGGCACGGCCTGGTCGAGGGGACGAAGCGGCGACGGCGGCGGGAGGACTACCGGCGGTGGGAGCGGGGCCGGTCGATGGAGCTGTGGCAGATGGACGTGATGGGTCGGACGTTCCTGGCCGACGGCCGCGAGATGAAGATCGTGACCGGGATCGACGACCACTCTCGGTTCTGCGTCTGCGCGGCGGTGATGCCCAGAGCGACGGCCCGCCCGGTGGTCGCCGCGCTGATCGCCGCCCTGCGCCGTCACGGGGTGCCCGAGCAGCTGCTGACCGACAACGGCAAGGTGTTCACCGCACGGTTCGGTCCCGGGCCGGGCCCGGTGCTGTTCGACCAGGTCTGCGCCGAGAACGGGATCAAGCACCTGCTCACCGCCCCGTACTCACCGACCACGACCGGGAAGATCGAGCGGCTGCACAAGACGATCCGGGCCGAGTTCCTCACCGAGCACGACCGCGCGCACGCCACCGTCGAAGAGCTGCAGGCGGCGTTGGACGCCTGGGTGGTCGAGTACAACACCGAGCGTCCGCACCAGTCGTGCGGGGGTCGCCCACCGGCCGAGCGGTTCGCGCTGGCCGAGCGGTCGGTGGTGCCGGCCGACGTCGCCCCTGCCGCGTCGCCGGCGCCGGCTGCCCGGCCCGGTCCGCGTCCGGGCGGGATCAGCCGGTGGGTGGACCAGCGCGGGAGCATCTCACTGGCCGGGTTCCGTTACGCCGTGGGCCCCACCTTCGCCGGTGAACCGGTCGAGGTCGTCGTGACCGGCGGGCTGGTGGAGATCCTGCATGCCGGCGTCCTGGTCGCCACCCACGCCCAGCGCCTCGCACCCGACCACGCCGACCGCAACCCGCGGACCGCCCCGGTCGCGCTGCGGGCCCGGGACGCGACCACCGGGATGAGCATGTCGCGGCTGGCCAACGCCGACGGCAACGTCTGCTTCGCCGGCGCCACCTACCGCACCGGGCGGGCCTGGGCCCGCCAGACCATCGACGTGGCGATCGTCGCCGGCTCGGTCCAGCTCTCCCAGCACGGCAAGGTCATCCGCGTCCACCCGATCCGCCACGACCGCACCCGCGAACTCGGCGCCTTCGCCAACCCCAAGGGCCGACCCCGCCGCCGAGCCACCGCCTGAGGTGTCGCCTACCTACCGGAACTCAGATGTCGTCCGGGTACCGACACTTGACAGGTCAGCGACTCGTCTCAGGACGTGGACGGTCTGGTCGAACACGTGGACGGACGCCGGCGGACGTCCGGGTAGCGATGACTGGCGGGCGCCTCACCTCGTGATGCTCTGGCTGCCTTGGCGCTGCCAGGCGACGGAGGGCGCTCGTAGAGGCGGCCTGCGGTCTGGGAGACTCGGCGGCAGGTCGGCCCTGCGATGGGGGAGTGAGGTGTCATGGACCAGGAGGCTTCACCGGCGCATCGCGTCCGCTGGGGACTGATCGCTCTGGTGACAGTCATCGGCATCCTCGTGACGGCCGCGCCGTTCGCGCTCGTATTGCGCGCTGGTCCTGGGTTCGGCGACTGGAGGGCCCTGACCTCGGCCACATTGACGAACGTGGGAACTACGTTGCTCCTTGTGGCGGGGATCTGGTTCCTCGAGCGCACATTCACTTCTCGGATCGTCACGGCTGTCCAAGAGACGACGCGGCAGGTCGTCGCGGAAGAGACTGGTGACATCGTCGCGAACCAGCGGGACCTATCGTTGCGCCTCGACGAACTCCAGGCACGCTTGGAGAATCGGGCGGCTGACGGCGTGCGCGAACAGGATGCGGTGATCCAGCGGCTCGCCGACGGCATCTCGTTCGAGAGCGTCAGAGCAGCGCTGGAAGAGGTTGATGCCATGGGCGGGCTGTGGTTTCACCAGGTGACGATTCCTGCGGGCACTGGAGGTCCTAACCAGCCGCGGTTCGTGTTCCGAGTGAGTGCTGCCGCCACTGGTCAGCCACTGCACAGGCTGCAGCCCGGGGATTATGACATCCGCCCGATCGTTGAAATCGAATGGGAGGCCCCTGAGGATCGGCCGGGTAGCCGCCCAATGATGGTGCCGTGGGAATCTGGAGTCGCGGCTGATGAAATCCTTGACAAGCTTCGTCGCGAGATGATCGTCGCTGGGTTCGCCCAGGAGGCAAGGCGATTGGACGCCAGGGTCTTCGCAAACCTCCACGCTGCTCTCCGAGAGGCCATCGCCGGGCGCCGTGAGGACCCCGGGGCATGGCTCCAGAGCCCCCTGGACGAGTGGGTCAGCGATGACTGGGCGGTCACTCGGGATGGCCTTGAGCACCGTGGACCCCATGGCATGGGAACGGAGGAGTTCCCTCGCGATTGGGACGGACGCAGCAATGAGGAGGCGCGGACCTGGGAGCAGCCCGACCCACCTGAAGGGATCGACGAGGAGTTCTGGAACTTCCTGATCCGTCGCGCGAGGCGGCGTCACCGCCCTGGGCCGCCCCTCCACATCTGAACTGCAGGTCATGCACCAACCAAGCACGAGTGCTCCCGTGCCGAGAGCGGCATGCAGATGTCACTCGCCTCGCGACGAGAGCAGCCCGGGGGCCGCTCAGCCGAGAGTTCCGGCCGGCGGCCTGCTGGGCGGCTCGATTTCCCGAGCCACCGGCATCAGCGGTATCGCCGGGAGGCGCTCCATGGCCTGCCAGGTCGCCTCGCTGAACAGGTGCCCGTACAGGTCCATCGTCATCGTCGCGGTCGAGTGCCCGAGGATCACCTGCACCGCCTTCACGTCCGCCCCAGCAGCGATCAGCAGGGACGCAGGTTCGGGTCACCGGCCCGGGTGTCCCAGTGATCGAACGCCGCGGCAACCATCCCGCGCGTGCGGACCTGATGACGGCCCCCCTCACCGATGCGCGTCCGAATGACGCGCTGCTCGACGAACTCCAGCGATGACGCCAGCGCCGCCCGGTGCGCGTCATAGACGATTACGCGGTGCGCGTCATCGGCCAACGCCCACAGCACCGACACGGACTTGGGCGCCGTGAACGTCAGGTCGTAGCCGACGACCGCATGCCGCTTCCCGTCATCAAAGGTCCGGTACGCGCGACCGAGTGCGTCGTTGGTCAGAGGGTCGACGCCGTCGCGGAACACGGCCGTCATCGCCGCCTCGGTCACGACGTCACCGGCACGGAGCCGCCGGGTCGCGTCGCCCAGCCCGGCAAGGCCTTCGCCGTACCAGCGGCCGGCCGGGTTGCCGGTCTGCTCGTAGTACAGGGTCAGCGACGCGCCCGCCTCGAGCCCAGCATCGCCCGCGGCAACGTGCCGGGTCAGGTACGCGTACCCGTCCCCAGCCGTCAGCTTGTGCATCGACATCACGCGCACCACCTCCCTTCCCGGCGCGCCGTGCGGCCCGCCGTCACCGCTCTTGGTGACAGGTGTGCGGACCAGGCGGAGAAGATGTCGCGGCCCGCCCACGGGGGCGCCTACAGACGGGTGTGCAGAGATGCCACCAAGACGACACGGGAGCGAGAGCTCGCCCGACCAGGAGCAATCGAGAAGCTGCGCCCGCGGCCTTCCGCAGAAGCTGCCCGCGCGCCATCATGATCGCCCCAGGCACGACGGCCGACCGCAAGGGAAGAACCGACATGACCGAGAGAGCCCGGATGGAACCGGCCGTTGTTCAGAGCCCTGCCCGCAGCGCACCGTTCCTGGTCTGGGGAGTCGTCCTCCTCATCGGCGGCGGGTGGCTGTACGCGCCTGCGTTCTCCGCGGAGGTAAGCCCGGCGCAACTTCTCATCGGTCAATTGGCAGCCCTTGTCGGGCTCGTCGTTCTGGCCATCGGTGTGCACGGCTGGCCTCGCACGTGGACAGGCTCGTCGGAGCGCGATAGCGCCCGCGGCCCGCCGGCCGCTCCTGTCGACAGGTGTGCGGATCGGTCGTGCGGTGCGATCTACACCGTCCTGTCGGGGCTGTCGGTGTGGGCGGCACGTGGTGTTCGTCTGCCGAGCCGGGCTTCTCCGGGCATGCTGGGGAGTACGCCAACCTCGTCGGGATGTCCCTTGCGACATTGGATCCGTGCGGGCGGTTCTCGGCGGCAAATCGGCGAGGTCACGGGCTCCTCTCCCCGCAGAGAGGCGTAGGTGATTCAAGCGAGTGCATGTCGGAACCGCTTCGCCGTCCGATCTCGGACTCCTGGCACGATTACGACGTAGCCGCGACCCGACCCATCCGATGGAGGACGAGTGCCACAGCACCTCGACGCCGTGGCCACCCGTAGCGACCGGCGGGCCAGCGTGCACGTTCCCCCGGTTGTTCTCCTGGTCGCTGCGGGCGCCGCTCAGAGAGTGATCTCGCGGTCTCACCGGCGCACAACCGGCTCCACGATCGCCGCGGCGGCCCTCGCCGCCTGCTCCGCCGCGTTGGCCGCCGACGCCGTCCTGCGGTTCCGCCGGCACCGCACGACCGTGGACCCGATGCACCCCGAAGCGGCCAACACGCTCGTCACCGACGGGGCGAACAGCCTCACGCGCAATCCCATGTACGTCGCGATGGCCGGCACTCTCCTCGCACACGCCACCGCCCGGCGCTCGCTGCCTGCCCTCCTCCCTGTTGCCGCTTTCGTCGCTGCCATCGACCTCGGACAGATCCGGGCCGAGGAAGCTGCGCTGAGCGCCCACTTCGGCGACAGCTACGAGGCCTATCGGAGCGAGGTGCCTCGCTGGATCGACCGACGAACCATCGCCAGGGCCCTCGCCGCAACCGGAGGTCGGCTAACCCGGCCGGTTGCTGCATGCTGAAGGATCCAGGCTGGCCAGATGGAAATCGAGTGGACCGTTGAACGCCACCTCCGTAACGCCCCTGCCGAGCACGTCGCGCTCTACCGCGAGGTCGAGGCGCTGATCCTCGGACAGGGTGACGTCACGGTGTCCGTGTCGAAGACCACGATCACGTTCAGGGGGAGCCGACGCGGTTTCGCCGGTGCGCGGCCGACGTCGAAGGGCGTCCAGGGGTACCTCGACCTCATGCGTCCTCTGCCGCTGGAGCCACGGATCACCCGGGTCAGCCCGTACACGAAGCACCTGTTCGTCCACCAGTACGTGCTCCGGTCACCGGCCGACCTCGACGACACCTTCGCCGGATGGGTGCAGGAGGCGTTCCGCGTCGGCGAGGGCGATCACCTGCTCGGCTCCTGAGCGACCCGGTCAGAGCAAGGGATCGCAGCGTCGACTCCTCTTGCATGGCGATGCTCATGCGCCTCGGGTGGGTCCGAGCCTGTGGCGTCATCCCGATTCTTTTGATGGCCGCTGACGCATGCGTCCGCACCGTGCGAGAGGCAACGATGACCGAAGCGCGCGCCGTTGTCAGTAGCGCCTGTCGAATCCGCTCTCGGTCGCCGCGGCGATGAGTGGTTGGACCGCGGCGTCGCCGAGCACTACGCGCATATTGTCGATGAGCTCCCGCACCTGATGCGGAACGAGGTAGCCAGTCTGTGAAGAGTTCCGGATTCGCTCGACGTAGTGCTGAACAAGGGTCTGTCCGTGCTCGAGCAGCACCCCGTCGGGGAAGTCGGGATCGAAAAACCTGTCGCCTAGGCCGATGCCGCGACCGCCCAGCATCGCTGATGCTTCGGGAACGGCATCCCCGAGATGCGGCAAGACGTCGGCCCAACGAGCGAGTTCCTCCAACTCTGCTCTTCGTGGAATCCCTGCGAGGCGAGCCCTCACGTGATCACCGAGCCAACGTCCCCACACTGCTGCTCCATCGACACGCTCAGACTGCAGGAGGCGAACAGCTGCTTCGGCAAAGTTCGCTGCGTATGCGCCGTCGTCGGCGAGGACGCTTTTGTCTAGAAGCGCCTGTCGCTGTTTGGCGTTAATTCCCGCAACGGCGACTATGGATGCGACAAGCCCGAGGAACTGGTTTTGCAACCCATCGTCCAAATCCCCAAGGCGATCCCATTCCGCTATCACGGCCTCGAGCATCCCAGCCCCAAGGAGCTTGTCGTTGTAGCGGGGGTGGTGCAGATAGGGAGACCACGCGAGCCTTGCCGTCGAGTCATGCAAGAACAAGGGGATGATGCGCTCGACTGCGAAGTCGGGGTCGGCGGCGAACAAGAAAAAGAGCCCACTGGCAACGGCTGGTTGGGTGGCGTAGCGTGTGTCGCCTGTCCCTTCAAGCAACTGGCCAAACGCAGCGCGCTCCTGTTCGCTGAGGCCCGACCAATCGTCTCGGTTGTGCCTCCAACGCCGGTCGACCTCGCTTATCCAGTACTGCGCGAGTTCGCCCGGCCAAGAATTAAGATATAGCGGCGCGAAGGAGACAGGGTCGAGATCTTTCGCGTGTGTGAAGGATGCGCTGTGCTCCTGCCACAGCGCGAGCGCGATGTCGCGCATCGCTGCGAGGGCGGGCGTCTCATCGACATCGGCCTGCAGCCGCACCTGCTCAAGGAGGAACCGGCTGATCGCGCGTGCGGACCCTGCATCTCCTACACGCTCCGAAACTCGGGCGACGACCGTCTCGGCGTCGGCCGTGAGGCGCGCCTTCGCCCAGCCGCCGACCAGGGCTCGCTGGATGTCCCCGGCTTGCTCATCAGCCCGCTCATCCGCGAGGCGCCACATCTGTTCGCCCACATCGGGGCGCGCCTCTGCTGCTCGACTGACGAGCGACAGGGCGTCCTCCCACCTTGGCTGGTCAAAGGTCCGCTCTGAGTAGTCGCGGCTCACGAGGTCGTCGAGTGCTTGTGTCGGGTCGATCTCGAATGCCTGCACGAAATCGTCCGGTTCCATAGGAAATTTGCCACCCCATGTTCCGCTCGACATCCAGCGATCGAAGTCCGGATGCTCGCGCGGCGCAAAGTCAGGGTTTGCCTCTTGCGTGGCCTCGAGTTCTCTGGCTGCACCGCGCCACGCCGGCGCGACGCGAGTGAGCCAGACGAGGACGTTGTACTTTGCGTACGCAGCGTGGCGATCGAGATCGGGTGCTTCTTCAAGCCAAGGCGGGCCCGCGAGGACGGTTGCGAGTAGTCGATCGCGCGCTGGCGCGGAGCTTGACGGGGTGGCCGCCTGGAGCACTTGGTATACCTCATGCTTCAAGCCGGACTTGTAAACCAGCGATCTCTCTAGTAGCCAGGAGATCTTGTCATCGGGGTCGCGAGACCGGTCTCCGGTCAGGAGGTGGAGCGCGAGACGCTGGAAGAGTTCGCGACCGAGCGACCACCATCGCTCGGGCAAGCCGGGTAGGACGGGCAGTGCCTTCTCGCCGTATGCTCGTAGCCCGTCAATGACAGCGTCGACGGGGTCGTGGAACTCGTCCTGTGAGTGCGGCTCGATTGCTGAGCGTCCGTAGCTAAGACTGTCCCACTCCCTTGGTCCAAAGTACGCATCAAGCAAATCGTATGCGGCGCTCAGCGCGTCTTCAAGGAGGCTTCCGAGCGCGGGATCACCGGCCTCTGACACCTGAACAGCCTTGGTGACGTGACTGGTGAGGCTCTCGCCCGCAGTGCTCCATCGCGCTTCGGCGTCCGGAGGTGCAGTTGCTGAATCCGGCTCGCTGGAAAACCATCGCCGCTTCAACGCCAAGTGGGGCCGCAGTGCGGACCTCAACACGGAGAGGTGCTCCGTATGGTCGCCCGGGAGATATGGAAGCAGCCAATCCGTTTCTACGGGTGCCGAGTGTCCGCGAATGGAGCTCGCAAGAAGTGCCTTCCAGCGACGCCCGGCGTCAGGCTCCTTCTTGCCTAGTTGGTCTGCCGCCCAGCAGGCACCTCTGAAGAGCTCATCCGAGAACGCTTGACCTTGGCGCTGCACGGTCTGCAGGGCCGCACCATGTAGTTCCGGCGATGCAATGAAGACGCTGCAGAACCAGTTGACGAGGGTCGCCTCGGCCTCGCCACCGCGCCCACCGGTGAAGAGCGACCTAAATCCAGGAAGGTCCTCCGCCCATTGGAGCCAGGCCAACTTGTGGTCGAGGAGGGCATCTGCGGCTGCTGCGGCGAAGTGGCGAGCGCCGTCTGTAGTCGCGATCCGGTCAGCAAGGTAATCGCGATCGACCGGAGTCATCTCCGGGCCGGCCTCGATGATCTCTCTCATGCGGGCCTGGTGGTCCGTCTGACCCATCCGGGCGCGTACATCCCACGCCTGAAGTGCGGCAACAAGGGACGTATGGTCGTCGCCAACAACTGGATAACCGATCGTGCCGACGCCCAGCCGTTCCCATTTCGGGTCTGCTGAATGGTGTTGCGGTGTGAAAGCGAAGCGCAGCGTCCGGGGCGGAAGTCCGAGAGCCAGGTAACGCATGATTGGGTCGTCGTGGCTGTATCCGACAAAGACTACGGTGTACTCCTGGAACATCGGTAGCAAGAACCGTGTAGCCCAGCCGCGAGTCAAGTAAGCTCGTCCGAAATCTGTATCCGTGAGGACAAGTTCTCGTGGATCTCGGCGCACCGAGCCGTGCAGGTGGACTAGTCCGGTGAACTCGTCACCGAGGGGCAGTGAGGGCCCGAACCAAGTGTCGCGCACCTCCACCCCCGCATCGGTGGCGGCCGAAAGTAGGTGATCGTCGAAGTTCGTGGTTACGATGCGCAGATCCCCGGTGGATGATGCCAATCGCACGAGTGCAGTGTGCGTCGGGTTGGGTAACGACCCCGCCCGGCCGATCAGATCGCGTGTATGCGAGTGAGTGTCGAACCCGACTGGTAGTTCTCCGAGGAACGTGTCGAGGTTCGCGGTGTCTGCGAAGGGTATCCGGGCCATGCTCGCCAACTCGCGAGCTAGACCGGTGAACGATGGCAGGCTGGATGGCGGACCCATTGACGCACCGGCGCCGACGAAGAGGACCAGGTGCCCTGCGGCGTGCGCGTCGATGACGGCCTGCGGTAGTTCCACCTCGCTGGTGATCCACATGGGGTCTCCGCTCGACTCGGACAAGCTCGCGTACGCCGCGCCCTGCCATGCCTCAGCCAAGCGCGTGGAGATATCGCCGACTGCTCAAGATCGCCTAGTCACGTCAAAGTCGTCAACCGGCGGCCAGTACGGTGCAAGGCCGCCGCGCTCCGCCCGTGATGTCCCTCCGGCCATGGTCGGGTCGCGATCGACGCCAACCGCCTGCCACACAGCAAGCGGCGCCCCGTGGTCAGCGTGTGGTCAGCGTGGACCCCGGAAGGCGGGCACCCCACGAACTACATGCATGTGTTTCCGCAGGTCAACGGCCTCCTCATAGTCCAAGATCGAACTCCTAAAGCGGGTGTCGGCAGTTCGAATCTGCCCAGGCGCACAGTGCTCGAGCAGGTCGCAGCCAGCCCCGCGTCGCGGAGGACGCGGGGCCCGGGGCCGGCATCTGTGTCGGCGCCCGTCCCGACGACAGGAGGCTCTTTGGCGTGGTTCCGAGGTCGACGCGGCGACAGCGAGGCGTCGCCGGTGGCGTCACCTGACGGCACGCCGCCACCGCCCGTCCAACCCGTGGGTCCAGAGGACGAGCCCACGACCTTCGGCTGGGACGCGATCGGCGCGGCGTGCGCGCGGATCTACGGCGACCAGGAGCCGCGGCACGTCGCCTACTCCCCGGGGCGCGCGTTCGGCTCGGTGCTGCAGGGGTGCAGCGCGTACCGCGCCGACGGCCACTGGCACTACGTGACGTACGGGCTGAGCAACGTGTTCGACGAGGGCGATGGCGACAACGAGGGCTACAGCGGCTGGGGGTGCGAGCTGACGTGGCGGATCCGCGCCGAGGACGGGGCGTCTGAGGCTCCGGACTGGCCGTTCACCGTCCTCCAGCGGATCGCGAGGTGGGCGCAGGGCGAGAGCTTCGTGCTCATGGAGGGCCGTCGTATCGCCATGGGGCGACCCGTGACGGGGTACCCGGACACCGGTGGCCCCGACACCGCGCAGACGTCGGTTCTCCTCGTGACCGACCCCGAGCTGGGGGAGATCGACACCCCGAACGGGCGGGTGTGCTTCGTCCAGCTCGTCGCGGTCGACGACGGGGCCGTCGCGGACATCACCGCTGTGGGGATCGACGCGGTGGTCGACCGGCTGCGCGCGCAGGACCCGCTCATGGTGAGCGTCATCGGGCGCTGACGCAGCGGCGTGCTCGGGTGTCGAAGCCAAGTCGCAGCTCGCGGCATGGCGGGTCGTCCTCGTCGAGCGGCTCGACCCAGAGGGACCACGTGGCGGCCTGGATCGCGTCGTCCGGGACGACGCCGTGCTTGAGTGCGCTGGGGTGGACCCTCACGCGGCGAAGTGTGCGAGCGCGGCCCGGATCGCCTCGGATCGGGTCATGTGCTGCTTCGCGGCTGTGGCGTCGAGGGCGTCGAGCTCTGCGGCGGTGAGCCGCACGGCGACGACCTGCATCGGCTCGGCCCCGCGTCCGGTCGTCCGCGTCCTCGGCGCTTGAGCGCGTCGCAGCGCGCCGGGTGGGAGGCACAGGGACCAGGCGGGTGACCTCGTCCGTGGAGCGACGGTCGTGGCGCCGTCGCCGCACGGAACCGAGGTCCCGTGCGGCGACGGCGAGCCGTGCAGACCCGTGCGGCTCAGCCGCAGGACGCGCCCGTGTGGCCGGCCTCGTAGGTCATGAGCGCGGCGCGCCAGGCGATGACGGTCGCGCCCGTGACCTGGACGTCGCCCGCGTCGAGGGTCGTGCCCGGTGCGGTCCACGTGCGCTGGGCGGAGGCCCCGGGCAGGAGGATCCACGCGGTGGCGGCCCGCCACGGGGTGACCGCGGTGACCACCACGGGGACCCGCTCGGTGTTGCGCACGTGCACGGTGACCTGCGGTCGGCCGTCGACGCACGCGGACTGGGCGGAGACCGCGAGCGCGACGGCGCGCGGCGTGCCCGGGACGCCCGTCGGTGTGACGGGGGCGGACGCGGCCGACGGCTCGGAGTCGCCCGCCTCGTTCGTGGCGACGACCGTGAACGTGTACGCCTTGCCGTTCGTCAGGTCGGTGACGTCGCACGTCGTGCCGTCGGTGGTGCACGTCGCACCGCCGGGCGACGCGGTGACGGTCGACGACGTGACGGGGCTCCCACCGTCGTCGGTCGGCGCCGTCCAGGCCACGGTCGCGGACCCGACGCCGGCGGTGGCCTGCACGTCCGTGGGGGCCGCCGGGGCGGTGGCGGGCGGCTCGACGATCTCGCCGGGCCACGTCACCACCGTGCCGGTACCGGTGCCGGTGATCTTCTCGACGGTGAGCTTGTTGATCGAGAACGCGTTGCCGCCCGCGCCGCCGCGGATCGCGATGTTCCCGATCAGCCCGTCGGCGGGCTGCGCACCGTCGAGCGTGATCTCGGTGACCAGGTCGTAGCTGCCCATGTTGACCATGCCGCTGTTGAAGTACGCGGGGATGTGCGTGGCGACCTGGCCGGCGGAGTACTGGTGGTCGTTGATGACCGCACCGTCGCCGGTGGTGTAGCCGCCGTTCGTGTTGTCCTTGAGCCAGCGCACGCGGATCGCGGTCGTCCCCTTGGCGGTGTAGTTCACCGTCAGGCGGTACGTCTCGTCGGCCTCGGGCCGGAAGGCCACCTCGCCGTCGTCGGTCGTCGACCAGGGCCACACCGACGCGTCGTCGCCGAGGACGACGTTCGCACCGCTCCACGGGTCGCCCAGCGACGTGTCGTAGACGTGGACGCCGGGGACGGGCGGGCGCTCCTGACCCCCGGACGTGTCGATGTACTCGTGGGTCGCGAGGAACTGCTCGGGGTACAGGATGCCGAGCAGCGCGAGCTTGGCGTTGCCGTCGTAGTCGTAGGGCATGGCGAACTCGCCGCCCTTCCACCCGGTGAGCACGTCGCGGACGCCCGCGAGCTTCACGGCGGCGACGACGTGCGCGTTGTCGGTCGTGTTGGCCGGGCCCGCCGCGTGGTCGCGGTAGATCGTGAACAGCTCGGCGTACTTCATGCCCTGGTTGTTCTCGTTCTCGGGCGTGAGCTCACCGGGCGGCAGCGCGATGTCCATCTCGGTGACGTGGACCTCGACGTTCCCGAGGGTCCCGAACAGCTTGATGTTCTGCTCGACGGCGTCGACGTCGGTGGCGAGGCTGTAGTGCCCCTGCATGCCGATGACCTCGATGAGCGGGCGGCCGTCGGGGCGCTCGCCCGCGTGGCGCTCGTTGATGTCCTTGACCATCTCGTAGACCACGCGAGCCTTGGCGGGGGAGTCGAGGCCGAAGTCGTTGTACGTGAGCTTCACGTCCCAGCCGTGGGCGTCGACGACCTCGGCGGCCTTGACGAACGCGAGCTCGACCCAGTCGGCGCCCAGCGCCTCGTACCAGCCCTCGCCCTTGGCGAGCGACGCGCGCCAGTCGTCCGGGTTCGCGGTGCCGACCGCCTCGTTCACGACGTCGATCGCCACGAGGCGCTCACCGAAGTGCTCGAGGACGGCCTCGACGTGCGTGTTGAGGTTCTCCAGCGCCACGGCGCTGTCGAACGTGCCCGGCTGGTCGTACCGGGCGGGCGGCGCGTCCCACATCCACGTCGGGGTCTGCGAGTGCCACGCCAGCGTGTGCCCGTACAGGGCCAGGTCGGGGTTGCGCGACGTGTACCGCGCGATCGCGGCCTCCGCCGCGTCGAACGTGAACACGCCCTTCTCGCGCTGCGTGCTCTCGGGCTTCATCTCGTTGCCCGGTGTGTACGACGCGTAGTTGTAGATCAGCCCGTCGGCCTCGCCCGCGCCGAAGATGCCGAACGAGAAGTGGTCCGCGTAGGCGTCCTTCAGCGGCGGGTAGTGCTCGAAGGTCTGCCCGGCGGGCGGCAGCTCCGTGTCCGCCGCGGCGGCGGGGTGGGCCGGGCCGAGCGTCGCGAGCGTGAGCAGGCCGGCGAGCACGGTGCCGAGGACGGGCCGGGTCGCACCTCCCGCCCGGCGTCTGCGTGGGTCGGCGGTGGTTCCTGCTGGTGCGCTGACGTCTGGCCGTAGACCCGGCATGGGGATCCTCCTGGGGCGTTCTCCCGCGCGTCGTTGCGCCGGGGACCCGCGATGGCAAACGTTCTCTATCGCGGATGGCCTCGAACCTATCCGGGGCGGTGTCGGACTTGTCAAGAGTGTCGGAAGGGCGTGAGGCGTCGGATGAGGGTGACGTGCGACGATGACGGGGCCCGGCGCTCGGCAATCGTGGTCCTCGTGTGATCAGATGGCCTTCTCGCGCCGTCGACGCGCCGGGGGAGCAGGGAGCGGACCGACGTGGTCGTCCGTGGCCGCCCCGACCGGAGCGGACGGCCCGTGCCGTCGTCCGCGTGCGCACCACGTCGGGCGTGAGTGGTCCGTCGAGGCCCGCGGCACGTCGTGCTGTGCCGTGCTCGCGGTGCGGCAGGTAGTCGGAGGAGGAGAAGTGGCCCGAGCCGGCCAGCGACGCACCGGTCGCGCGCGCCCGGACGCCGGTGCGCAGCGCCGTCGCACGCAACGCCCCGACCAGGAGGGGATCATCCCCGTCCTGGCACAGCTCGCGCGCGAGGTCGACGACGCGGTCCAGCGGACGCCGACCCGCGCCGGCGTGCGCACGAAGTTCCAGGTCGTCGCCCTGATCGTGCGCGAGGAGCGCGCGCGGGTCCTGGCCGACGGCACCCTGAACGACGCACGGCGGACCCAGCAGCTCAAGCGGCTCGACGGCGTGGCGACGCAGCTCGCCAGGATCGCCGCGCGCGACACGTCGCTGCTCGAGCTGCTCGGTGAGGACGCGAAGGTCTCCGACGCGGCGCGCGACTACAAGGCGACCGTCATGCGCGCGGGCGGTCTCGAGCCGCCCGACGAGCCCGAGCCCGCCGCGCCGCCCCCGCCGCCGCCGGGCAACGACCGGCGCGTCGTGCCGCAGTCGGTGATCTCCCGGCGCCTCGCGAACCCGTTCCTCGCCCCCGACTACGAGGCTGCCGCCGCGCTGCGCGTCGCGCCGCGCACCCACCGGCTCGACGGCTGGGAGCTGCTCGACCCGCTGTTCGAGTCGTTCGAGCGCGCGGCGACGGGCGCCCCGGCGTGCATGTCCCTGCCGGACGTGCGCACCGCGGCCGGTCTGCACGGGCGTGAGCTGATGCCGCACCAGGCGCAGCTCGTCGCGGCCGCGGCCCGCGGGCACCGCACGTTCCTGCTCGCCGACGAGCCCGGCCTGGGCAAGACCGCGCAGGCGCTGCTCGCGGCGCAGGCGGCCGACGCCTTCCCGCTGCTCGTCGTCGTCCCGAACGTCGTCAAGACCAACTGGGCGCACGAGGTCGGGATGTGGCTCCCGCTGCGCCGCGCGACCGTCGTGCACGGCGACGGGGACGACGTCGACGCGTTCGCGGACGTCGTGATCGTCAACTACGACATCCTCGACCGGCACGTCGGCTGGCTCGGGGACCTCGGCTTCCGCGGCATGGTCGTCGACGAGGCCCACTTCATCAAGAACAAGTCCTCGCAGCGCTCCCAGCACGTGCTGAGGCTGTCCGCGCGGATCCGCGAGCGCAGCCTGCGGCCGCTGCTCATGGCGCTGACCGGCACACCGCTGATCAACGACATCGAGGACTTCCGGGCGATCTGGCAGTACCTCGGCTGGATCGACGACACCCGGCCGCTCGGCACGCTGATGTCCGCGCTCGAGGAGACGGGCCTGACGCCCGCCGACCCGGGGTTCGCGGCCGCGGCGCGGTCCGCCGTGATCGACATGGGCATCGTCCGACGTCGCAAGATCGACGTGGCCGCCGACATCCCCGCGCGTCGTGTCGCCGACCTGCCGGTCGAGCTCGACGGAGCGGTCGGGCGGTCGATCCGGGCGGCCGAGGACGCGCTCGCGCAGCGTCTCGTCGAGCGCTACCGCGCCGCGGTGGAGGCACGCGGCGGCATCGTCGACGGCGTCGACGTCGAGCTCGCCCGACGCGTCGCCGCCGCCGAGCTGAAGGACTCCACGTCGAAGAAGCGCGGCGAGAACGTCTTCACGGTGGTCCGGCGCATCGGCCAGGCCAAGGCCGGGCTCGCGGCGGACTACGCCGCGCAGCTCGCGCGCAACGTCGGCAAGGTCGTGTTCTTCGCCAAGCACGTCGACGTCATGGACGCCGCCGAGCAGACGTTCGCCGAGCGGGGCATCCGCTTCGCGTCGATCCGCGGCGACCAGACGCCCCGGGCCCGTGCCAAGAACGTCGCCGCGTTCACCGACGAGCCCGACGTGCAGATCGCCGTGTGCTCGCTGCTGGCCGCGGGGGTGGGCCTGAACCTGCAGGTCGCCTCGAACCTCGTGCTGGCCGAGCTGTCCTGGACCGACGCCGAGCAGACCCAGGCGATCGACCGCATCCACCGCATCGGTCAGGACCAGCCCGTCACCGCGTGGCGGATCATCGCCGCGCAGACGATCGACGCGAAGATCGCCGAGCTCATCGACAGCAAGTCGGGCCTCGCGGCCCGGGCGCTGGACGGTGAGGAGGTCGACGAGGACGCCTCGACGGACGTCCAGCTCGACGCGCTGGTCGCGCTGCTGACGGATGCGCTCGCCGTGGGGTGAGCGTGCCCGCGATCGCGTGCTGCACTTCTGGTGCACAGGCACGTGGCCTGGCGGCAGTGCCATAACCAGCTCGCCGCCGTGGAGCGCACCGTGATCGGCTACCTCGGGCCGGTGTGACTGTCTGCGGGTGCGCAGGTGCTGCCGGGCGTCGACGTGGTCGTCGTGCCGTCGACGTGAGCGGCGGACGGCGGCCGGTCCGGACATCCCGGATGATGGGGACGTGTCGATCTCCCCGCGTCGGATGACCCCGGGCGTGTTGGCGCTGTGCGTCGCGGCGCTCGCGGGCGGGTGCGCGCAGGCCGCGCCGGCGACGGGCCCGACGACCGTCGTCGTCCGTGCCCCCGTCGTCGCGACCAGGTCCGCCGTGCCGGAGCCCCCGACGCTCGCCCCCGTCGACCTCGCCGCCCTGCCCGTCGCGGAGCCGCGCGTGATCGTCCCCGGGCTGCCCGGGACGGACGGGCTCGAGCAGCGACGCTCCGCCGACCCGGCGCTCGGCACGTGGGAGACGGCGAGCGTCGTGCGGGACACCGCGGGGTACGACGCGCCGTACGGGACCGCCGTCGCGAACGTCCCCGCGCAGACGCTCGACGTGCCGACGGTCCTGCCCGTCGTCGACCGGCGCGGCGGGTGGCTGCGTGTCCTGCTCGCGACCCGCAGCGCGCTGCCCAGCCAGGACGTGACGCAGGTCAACGGCCGCTCCGCGTGGATCCGCGCGCAGGACACCGTGGCGTCCGGGACGGACTGGCGGCTGCACCTGGACCTCGCGGCGCTGACCCTGACGATCGACGACGGGGTCGAGGCGCGCACGGTGCCGGTGCTCGCCGTCGGCAAGGAGGCCACGCCGACGCCCGCCGCGACGCAGTTCGTCGTCGGGTCGCAGTGGGACCAGCCCGGGACGTACACGCCGCGCACGCTGCTGCTGTCGAGCCAGAGCGAGGCCATCGACGTCTACGACCGCGCGACCGGCACGTCCGCCACCGCGATCCACACGACGCCGTTCACGCAGACCGGACCGATCTCCAACGGGTGCATCCGGGTGACCGACGACGTGCTCGACCTGCTGTGGGGCAAGGTCCCGCCCGGCACGGTCCTGACGGTCGGCTGAGGACGCACCCGCCGAACGGGTCCCGACGGCTCAGACCGTCGACGGGCCGGGTGCGGGGCCGTCCCACGAGGGCAGTGGCGCGTCGGGGTCGTCGGCGGGTGCGCGCAGCTGCGTGAGCGTCGCCCAGCCGTGCGCGAGCAGGACGGCGTCCGTGCGGGGCTCACCGCCTGGCCCGGGCTCGTCGGCGTCGATCTCCTCGTCCGTACGGGCCTGCGCGCCCGCGAACGTCTCGACGTCGGCGTAGGTCAGGCGCAGCGCACCGCCCGTGCGGTCGACCTTGGCCTGCACCGCGCCGAGCCGGGCCAGCGGCGCGCGCCGAAGCCCGCGCACGCGATCGGCGGGCACGTCCGGGACGTTGAGGTTGACGACCCGGTCCTTGCGCGCGTGCACGGCCGCCCACTCCAGGACGGGGCCCAGGACGACGCCCGCGGTGTCCCAGTGCTGCGGGTCGGCGCTCGCGAGCGACACCGCGACGCCCGGGATGCCGTGCAGCGCACCGGCCAGCGCGGCGCCCGCCGTCCCCGAGTGCAGGATCAGGTGGCCGGTGTTCTGCCCGCGGTTCACACCCGACAGGATCAGGTCGGGGCGGGGGCCGAACGCGCCGAACGCCGCGTAGTACGCGATGAGTGCCGGCGCGGCGCCCACGGCGAACGACGGCACGTCGTCGGGGACACCGGGTGGCGTCCGCTCGTCGACGACGAGCGTGCCGTCCTGCTCGGCGCCGTGCAGCGACGCGCTCGCGCCCGAGTACTCGCGCGCGGGTGCGGCGACCGTCACGTCGTGCCCCTGCGCGCGGGCCGTCGCGACCAGCACCGCGAGGCCGCGCGACTCGATGCCGTCGTCGTTGGTCACCAGCACGTGCACGGGGGCCTCCAGGGTCGGGCGGTTGTCGGGCGGCGTCGGTCCGGGTGTGGTCAGCGCGGTGCGAGGACGACGTCGCGTGCCAGCCGCTCGACGTGCTCGCGCCGGCCCGTGCCCAGTCCGTGCCGCGTCACGTTCAGCGTGCCCGCCGCGACGCCGAGCCGCACGGCGTCGGCCAGCTCCACCCCGCGCGCGAGGCCCACGGCGACGCCCGCCGTCATGGAGTCGCCGGCACCGCGGTGGTCGACGACGGACAGCGCGGGCCCGGTCGCGACGAGGACCTCGCTGCGGGTGACGACGAGCGCCGGCTCGTCGGCGCGCGAGACGAGGACCACGCCAAGCCCGCCCTCGTCGCCGGCGTCGAGCAGCCGACGAGCCCCGTTGACCAGGGCCGTCGCCCCGTCGCTGCGCGCGATGCCCGCGTCCAGCAGCTCCTCGTGGCTCATCTTCAGGACGGTCCCGCCGGCCGTGGCGAACGCGTGCGCGGCCTCGCCGGACAGGTCCGCGACCACCGTGCGACCCGCGGCCCGCAGGTCCGCGGCGAGCCGTCCGACGACGTCCGCGGGCAGCACCGCCGCCGGGTCGGAGCCCGTCAGGACCACCACGTCGGCCTCGAGCCCCTCCATGAGCACCGCCCCGTACAGGTCGTCGACCTCGTGACGGTCCAGCGGCTCGGGCACCGCCGTCGCGACCTCCGAACGTTCGCCGTCGCGCCGGTCGTGCACGTACCCGCCGGCCGGACCCGTGCCGAGCGTGCGTCGCACCCGCAGGCCCTCGTCCTGCGCGAGGAACGCGGTCACGGCACCCGTCTCGCCGCCGAACGGCCCGCACACCACGACGTCCGCACCCAGCGACGCGGCCATGCGCGCGATCCACAGGCCCTGCCCGCCGGGGTGGACGTGCAGGTCGGGGCTGTCGTCGGGGCCGCGCCCGGCCTCGATCGTGACGGTCAGCTGGGGTGTGGGCGCGAGCACGCAGACCGTGGGGCGAGTGGTGGCGTCGTCGGTGTCGTGGGGCACGCGTGCAGCATGCCGGGTCGGGTGCGTGTGCGCCCGCCGAGTGCGCCGACGGCCGAGCGTCCGCCCTCGTGAGAAGGCGATCGGATCGCGTCGTCGGGGCTCCGTCGTCATGACGAGCCCGCGGCGCGGTCAGACGTCGCCCGCCTCGTGCACGCAGATCGCGATGTGCGTGCGGTTCTCGGCGGGCAGCTTCTCGAGGATGCGGCTGATGTGCGTCTTGACGGTCGCGATCGTGATGAACAGCTCGGACGCGATCTCGGCGTTCGACCGGCCACGCCCGATCGCACGGGCGACGTCGCGCTCGCGCTCGGTCAGGGAGTCGAGGCGCTCGCGGGCCACGGTCCTGCGCTCGTCCTTCGGTCGCTGGGTGACCGACGCGATCAGCCGGTCCGTGACCGAGGGGGACAACGTCGTGCGTCCTGCTCCGGCGTCCCGCACGTGCCGGACGATCTCGGCCGGCGGGGTGTCCTTGAGCAGGAACCCCGCGGCGCCCAGGCGCAGCGCCGTCAGCACCATCTCGTCGGTGTCGAACGTCGTCAGGACGACGACGCGGGCTTCCGGCTGCTCCGCGAGCAGCCGCTCGGTCGCCGCGAGACCGTCGAGACGCGGCATGCGGATGTCCATCAGCACGACGTCCGGCGCGGTCGAGCGGACCACGTCGAGCGCCTCGAGCCCGTCGCCCGCCTCCCCGACGACCTCGATGCCCGGGTCCGCCCCGAGGATGAGCCGCAGGCCGACGCGCACGAGCGTCTCGTCGTCGACCAGCACCACCCGGACCGTCGTCACCTCCTGCGCCGTCGTCATGTGGTCCCCTCCGTCCCGGCCGCCCACGGCAGCCACGCCCGTACGACGAACTCGCGGTCGTCGTGCTGCACGTCCAGCCCGCCACCCGTCAGCCGCAGGCGCTCCGCGAGCCCGGTCAGCCCCCAGCCCGACGACGGCAGCGCGCTGCGCGTCGGCTGCGCCGGGACGGGGTTGGACACCTCGACGCCGACCCGGTCGCCCGGGGCGCCGTGCACGCGGACCTGCACGGGTGCGCGGGGGGCGTGCTTGCGGGCGTTCGTCAGGGTCTCCTGGACGATGCGGTACAGGTGCCGGCTCGTCGACACGGGCAGCGTCGTCAGCGTGTCCTCGCTGACCCGGTCGAGCACGAAGCTCACGGGGCTGCCCGCCGCGCGCGTGCCCTCGACGAGGTCGTCGACCTGCGCGAACGTCGGCTGCGGACGCGAGTGCTCGTCGCTCGCCTCGGTGTCGCGCAGCAGGCCCAGCACCTCCCGGAGCTCGCCCAGCGCCTCGTGCGCGTTCTCCCGGACGACGGCCGCGGTCTCACGGACCTGCTCGGGGTCGAGGTCCGCACGGTACTCCAGCGCACCGGCGTGCAGGGCGACGAGCGACAGGCGGTGCGCGAGGACGTCGTGCATCTCCCGGGCGATGCGGTTGCGCTCAGCGGCGCGCGCGGTGTCCCCGCGGGCGTCGGCCTCACGCCGGGCGATGGCGGCCTGCTCGCGCAGCGAGGTGACCAGCGCCCGGCGGCCGCCGATGAACATGCCGGTCACCACGGGTAGCGCGACGCCGACGGCGGCGCTCAGCGCGAGCACCCACCCGGGCACGTTCGCGTCGTCCACGGGACTGATCAGCTGCAGCAGGAGCTGATCGCCGACGATGCCCGCCCCGACCCACAGCACGCTCACCGACACGATCTCGGACCAGCGTCGACGTGTCGCCAGCGAGACGACGGCGAGGAGCGCGATGCCCGACGAGAACATCCCGAACGAGCCGATCACGACGAGGAACCCGGTGATGAGCAAGGGTGCGCGCCGGCGCAGCACGTACAGCACGCACGCCACGACGAGCAGCAGCAGGTCGACGACCATCCACGCCGCCGCCATCCCCGCGACGTCCACGGTGCCGGCAGGTGCGTCGACCGTCTCGCGGGGGACGGCGAGCGTGCCGGTCGCGTACACCGAAGCGCCCGACACCAGGCCGACGGCGAGCCCGACGAGCAGCCGCCACGTCTGAGCCCAGGCACGCCGTGCGCGGCTCGGCACCGGCACCGGCACCGGCACCGGCGCAGGCGGCGCGGCCAGGTCGGGGGCGCTCGTGGTCACGTCGTGATGCTAGGTGCCCGGCCACGGTCTGCGGGTCGGTCGCGCGACGGACCCGGGAGACCCGGCGCGCGGGTGGCGCACCGGGCTCAGCGCCGGTCGTCGGGGGCGAGCCCGTCGAGCGTGTGCGCGTCCCCGGCGAACGGTGCCAGCTCCGTCGGGGCGGGCAACGGGAGCACGTACGTCACGAGCTCGACGTCGATCGAGCCCGGGTCGTCGAGCTTGACGACGACACGCTCGGGCGTGACCTCGACGAGCCGCACGCGCACCACCGACCCGTCCGGGCGCGTGAGCTGCCACAGGTCGGCGAGCCAGTGCAGCCCGCGCTCGTCGAGCGCGTCCTCGGCGTCCAGCCAGTCCACGGGCCCGGTGACGTCGCGTCCCAGCCGGTCGACCGCGACGAACGCGTCACCGTCGGGCCGGACCCAGCCCAGCAGCTCCCGGTCGCCCGGCCGACGGTGCTCCACCCAGGTCTCGTCCAGCATGGTCCCGAGGGTACGGGCCACGTCGAGCGCGCCTCGGGTGCTTTTCCCGCCGGGGCGCACGACGGGTACCCGACGCCGACCCGGGTGTCCGCCGGTGCCTCGCCGGTGTCCCGGCCCGGGCGACCGAGGAAATCCCGGTGCGCCCGGGTCACTCGGTGCCCGCGTAGGCGGTGATCGTCTCGGCCTCGGAGGCGAGCGTCGCGGCGTCGACGAGGTCGCCCGCTCCCGCCGCGATCGTCGTGGCCCACGCGTCGACCGTGTCCGCCAGCACACCCGAGGTGAACAGCTGCGCGCGCAGCTCGTCCGTCGCGGCGTCGTACAGGGCCTCGAACGCCGCGATCGCGTGGAACCTGTCCGCCAGCGGGTTCGACGACCTGCTGCCCCCGCCGCCGCCCTGACCACCGCCCTGGCCGCCGCGGCCGCCTGCCTGACCGCCGCCGTCACCCGCTCCGCCCTGCGCGCCCTGGCCACCGGGCCGGTTGGTCACGCCGAACGTCAGGTTGTGGTCCCAGGCGACGACCGTGAACACACCCGTGCTCTCGTCGTACGCGAGGTAGGAGTTGCTGCCGGGTCCGTCGATGTCGTCGTCGTTGTCCATGAGGTCCTCCAGGGCGAGGTACCGCGCGAACGCCTCGACGTCGAGGCGCTCGGGCAGCTCGGCCTCGAGCTGCTCGTCGCTCGCGTCGTCCAGGAGCTGCATGAGGTCCGCGACCGGCTGCCAGTCCTCCGTGCCGGCCTCGACGTCGAAGGCCTCCTGGTACGCGGCCGGGTCGCTGCCGCGGTCGGACCAGTCCCCGTCGACGTCCGACTTGTAGAGGATCGTGTCCTCGTCGAACGTCGCGTCGGTCCACGCGTCGTCCATGCCCTCGACCACCGCGTGCAGGCTCGCCTCGCCGCCGTCCGCGCTGACGCGTGCGACGCCGACGCGCGACGCCGGGACGCCCGCGTCGGCGAGCAGCGTCAGCGCGACCAGCTCGTTGAGCGACGACGCCGTGCGGTTGGCCCGCAGCACGAAGCGTGTGACGCCGTCGACCGACTGCCCGTCGACCCACTTGTCGACGCGCACCAGCCACGGCAGGTCCTGCACCGCGGTGTCCTCGTCGACGTCCCGCAGCGTCGAGTTGCCCTTGAGGCGCAGCCCGACGTCCGGGTAGGTCGTGCCGTCCACCGTCACCGAGCCGTGCACCCACACCTTCTCGCCGGTGGACAGGTACGTCGAGACGGCCTCGTCGACCGCCGCGTCGTCGACCTGCAGGTCGATCGTGTGCACGAGCGAGGCGTCGAACAGCCCCGCGGTCGTGGTCGCGGTCGACGTCCCCGACGACGTGCCGGACGCCGAGCCCGGTGTCGACGACGTGCCCGACGACGTGCCGGACGCGACGGGGGTCGCGCAGCCGCCGAGCACGAGCAGCGCCGTGACGGCGGTCGCGAGCGGGCGGGAGGAGGGACGGGCTGCCATGGCGCTGCTCCGAGGTCGGGGACACGGGCGGTCCACCCTGACGGACGTCGCCCTGCGCGCGATGGGGCGGCGCTGTGCCCGGCCTGTGGGGTCGCGCCGCTGGTGGCGGGTCCGTCCTCCGGCCGATGCGGGTGCCCGCTCGCGCGCGTCACCATGGCGGCATGAGCCACGCGGACGGTGCCGCGACCCCGGCCCCCGTCGTGCCCGCGGCACCCGCGTCGGGTGGCACCGGGCCCGGTACCTTCGCCTTCCACCGCCTGCAGCGCACCGACCCGCGCGTGCGGTGGTGGCGTCCCCTGGTGATCGGTGCGCTGGCGTTCGGGCTGACGGTCGGTGCCCTCGTCCCCGTCGTCGTCGCGCTCCTGGTCGGGGCCGAGATCGACGGGCCGGCGGGCCCCGTCGACGCCCTGCTGGCGGTCGACGTCGCGGACATGGGCGACCCGGTGGCGGTCGGGGTCGGTCTCGCGCTCATCGCGGTGGGCGGCCCGGCCGTGGTGGCGGCGACGGCGCTCGTCGGCGCGCGCCCGACGGGTCTGCTGTGGTCGGTCACGGGCCGGGTGCGCCTGCGCTGGGCGCTGCGGTGCGCGGCCCTGGCGGCGGTGGTCATGGCCGCGTCGTTCGCGCTCGACACCGTCCGCCTCGTCGTCACCGGCGTCCCGCTCGACGCGCCGCGCCTGGACGCGACCGCGTGGTGGATGCTCGCCGTGGTCGTGCTGCTGGTGCCCGCGCAGAGCATCGCGGAGGAGCTGGTGTTCCGGGGGTACCTCATGCAGACGCTCGGGACGTGGGTGCGTCACCCGGCGTTCGCGGTCGTCCTGCCCGTCCCGCTGTTCGTCCTGGGGCACGAGTACGTGGGGCTCGCGATGCTGAGCATCGCGGTCTGGGCGCTCGCCATGGGCTGGCTGACGTGGCGCACGGGCGGGCTCGAGGCCGCCGCGGCGATGCACGTGGTCAACAACCTGGTCGCGTTCGGGCTCGGTGCCGTGGGCCTCGCGGACCTGGAGGCGGTCGACGTGGACGTCCCCGGGCTCGTCGTGCAGGTCGCGACGACCGCCGTGTACGTGGTGCTCGTCGAGGTGCTCCGGCGCCGCGACGGTATCGCCCGCGTGCGCGTGGCCGGGACCCCGCCGGGCCCACCCGCGAGGGTGTCGTCACCGCGTCCATGACTGAAGTCCAGGCCGCCCCTCTTCCGTGCGGCCGGGACGGTCCCTATCGTGATAGCCGTGCACCCCGTCAGTGAACGTATCCGTGACGCACGTGAGCGCTGCGGCCTGTCCCAGGCCGACCTCGCCCGCGCGGCGTTGATGCACCCCAGCTACGTGTCCCACCTCGAGCGCGGGGTCCGCGGTCCCGGCGACGGCGCGCTCGAGCGGCTCGCTCGCGCGCTCGGCGTCACGACGACCTACCTCGAGCAGGGTGAGCGCTCACCTGCGTACCAGGAGTCCGAGGCGGCGCTCGTGCGCGCACGCCAGCTCATGCGTGCCGGCCGGGCCTCCGACGCGGTGGCCGAGCTCGAGCCCGTCCAGCTCGAGGCGCTCGACGTCGACCAGCTCGCCAAGGTGGTGCTCGCGCACGCCGAGGCGCGCGACCTCGCAGGCGACCTCGAGAGCTCCGTCGCCCTGCTGTCCGACGTCACGGGCCGGCTCGTCGCCGGGCACCGGCCGCGGCGCGCGGCGTACGCGGCGACGCGCCTGGTCATGGCGCTCACCGAGTCCGGGGACCTGCACGAGGCCGTGCGTGCGGGCGAACGACACCTCGCGCAGCTCGCGAGCTCCGCGGCGGGCACCGACGAGCTGTTCCGGCTCGAGTCGACCCTCGTGTGGGCGTACGTCGCCCGGGGTGACGTCACGTACGCGAGGGTGCGCGGCAACGACCTGCTCGCGCGTGCCCTCGTGCACGGCTCGGCGCGCTCGGTGTGGTCCGTGCACTGGAACCTCGCGTTCGTCGACGACGCGCTCGGTGACGCCGACGACGCGCTCGCGCACCTGCGTTCGGCACTCGCGATCGCCGGTGGCGGGGAGGCCGACCGCGACGTCCCGCGCCTGCGCCTCGACCTCGCGCACCTGCTGCTCGCGGTCTCGCCGGCGTGCCCGCGCGAGGCGCTCGCCGAGCTCGACGCGGCGGCGACGGCGCTCGAGATCGCGGAGTCGCAGGTCGAGCTCGCGCGCGCGGCGACCATCCGCTCGCGCGCGACCCTGCTGCTGGGGCAGAAC
>JAFAEH010000297.1 GCA_023424135.1 Actinomycetes bacterium | reverse complement strand
GCGTCGGCCCGCGCCCGCATGCCGCGCAGACCCGTGCCCTGCACCGCGCCGACCGCGAGCCCGCGCCCGTCGTCGGTGACGTCCAGCACCACCTCGTCCCCGACGCGTGCGAGCCGCATGCTCACGCGCGTCGCGCCCGCGTGCTTGCGGACGTTCGCGAGCGACTCCTGCGCGGCGCGCAGCAGCACCACCTGCGCCTCGCGGCCCGGTCCGTCGCCGACGTGGTCCGGGCCCGTGCCGTCGACGACCTCGACGAGGACCCCCGTCTCGTCCCCGAACCGCCGGGCGAGGCGACGCAGCGCGTCGGCGAGCGTGCCGTCGGACAGCCCCGGCGGGGCGAACGCGGCGACGAGCGCCCGCGCCTCGGCGAGGTTGTCGCGGGCGACGTCCTCGATGCTGACCAGCCGCTCCGCGGCGCGACCGGTGTGCCCGTGCTCGAGCTCGGCCGACGCCGCCTGCGCGAGCATGACGACCGACGTGAACCCCTGCGCGAGCGTGTCGTGGATCTCCGCGGCGAGACGTTCGCGCTCGGCGACCACCCCGGCGGCGTGGTGCGACGCCGCGAGCTCGTGCTGCGCCGTGCGCAGCTCGTCGAGCAGGAAGGCGCGCTCCTCGCTCTGCTCGGCCACGTGCGTGATCCACAGCCCGAGCGTCACCGCGAACACGAAGGCCACGCCGAACTGGCCGGCGATCTCCGCGAGGGCGGTCTGGTCGGCGCGCACCCGCAGCGCCGCCGTCACCGTGATGCCGACGGTCAGCACCGCGCACCACAGGACGCCCGCACGCCGGGTGCGGCTGAAGAACCAGATCTGCGAGTAGGCGACGAACAGCAGCACCGAGCCGATGCCGCCCAGCCACACCTGCGACGTGCAGACCGCGACCAGCACGGCCAGGTAGGCGTCGGCGCGCCGGCCGTCCCCGGACCGGGCGGCGGCGCGGCCGAGCAGCGCGTAGGCGACGACGAGCGCGGCGACCTGCGCCAGGGCGAGCAGCTGACGCTGGCGCGGCATCGCGTCCAGCAGGATCGCGACCGCGTACAGGGCGACCATCGCCACGAACACGAGGTCCCACATGCGCAGCGTCCGCTGCCAGAACCCGTGCCGGTCGACGGGTTCCCGGGCGTGGGGGCCGGCGACCCCGCGCGCCGTGCCGTCGGTGCTCACATCCGGACTCTGCCACGCGCGGCGCGCACCGTCACCCGTCGTCCCGGCGGCGCCAGCGGAACGTGCGCACCCCGACGACGAGCGCACCGACCAGCCACACGGCCAGCACCAGCGCGGTCGCCCCGTGCTGCCACGTGCCGGTCGGCTCGACCGCGGCCGCCTCGTCCGGCAGGAGCACCGACCGCATGCCCTGCGCCATCCACTTCAGCGGGAACACCGACGCGAGCTGCTGCATCCAGGCCGGCAGGTCCTCGAACGGGAAGAACACACCCGAGATGAACTGCAGCACGATCACCACCGGGATGACCACGGGGCTCGCGGAGCGTCCCGAGCGCGGCACCGAGGAGTAGGCGACACCGCACACGGCGCCCGCGGCCGTGCCGAGCACGAACACCCACGCGAACGTCCACCAGCGGGCGGGCTCGTCCGGCAGCGGGACGTCGAACGCCAGCGCCGCGACGGCCAGCAGCACCGCGGTCTGCACGGTCGCCGTGACCAGGACCTGGCCGGTCTTGCCGAGGAAGTACGCGGCCGGCGGCAGCGGGGTCGAGCGCAGCCGCTTGAGCGTCCCGTCGTCGCGCTCCGCGGCGATCGAGATCGCGAGGTTCTGGAAGCTCGAGAGCATGACGCCCGTCGCGACCATGCCGGGCAGGAAGTACTGCGGGAAGCGGACGCCCGACCCGGCGACGACCTCGCCGCCGCGGCCGAACACGGTCGCGAAGATCGCGAGCATGACGATCGGGTAGGCGAAGACGAACACGACCGCGTCGCGCTCGCGGAAGAACCCTCGGACCTCGAACACGGTCCGTGACCACGCGAGACGTGGCAGGCCCGGCAGCCGGGACGTGCTGCGGGTGCGGACGTCGGTGCGGGGGACGCTCGTCGTCGTCATCGCGCCGCCACCGTGCTCTCGTCGTCGCGCGCGTCGTCGACGAGCGCGAGGTACACGTCCTCGAGCGTGGGGCGCAGCACCTGCAGGCCCGGCACCTCGCCGTCGGGCCCGGCGAGCCGCGCCGCGAGCCCGGCGACGAACGCGGTCGGGGTGTCGGTCGCCTCCTCGTGGGCCGTCCCGTCCGCGGTCCAGCGCACGCGCGCCCGGCGGGCCCGACGCCCGCCGAGGTCGGCCGGTGCACCCTCGGCGACGACGCGGCCGCGGGCGACCACCACGACGCGGTCGGCCAGACGCTCGGCCTCCTCGAGGTAGTGCGTCGTCAGCAGCACGGTCGTGCCCGCGTCGCGCAGCCGCTCGACGAGGTCCCAGAACTCGTGCCGTGCCCGCGGGTCGAACCCGGTGGTGGGCTCGTCGAGGAACAGCAGCTCGGGGTCGCCGACGATCCCGAGCGCGACGTCGAGACGGCGGCGCTGCCCGCCGGACAGCGCCCGTGTGCGTGTCGTGGCCTTCTCGCGCAGCCCGACCGCGTCGACGACGGCGTCCGGGTCGCGCGGGGCGGGGTAGAAGCCCGCGACGTGGTGCACGACCTCCCGGACGGTGGCCTCCGCCAGGTCGTCGGCGTCCTGCAGGACGACGCCCAGACGCGAGCGCCACGCCCGGCCCGCGCGCGCCGGGTCCTCGCCGAGCACGCGCACGTGGCCCGCGTCGGCACGCCGGAAGCCCTCGAGCGTCTCGACGGTGGTCGTCTTGCCCGCCCCGTTGGGGCCGAGCACGGCGACGATCTCACCGTGCTCGACGCGCAGGTCGAGGCCGTCGACGGCGCGCTTCGCGCCGTACATCTTGCACAGGCCCTCGACCAGCACGGCCGGGGCGTTCCTCGTCGTCATGCGTCCAGGCTGCCGCGACGCCGGGCGTCGACGGGACGACCGCACGACGGTGCGAGGGGTCCACCGACCGGTGGACCCCACCGCCCGCCCCGCCGTCCTCGCGGCCGGCAGGCGTGCCCGTCGGGGCCGCCCGGCTCGGACGGCCCGGGGCTAGACGGCCTCGGAGAGCAGAGCCTGCACGCGGCCGACGCCCTCGGCCAGGTCGTCGTCGCCGAGCGCGTAGGACAGGCGCAGGTACCCGCTCGGGCCGAACGCCTCTCCGGGGACGACCGCCACCTCGACCTCGTCGAGGATCAGCGACGCGAGCTCGGCCGACGTCGTCGGGGTGACGCCGCGGATCGTGCGACCCAGCACGCCCTCGACCGACGGGTACGCGTAGAACGCGCCCTGCGGTGCGGGGCAGCGCACGCCGTCGATCGAGTCCAGCAGCCCGACCATCGTGCGGCGGCGCCGGTCGAACGCGGCGCGCATCTCCTCGACCGCGGTCAGGTCGCCCCCCAGTGCCGCGACGGCCGCGCGCTGCGAGACGTTGGCGACGTTCGAGCTCAGGTGCGACTGCAGGTTCGTCGCGGCCTTGATCACGTCGGCCGGGCCGATCATCCAGCCCACGCGCCACCCCGTCATCGCGTAGGTCTTGGCGACGCCGTTGAGCACGATGGTGGTGTCCGCCAGCTCGGGGACCGCGCGCACGACCGGGGTGAACACCGCGTGGTCGTACGTCAGGTGCTCGTAGATCTCGTCGGTGATCACCCAGATGCCGTGCTCGAGCGCCCAGCGGCCGATCTCGGCCGTCTGCTCGGGGGAGTACACCGCGCCGGTCGGGTTGGAGGGCGAGTTGAACAGCAGCACCTTGGTGCGCGGCGTGCGCGCCGCCTCGAGCTGCTCGACGGTCACGAGGTAGCCCTGCTCGACGCCGGCGAACACCTCGACGGGCTCGGCCCCGGCCAGCCGGATCGCCTCGGGGTACGTCGTCCAGTAGGGCGCCGGCAGCAGCACCTCGTCGCCCGGGTCGAGGACGGCGGCGAACGCCTGGAACACGGCCTGCTTGCCGCCGTTGGTCACCAGGACGTCGGACGGCCTCACCTCGTAGCCCGAGTCGCGCAGCGTCTTGGCGGCGATCGCCTCGCGCAGCACCGGCAGCCCCGCGGCGGGGGAGTACCGGTGGTTGGCGGGGTCCTGCGCGGCGCGCACGGCCGCCTCGACGATGTACGCGGGCGTCGGGAAGTCCGGCTCCCCGGCGCCGAAGCCGATCACGGGGCGGCCCGCGGCCTTGAGGGCCTTGGCCTTCGCGTCGACCGCGAGCGTCGCGGACTCCGCGATCGCGGCGATGCGCGCGGACACGCGCGCGCGGGTGGACGTCGTCGTCGGGGTGATCTCGCTCACCGGCCCATCCTCGCACTGGCGCACGGGTGCGCGGGGACGTGGTATCACGACGTGGTACGACCGGACGTGGTAGGACGAGGATGCCGGACGGGTCGTCCATCGCGCCGCGGACCGGTGGCGCGAGGGGTGAGGGCCGCGTCCGCGACCGGTTCGACCGCACCGCCCCGGGTCGCGTACAGTGTTCCCTCGGCGGTTGACGTCCGCCATGATGAAGCACGCCCTCAGCGGTGGCCGGAGACGGTTCACGGGTGCGGGACGGGTCGACTCGTGGCAGACCGGACCGCTGTAGGGCAGTGGCGCAATTGGTAGCGCAGCGGTCTCCAAAACCGCAGGTTGCAGGTTCGAGTCCTGTCTGCCCTGCGCACGCGGGGCGGCCTCGCCACCGGTGGATCCTCGGATCCGGCGGGGCGGGCCGCCGCCGTGAGCAGGACCGCCGGACGGTCCGGCGCGTCGCGTCGGCCCGGTCGCGCGTCCTCGACCGACGACCCCCGCCCGGGGGTCGCACGAGACGAGACAGGGGCCAGACGTGAGCGATACCGCTGCCGCCGCGGCGTCCGACGCCGAGGGCTCGGCCGCACGCAGGAGCGAGCGCACGCCGCGTCGCGGCGAGGAGAGGCGTGGGCTGTTCGCGCGCATCGCGCTCTTCGTGCGTCAGGTCGTCGCCGAGCTCAAGAAGGTCGTCCGGCCCACGCGGCAGGAGCTCATCACCTACACGAGCGTCGTCCTGGTCTTCGTCACGGTCGTGATGCTGTTCGTCACGGTCGTGGACCTGGGCATCGGGAAGCTGACGTTCCTGGTCTTCGGGTGACGCGCGCCGGCTGAGGCCGGTGCACCACCCCACCCGCGCGGGCCGAGCCGCGCACCGCCGGCGCGCACGCCGGCCCACCATCGGAGAAAGCAGGTTGCACGTGTCGCAGGAGTCGCAGGAGCCCACGCCGGGCGCCGACGCCGAGCTCGCCGACGCACTGGCGTCGGTCGAGGCCGTCGAGGCGAGCGCGGGTGACGAGGTCGACGACGCGCACGCCGCTGCCGACGCGGAGCCGGCCGACGACACCACCGCCGAGGCGGACGACGAGGCCGCCGAGCCGGACGAGGCCGCCGGGCCCGCCGACGACGAGATCGACCCCGACGAGGACCCGGTCGCCGCGTTCAAGGCCGCGCTGCGTCGCGAGCCGGGCGACTGGTACGTCATCCACTCGTACGCGGGCTACGAGAACCGCGTGAAGGCGAACCTCGAGTCGCGCACGCAGAGCCTCAACATGGAGGACTACATCTTCCAGGTCGAGGTGCCCATGGAAGAGGTCGTCGAGATCAAGAACGCGCAGCGCAAGG
>JAFAEH010000261.1 GCA_023424135.1 Actinomycetes bacterium | reverse complement strand
GAGTACGCACAGCGCCGGGCCGCGTGCGAGGAGGCCGCGCGCCGCCTGGGGGTCGCGTCGCTGCGGGACGTCGCCGACGACGCGCGCGGCGACGGCTGGGCGCTGGAGGCCCTGGCGGCCGACGCGGACGGCGAGGTGCTCGTGCGCCGCGTGCGTCACGTGACCTCGGAGATCGCGCGCGTGACGGCGTTCGTCGCCGCGCTCGACGACGACGCGGTCGAGGCGGTGGGCCCGCTGATGGACGCGTCGCACGTCTCTCTGCGCGACGACTACGAGGTGTCGTGCCGCGAGCTCGACGTGGCGGTCGAGGCCGCGCGCGCGGCCGGTGCGCTGGGTGCGCGCATGACCGGCGGCGGGTTCGGCGGATCCGCGATCGCGCTGGTCGGCGCCGACGACGTGGCCGCGGTGGCGGGTGCCGTCGCGCAGGCCTTCGACGCGCAGGGACTGCGGGCGCCGGCGTTCGCCGTGGCCGTCGCGGGGCGTCCGGCGGGCTGAGCCCGGCCACATCACGTCCCGCGAAACGGCCTCCCCGGACCGGTCCGCAGGACTACGGTGGCGCCGTGCTGCAGCGACCACGCCTCCTGCGCCGTGCGCTCGTCGGCATCCTCGTGCTGCCGGCGACGCTCGCGGCGTGCACCGCGGGCGGCACGAGCGGTGACGCACCGACGAGCGCCGGACCCCTGACCGACTACACCGCCGAGTTCTTCGCCCGCACGACGGCACAGGCCGAGCGAAACCGCGTCGCCGGGGCCGAGGCCGTCGCCGCGTGCATGAAGGAGCAGGGGTTCGACGTCGAGCCGTTCGTCGACTCCTGGTCCTCGACGACGACCGAGGTGCCGGACCGCGACCTGGCATGGGTCCGGGAGCACGGCTTCGGGCTGGTGGACGGGGAGGGGAGCACGACCAGCACGGCCGCCCCGGACCCGAACGCCGCCCTGGTCGCGGCCATGGGCACGGCCGAGCGTCAGGCGTACGACCTCGCACTCCTGGGCCCGGCCGACGCACCGCAGGACGGGTGCGCGGCGCTCGACACCGCCGACCGCCAGCCCTGGCTCGACGAGACGTACCAGCACTGGGCGGCGGAGGCCCAGCGCATCGACCAGGAGGCCGACGACCACGCGGACGTCGTCGCGGCGCTGGCCGCGTGGCGCACGTGCATGGACGACTCCGGGGTCGCGGGGTACGGCTCGCCGACGGAGGCCCACCTGACGGTGGCCGACCAGGTCGAGCGGGCGGAGGGCCTCGACGGCGTCCCCGAGCCGGCGCGCTCCGAGCTGCTCGAGCTCGAGCGCACGGTCGCGACGGCATCCTGGGAGTGCGAGGCGTCGTCGCGGCTCACGCCGACGCGCCGCGACGTCGTGCGTGCCGCACAGACCGCGTACGTCGAGCAGCACCGCTCCGAGCTCGACGCCTGGGCCCTGACCTGGCCCGATCCCGCCGACGACGGGTGAGCAGGCACGGCGCTCACCCGTGCGGGTGAACGTCGCCGTCGGGCGGGACGCGCCGCACGAACCAGCTCACTACTCCTCATTCCGTAGTAGCGTGCGGTGCGCACGGTGGCGACGACGTCTCCCCTCCGCGCCGACGCCCCCGGCGACGACGCGACCGACCCGCCCACCGCGGTCCCGTCACGTCGTCGCGAGGAGCACCCCGCAGTGGTCCGCAGATACGTCTTCCCCGCCCTGCGCATCGTCATCTGGGCCGTGATCGCCGTCGCGCTCGTGCGCATCGCGTTCGCCGGCGCGGACGTCAGCACGCAGCCCTCCGGCGAGCAGCCGACCGGCCAGATCGTCGAGCCGACCGTCGAGGCGACGACCGCGACGATCACCAACGCCGTCACCGTGCGTGCTGCCGTCGTCGCGGACCCCGCCGTCCCGGTGCGCGCCACGCTCGCCGGGACGGTCTCCGAGCTCCTCGCCGCCGACGGCCAGCACGTCGACGCCGGGACCCCGATCCTCAAGATCCGCCAGGAGACACCGCGGGACCCGATCACGAAGACCGATCCCGTCACCGGGGAGACCACCGTCACCGAGCTCAAGCCGAAGGTCGTGATCGAGGAGGTCGCCGCACCCGTCGCGGGCACGCTGCGCCTGCCGACCCTCAAGGACCAGGTCGTGTCCGTCGGGGACACGATCGGCCAGGTCAGCCCCGGCTCGCTGTCGGTGTCCGGCACCCTGACGGCCGATCAGCAGTACCGGCTCGTCGGCGCCCCCGGCGAGGCGCAGGTGACGCTGCGCGGCGGACCCGCGCCGTTCACGTGCACCGGCCTGCGCATCGGCGCGACCGACCAGCCCGACACCGGGACCGACCCCGGCGCCGAGCAGACCACCACGACGTCCGGCACCGTGACGTGCTCGCTGCCCGGTGACGTCACCGCGTTCCCCGGCCTCGGCGCCGACCTCGAGATCGTCAACGGAACCGCGCAGGACGCCGTCGTGGTCCCCGTGACCGCGGTCCAGGGCACCGTGCAGCGCGGCAACGTCTGGGTCGTCGCGCGCGAGGGCGCCGAGCCCGAGGAGCGCCAGGTCGCGCTCGGGCTGACCGACGGCGAGGTCGTGCAGATCACCGAGGGCCTGGCGCTCGGCGACCTAGTGCTCGCGTTCGTCCCCGTGCCCGCCGACGAGGGCGAGGTCGACTGCGACGACCCGGCGCAGTACGACCCGGCGGTGTGCGAGGGATGAGCCTGCTCGAGCTCACCGGCGTCACCCGGTCCGTGCGCCTGCCCGACGACCGCCTGCTGGAGATCCTGCGCGGGGTCACGCTGAGCGTCGGCACCGGTGAGCACGTCGCCGTCGTCGGCCGCTCCGGGACCGGCAAGTCCACGCTGCTCAACATCCTGGGGCTGCTCGACGCCCCGACGGACGGCGAGTACCTGCTCGAGGGCGTGCCGATCGGCCGGTTGTCGAGCCGCGAGCGCACCCGCCGCCGCGGCCGGGACTTCGGCTTCGTGTTCCAGCAGTTCAACCTGCTGCCCGGGCGCACCGCGCTCGAGAACGTCGCCGCACCGCTGATGTACGCGCCCGGACGGCAGTTCTGGCGACGCCGCACCCTCGCGGCGCAGATGCTCGACCGCGTCGGGCTCGGCGACCGGCTCGACACGATGCCCGAGAAGCTGTCCGGCGGCGAGCAGCAGCGCGTCGCGATCGCCCGGGCCCTCGTGCGCGGGCCGCGCGTGATCCTCGCCGACGAGCCCACGGGTGCGCTCGACGTCGAGACCGGTCAGGAGGTGATGAGCCTGCTCGACGAGATCGCGTCGATGACGGGCGCGGCGCTGGTCACCATCACGCACGACCTGGCCGTCGCCGCGCGCGCCCAGCGCCACTACCGGCTCGCCGAGGGCGTGCTCGTCCCCGTCGACCTGGGCGGTGCCGGTCACGAGTGGGTCGGCGACGTGCCGACGCTGCCCGGTGCGGCCCGCCGGCTGCCCGGCGCCGGGGCCCTCGCGCTACCCGCGGGGACGTCCGGTGCCGGCGCCCCGGCCGTGCCCGGTGTGCCCGAGCTCGGCGCACCCGTCCCCGGGGAGGGCCGGCCGTGACCGGGGTCGTCGGTGCGATCGTCGAGGCGTGGGACGAGCTGCGCCTGCACAAGATGCGCGTGCTGCTCGCGCTCATCGGCGTCGCGGCCGCGGTCACCGCGATCACCGCGGTCACGGCCGCCGTCCAGATGCTCTCGCAGGGGTTCAAGGAGCAGAGCGAGCGGGACATGGGACGTCAGGTGACGATCTCCGTCGACGCCTGGCCGATGAGCGAGCAGGCACCGCCCGCGACCGAGCTCTCCGCGACGTACGCGCAGGTCCTCGAGCGCTACGGCATCACGTGGGCGACCCGCGAGCAGTACACGCAGGCGCCGTTCCGGTTCCCGGGCGGCACGTTGCCCACCGAGGTCCGCGCGATCGACCCCGACTACGGGGTGATGAACCGCGTGCAGGTCAGCGAGGGCCGCTGGTTCACCGACGCGGACGTCGACGCGTACGCGCCGCTGCTCGTCGTCAACGAGGCCTTCCTCGACGCGCTCGGGGTCGCGGACCTCACGGGGCGCCCCACGATCCTGCTCGGCGACCGTGAACCCGTGCGCAGCACGATCGTCGGGGTCGTCCCGCAGCGTTGGCAGGGCGAGAGCCCGACCGCGTACGTGCTCGTCGACCAGCTCGGCCGCTGGTACGTGCCCGACACGTCGGGGATGTACGGCCAGCCCGCGCCGTCGCTGCGCGTGTGGGTGCCGCCGGAGATCGCGGAGGAGCTGGCGGTGCGCATCGAGCGCGACGTCGCGGCCGTGCTGCCCGGCTGGCAGGTGGGGCACTACGACAACCGCGGCGGCGGGTACGGCGTGCTGGACGGCGCCGCGCGCTGGGTCGCGCTCGGCGTCGGCGCGTTCGCCCTGCTGCTCGGCGGCCTGGGCCTGGTGAACATCGCGCTGGTCACGGTGCGGCATAGGATCCGGGAGATCGGGATCCGCCGCTCGTTCGGTGCGACGTCGGGGCGCCTGTTCTTCGGCGTGCTCATGGAGTCGGTCGTGGCGACCTTCGTCGCCGGGGCCGTCGGCGTGGTCCTGGCCGTCGCGATCATCAAGAACATCCCCGTCGACGTGCTGTTCGGCGGCGGTATCCAGGACATGCCGCCGTTCCCCGCGACCGCCGCACTGGTGGGCATGGCCTGTGCGACCGGGGTCGGTGCGCTCGCCGGGCTCGTCCCGGCGGTCGTCGCGGTCCGCGTCAAGGTCATCGACGCGATCCGGTACTGACCGGGCACCCGGCCCACCGTCGTCGATACCCGACCGGAGGATGCCAACCCCTCGTCGAAGGTCATCCCGCAGAAGGACCCGCCCGCCTCACCCTGTTCGATATGGTCACATCGGCGCCCGTCGAGGAGCGCTCTGACTCCCGTCATCCACACTCCCGAAAGGCCTTGTCGATGCGCCTGACACCTCCCCTGCCTGCCGTCGCCGCCGCAGCGGTCGCGGCTCTCCTGCTCGCAGGGTGCAGCGCCGGCGGGGACACGCCGTCGGACGACGAGACGGGGCCGCTGTCGGCCTTCTTCGAGCAGGTGGGCGGGTCCTTCGAGGACGAGGACTACGAGGCGCAGCAGCGCCAGGTCGAGGACCTCGTCGCCGCGTGCATGGCCGAGGAGGGCTTCGAGTACACCCCCGCCGAGCCGATGAGCAGCGGCGGGCGCATCGACAGCGACGACATGCCCGACTGGGAGTCGAAGGAGTTCGCCGAGCAGTACGGCTACGGCGCGACGACGAGCGACGACCTGTGGGGCGGTGGCGGCGGCGAGGAGTACGTCGACCCGAACGCCGACTACGTGGCGTCGATGTCCGAGAGCGAGCAGGCCGCGTTCTACGAGGCGCTGTACGGCGTGGCGCCGGAGATCGACCCCGACGCCGACCCCGAGGCCGAGGTCGAGTACGAGTACAACTGGGAGGAGGCCGGCTGCCAGGGCCGTGCCTCGCACGAGGTGTACGAGCAGGGACAGATCTGGGACGACCCCGCCATGCAGGACCTCATGGAGGACATGAGCTCCGAGTACGAGAACCTCGCCGACGACCCGAAGGTCCGCGAGGCACAGGACGCGTGGGCCGAGTGCATCGCCGAGGCCGGGTACGACTTCGCGTCGCCGGAGGAGGCCCAGCAGAGCATCTACGACGAGCAGAACGCCCTGTACGAGGCCGTCATGCCGACCGACCCCGAGGCAGAGATCGACCCCGAGGCGTCGTTCGAGCCCGACGAGGCAGCGATGGCCGAGCTCAAGGAGAAGGAGCTCGCGCTGGCGGTCGCCGACTGGGAGTGCAAGGACTCGTCCGGCTACCAGGCCGCGCAGAAGGCCGCGAACCTGGCCATGGAGAAGCGTCTGTGGGACAAGTACGGCGAGCAGCTGCAGGCGTTCGCCGACAAGCAGACCCCCGCGAAGTGACCCGACGACCGTGAGCAGGATCTCCACCCACGTCAGCGGCGGACGCCGCACGATCGTCGTCATGGCCGTCGTCGCCGTCGTCTGCCTCGCCCTCGGCCTGGGGCTGTCACGGCTGATCATCTCCCCCGGTCAGGGGGGCGCCCCCGCCGCCCCCCCCCCCCCCGACC
>JAFAEH010000350.1 GCA_023424135.1 Actinomycetes bacterium | reverse complement strand
GCCTCGAGCGCGTCGACGACGACGTCGACGTGGGCGACCTGGCCGCGCGCGTGCACGCCGGCGTCCGTGCGCCCGGCGACCGTGACGCGCGGTCCGGGCTCACCGCGCGGCCCCGCGCGCAGCACGGTAGCGAGCCCGTCCTCCAGCACGCCCTGCACGGTCCGCAGCCCCGGCTGGCGCGCCCACCCGGCGAACGCGCTCCCGTCGTACGCGAGGTCCAGCCGCAGCCGCGTCGTCGGCATCCCCTCGCTCACGCCCCCACGCTAGCCGCCCCGCCGCGCTCCCCCGCACCCCGGACGCGAGAGAGCGATCCGATCGACCTGTCACGACGGCGAGCGACGCGCCCGACGCCCCCGGCACCGAGGGAGCGGGGCCCCGTCACCTGCGCCGGCCGGGTCCCGGCCTCTCGCGACGGCGAGCGCGAGCTAGCGTGAGGGCATGCCTCCCGAGCCGTACACGCTGGCCGTCGACTGCGGCGGCGGCGGCATCAAGGCGTCGGTGCTCGACGCGGCCGGCACCCTGCACGTCCCGGCCGTGCGGGTCCCGACGCCCTACCCGCTGCCGCCCGAGCGGCTCGCCGACACCGTCGCGGACATCGCCGCAGGGCTGCCGCCCGCCGGACGCGCGACCGTCGGCATGCCCGGGATGATCCGCCACGGCGTCGTCGTCGCCACCCCCCACTACGTGACGCGGTCCGGACCTCGTTCGGCGGTCCTGCCCGAGCTCGTCGCCGCGTGGGCCGGCTGCGACGCGCAGGCGCTGCTGACCGCACGCCTCGGTGTCCCGACGCTCGTGCTCAACGACGCCGAGGTGCACGGCGCGGGCGTCGTGTCCGGTACCGGGCTCGAGCTCGTCCTGACCCTCGGCACCGGCCTGGGATCCGCGCTGTTCGACGGCGGACGCCTCGCACCGCACCTCGAGCTGTCCCACGCGCCCGTGCGCTGGGGCACGACGTACGACGCGTACATCGGGCAGCACGAGCGCGCACGCCTCGGTGACGCGCTGTGGTCGCGCCGCGTGCGCAAGGTCGTCGAGGGCTTCCGGCCGGTGTTCCACTGGGACCGCCTGTACCTCGGCGGCGGCAACGCGCGACGCATCACGGCGACGACGCTCGACCGCCTGGGCGACGACGTCGTCGTCGTGCCCAACCAGGCAGGGATCGTCGGCGGCGTGCGCGCGTGGTCGCTCGCCGACCGCCACGGCTGACCGCTCCCGGCCCGGGCGTGCCGACGCTGACCTCAGGGACCGCCGGTGGCCCGCGCGTCCACCTCGTCGAGCGCCCCCAGCAGGACGCGCGTGAACCGCACCGGCTGCACCAGGCTCACCAGGTGCGTCGCACCGGGCACCACGACGAGCCGGCCGTCCCGGCACGCACCGAGGAACCGCCGCTCGTCACCACGGAAGTGGTCCCAGCGCCCGTTGACGAGCCACACGGGGGCCTCGACCCGTGCGAGGTCCGCCAGCGGCGTCGCTGAACGCATCGTGCGCATCGTGTCCCCGACGACGTCGAGCGCGAACCCACCGGCCGCGACGTCCCGCGCCGCCTGCGGGGGCAGCGCACGGTCGACGAGCACCTGGTTGATCGCCGCACCCCGGTCCGGCAGCCGCGCGAAGAAGCCGTCGGCGGCCAGCCCCCACACGCGCACGTAGGACGGACGTGGCACCGTCGAGCACGCCGCCGCGAGCAGCCCGACGACCTGCGTCGGATGGCGCGCCGCGTGCGCGATCGCGACATACCCACCGAGCGAGAGACCGGCGACGAACGCCCGTCCGCCGACGGCGTCGACCGCGTCGTGCAGCACCTCGACGGCGCCGTCGAGCGTGAACCGCTCCCCCCGGCGCTCCCCGTGCCCGGGCAGGTCCACCGCGACGACCTCGCGCCCTGTGCTTTCCAGCGCGCCGACCTGGGCACGCCACATGGTGCGTGACGTGCGCAGCCCGTGGACGAGCACGACGGGAGTGCGCGAGGCGTCCGGAGTCCGCGAGGCGTCCCGCGTCCACGACGCGGCCGGCACGCGCGATGCACTCGGCATGGCTCGACGCTACCCGCCGTCGGTCGCTGCCGTCCCTACCGGGAAGACCATCGGCGCCGATGACGGGCCCGGATCCGCCACGAGGCCCGGGACGCACGAGGGCCCGGGCACCTCGCGGTGCCCGGGCCCTCGACGACGTGGGACGTCAGGCCTTCTCGTCGGCCTTCGTGTCCTCGACCGGGGCGTCCTCGACGGGCGCGTCCTCGACCGGGGCGTCGGCCACCGGCTCGTCGGCCGTCGTCGCGGCCTTCTTCGGCGCAGCCTTCTCGGTGGCCTTCGTGGCCTCCTTGACGACGGCCTGCTTGGGCGACAGCGGCTCGAGCACGAGCTCGATGACGGCCATGGGGGCGTTGTCGCCCTTGCGCGGACCGATCTTCGTGACGCGCGTGTAGCCACCCTGACGCTCGGCGACGGCGGGCGCGATCTCCGTGAACAGGGCGTGCACGACGCCCTTGTCCTTGACGACGGTCAGCACGCGACGACGCGAGTGCAGGTCACCGCGCTTGGCGAGGGTGATCAGACGCTCGGCGAGCGGACGCAGGCGCTTGGCCTTCGTCTCGGTCGTCGTGATGCGCTTGTGCTCGAACAGCTGCGTCGCAAGGTTCGCGAGGATCAGCCGCTCGTGCGCGGGGCTGCCACCGAGCCGGGGACCCTTGGTGGGCGTGGGCATGGTCTCTACTCCTTGAGTTCAGGTGAGGGCGACGTCCCGGGCGGTGCGCGTCGGCGCGTGGCCCGGACCGGTGCGCGTCAGTACTGCTCGTCCTCGACGAAGTCGGTCTCGTCGTCCCCGTAGTAGGCGCCGGCCGCCGACGGGTCGAAGTCCAGCGGGCTGTCCTTGAGCGTCAGGCCCAGCTCGGCCAGCTTCTCCTTGACCTCGGTGATCGACTTCGCACCGAAGTTGCGGATGTCGAGCAGGTCCGCCTCGGAGCGCGCCACGAGCTCGCCCACCGAGTGGATGCCCTCACGCTTGAGGCAGTTGTAGGACCGGATCGTCAGCTGCAGGTCCTCGATCGGCAGCGCCAGGTCGGCGGCGAGGGCGGCGTCGGTCGGCGAGGGGCCGATCTCGATGCCCTCGGCCTCGACGTTCAGCTCGCGCGCCAGGCCGAACAGCTCGACGAGCGTCTTGCCCGCGGACGCGAGCGCGTCACGGGGCGCGATCGCCGGCTTGGTCTCGACGTCGACGATGAGCTTGTCGAAGTCGGTGCGCTGCTCGACACGCGTCGCCTCGACCTTGTAGGTCACCTTGAGGACGGGCGAGTAGATCGAGTCGACCGGGATGCGGCCGATCTCCGCGTCGAACGACTTGTTCTGGTTCGCCGACACGTAGCCACGACCGCGCTCGACGGTCAGCTCGATCTCGAGCTTGCCCTTCTCGTTGAGCGTGGCCAGGTGCAGGTCGGTGTTGTGGACCTCGACGCCGGCGGGCGGGACGATGTCCGCCCCCGTGACCTCACCCGCACCCTGCTTGCGCAGGTACATCACGACCGGCTCGTCGTTCTCGGAGGAGACGACGAGGTTCTTGATGTTGAGGATGATCTCGGTGACGTCCTCCTTGACGCCCGGCACCGTCGAGAACTCGTGCAGCACACCGTCGATCCGGATGGACGTGACGGCGGCGCCCGGGATGGACGACAGGAGGGTCCGGCGCAGGGAGTTGCCGAGGGTGTAGCCGAAACCGGGCTCGAGGGGCTCGATCGAGAACCGCGAGCGGTGCTCCGAGATGACCTCTTCGGTCAGGGTGGGGCGCTGTGCGATCAGCACGGTGGGGTTCCTCTCCGCGAGCGTCCGCCATATGACGCTTTCGCAGGTACTACGTGCCTGGACGTGCCTCGGTCCGCATGTCCGGGCGGAAGGTGCGGGTCTGCGTCCGACCCCGCCGTACGCCCGCGGCGGCGGGCGGTGCGGCGGACGCGCGAGGGCCGGGACGTGTGCGGTGTGCGCACCGTCCCGGCCGTCGGCGTGTCAGACGCGGCGGCGCTTCGGCGGACGGCAGCCGTTGTGGGCCTGCGGCGTGACGTCCTGGATCGAGCCGACCTCGAGGCCGGTGGCCTGCAGCGAGCGGATCGCCGTCTCGCGGCCCGAGCCCGGGCCCTTGACGAAGACGTCGACCTTGCGCATGCCGTGCTCCTGGGCACGACGCGCCGCGGCCTCCGCGGCGAGCTGTGCCGCGAACGGGGTCGACTTGCGCGAGCCCTTGAAGCCCACCTGGCCCGACGACGCCCAGGCGATCACGGCGCCGGACGGGTCGGTGATGGACACGATGGTGTTGTTGAACGTGCTCTTGATGTGCGCCTGGCCGTGGGAGACGTTCTTCTTCTCCTTGCGACGCGGCTTGCGCGTGGCGGTGCGGGACTTGGGAGGCATCTCTTCTTCTCTCGGGGTCTGCGGGTCGGTGGGCCGACGGGCGGGCGGTCAGCGGCTGGCGCGACCGGCCCGCGACGTCACTTGCGCCCGGCCTTCTTCTTGCCGGCGACGGTGCGCTTGGGGCCCTTGCGGGTACGCGCGTTGGTCTTGGTGCGCTGACCGCGCACCGGGAGGCCGCGGCGGTGACGCAGACCCTCGTAGCTGCCGATCTCGACCTTGCGGCGGATGTCGGCGGCGATCTCACGCCGGAGGTCACCCTCGAGCTTGAAGCTGCCCTCGAGGAAGTCGCGCAGCGCGACGAGCTCGGTGTCGCCCAGGTCCTTGACCCGGACGTCGGGGCTGATGCCGGTGGCGGCGAGGGCCTGGTGCGCACGCGTGCGCCCGACCCCGAAGATGTAGGTGAGAGCGACCTCGACCCGCTTGTCGCGGGGCAGGTCGACACCGATGAGACGTGCCATGTGCCTGGTGGCTCCTGTACTGCGTTCGGAGGTCTGTCGCACCGTCCTCCCGCGTGTCTGCGGGCCCCAGCCTCCGAGCTGGGGGTTCGCCGTCGCACGGGCCCGGGGGCCGGGTGCGACGGAGCGGCGGTGCGCTAGCTGGTCCGTGCGGACCGGTGGTGGCTGCTCAGCCCTGACGCTGCTTGTGGCGCAGGTTCTCGCAGATCACCTGGACGCGACCGTGCCGGCGGATCACCTTGCACTTGTCGCAGATCTTCTTGACGCTGGGCTTGACCTTCATCGCTCGTTCCTCCGCCGCCGAGGCTCGGTCGTGGACCGGGCGGACGGCGTGTCGATGGGGTGGTTACTTGTAGCGGTAGACGATGCGCCCGCGGGACAGGTCGTACGGGCTGAGCTCGAC
>JAFAEH010000226.1 GCA_023424135.1 Actinomycetes bacterium | reverse complement strand
GGCTGGTGCCGGCCGACGACGCGCCCGGCCCCGACGCGCCCGCCGGCCCTGTGCCCACCGCCGAGCTGATCGGCACGTCCAGCGCCGCGCACCTCGGCACGCTGCCGCTCGCCCGGTACGTGGCGGGCGACGACGTGCCACCCGTGCACTCGCCGCGCCCGTACCTGCACCCCGTGCACACGGCCGCGGGTACGGCGCTCACCGACGTCAGCCCCGTCGACCACCGTCACCACTACGGCATGTCGTTCGCCGTGCCCGTCGTCAACGGCACGTCGTACTGGGGCGGGCGCACGTTCCTGCGCGACGAGGGCCCGACGCTGCTGCCCAACCACGGCCGTCAGGTGCCGCGCGCGCGCCGGGCGCAGGGCGCGACGCTCGTCGAGGACCTCGACTGGCTCGACGAGAACGGTGCGCCGCTGCTGCGCGAGGAGCGCACGCTCGACGCGCGCCCCTGGCCCGACGCGCTCGCGTGGCTGCTGCGCTGGCGCAGCGTGCTGCACGCCGAGCACGGTGCGCTGCGCATCGAGAGCCCCGCGACCAACGGCCGCCCGCAGGCCGGGTACGGCGGGCTGTTCTGGCGGCTGCCGTTCGCCGACACGACGTCGGTGCTGGGCGAGGGCCTGGCGGGCGAGGCCGCCGTGCACGGGTCGCGCTCGGCGTGGCTCGCGTTCGTGCAGCGCCGTGAGCTCGCGACGACGACGCTGCTGCTCGTGCAGCCGCCCGCGCACGTCCGCCCCTGGTTCGTGCGGGTCTCGGAGTACCCGGGTGCCGGGCCGTCCCTGGCCTGGGACGCCGTCTGCGACGTGCCGGACGGCGGCACGCTCGAGGCCGGTCTGGCGGCCGTGCTCGTCGACCGCGCGCTCGACCCCGACGAGGCCGCGGCGCTCGCCGCCCGGGCCTGGGCGTGAGCGTGGGCGGACCCGCGCGCGTCGCGGTGGTCGGGGTGCATGGGCACGGGCGCTCGCACCTGCGGACCGTGCGGTCCCTCGCGGCGCAGGGCCGTGCCACGCTCGCGGCGGTCGTCGACCCGCGTCCGCTCGCGGGCTCCGAGCTCGCCGCGGGTGACGGCGACGGGCCGCTCGTCCCGGACGGCACGCCCTGGTACGCGGACCTCGACGACCTGCTCGCGGCCGACCCGCCCGACGTCGTCGTGCTCGTCACGCCCATCCACACGCACCTGCCGCTCGCCACCGCCGCGATGCTTGCGGGCAGCGACGTGCTGCTCGAGAAGCCGACGGCCGCGTCGCTCGACGAGCACGTGCGCCTCGTCGCGGTCGCGGCCGGGACGGGGCGCCGTTGCCAGGTCGGGTTCCAGACGTTCGGCTCGGGTGCGCTCGACGAGCTCACGCGCGTCGTCGCGTCGGGCGAGCTCGGCGACGTCGACGTCGTCGGCGCCGTCGGGACGTGGGTGCGGACGTCGGCCTACTACGCGCGCTCGCGCTGGGCGGGGCGGCGTGTCCTGGACGGCGTGCCCGTGGTCGACGGGGTCGTGACCAACCCGCTCGCGCACGCGGTGGCCTCCGCGCTGAAGGCCGCCGGGGCGACGCGCGCGGACGACGTCGTGGACGTCGAGACCGACCTGTGGCACGCGCACCCGATCGAGGCCGACGACACGTCGTCCGTCGTCGTGACGCTCGCCGGGGGCCGCCGCGTGGCCGCCGGTCTGACGCTGTGCGCACCCGAGCGGACGCCCGCGACGGTGGTGGTGAACGGGTCGCTCGGGCGGGCGACGCTGCGCTACGAGCTCGACGAGCTCGACGTCGTCTCGCCGCGGGGTGAGCGCACGGTGCACGCCACGCGCACCGACCTGCTCGAGGACCTGCTCGAGGCGCGCCTCGACCCGTCGGCGCGGCTGCGCTGCGACGTCGCCGACACCGGTGCGTTCATGGCCGTGCTCGACGCGGTCCGCGCGGCACCCGACCCCCGCCCGATCGCGCCCGAGCACGTCACGTGGGTCGACGAGGGCCCGGAGGCCCACCCGGTCGTCGACGACGTCGCCCGCTGGTGCGCGCGCGTCGCCGCCGAGGCCGCCACCTTCACCGCCCTCGCGGCCCCCTGGACCCCCTGACCCACCCCGGTCACGCCCCCGCTCCGCCCTCCCTCGCCCGACCCTCCCTCGCCTGCCCCCACCCACCCGACGAACTCGGACTTCGGCGGCTTCTGACGGCTCATGAGCCGCCAAAGTCCGAGTTCGACCGGTGGGTATCTCGGGATGTGGGACCGGTGGGGTGCGGTCGGCGTCCCCCGGGAGTGACGGGCCGGTCAGCGGACGTAGACGCGGGGCTGGGCCGGGGCCGTGAACGGGTCACCCAGGAAGAACGACGGGTGCGGGGGCTGGTTGTAGGCGGTGTTCTGCCAGGCCAGCGCGACGCGGTACATCGAGTCGTGCAGCAGCGTGTGCACCCGGTACGACGTGGCGTGCGGCGTCGCGTAGATCCGCAGCGCGGACTCGTCGGACCGCGCCCAGATCACCTCCTCGCGCCAGTCGCCCAGGATGTCGCCCGACAGCACGGGCGTCGCCTTGGTGCCGTTGTTCGACCGGACGTCCGCACCGGTCAGCAGCCGGGTGTCGCCGCCGGTCCCGTACTTGTCGATGCGGGTCTGGTCGAGCAGCTCGCGCACCGGGTCGCCGTCCCACCACGCCAGGAAGTTGGCCGACGACGGCTTGCGGCCGACGCTCGCGCCCGTCGCCGCGTTGCGCAGGTCGGACTCGGACGACGACCACGCCTCGGCACCCGGGCTGCCGGCGTACACGTCGCCCGCCACGCCGCGGCCGTTGTCCGACCCCGTCCCGGAGCGCCACAGCGTCTGCCCGGTGCGTGCGTCGGCGACCCACATGTTCGGCTGGCTCGTGCCCTCGGTGACCTTGAAGTACTCGAGCCCGGGCCGGGACGGGACGAGGTCGCCGACGTGCCCGGCGTCGCCGTGGCCCGTGCCGTTGACCCACAGGCCGCGACCGTCGTCGTCGATCGTCGAGGCGCCGTAGACGACCTCGTCACGCCCGTCGCCGTCGACGTCCGCGATGGACAGCGCGTGGTTGCCCTGCCCGGCGTACGCGGAGTTCCCGGGGGTCGACGAGTTCGAGTCGAACGTCCAGCGGCGCGTGAGCTGCCCGTCGCGGAAGTCCCACGCCGCGACCACGGTGCGCGTGTAGTAGCCGCGGGCCATGATGATCGACGGTCGCTGCCCGTCGAGGTAGGCGGTGCCGGCGAGGAACCGGTCGACGCGGTTGCCGTAGCTGTCGCCCCAGCTCGACACGGTCCCGCGCGGCGGCACGTACGCGGTGGTCGCGGCGACGGCGCCCGTGTCACCGCGGAACACCGTGAAGTACTCGGGCCCGGACAGCACGTATCCGGAGGAGTTGCGGTGGTCGGCGTTGGCGTCGCCGATGACCTGACCCGTGCCCGAGCGCGTCCCGTCGGCCGTCTTGACGGCCACCTCGGCCTTGCCGTCGCCGTCGTAGTCGTAGACCTGGAACTGCGTGTAGTGCGCACCGGCACGGATGTTGCGGCCCAGGTCGATGCGCCACAGGCGCTGGCCCTCGAGCGTGAGGCCGTCGAGGTAGACGTTGCCGGTGACGCCGGACTGGCTGTTGTCCTTCGCGTCGGTCGGGTCCCACTTGAGCACGATGTCGAGGTCGCCGTCGCCATCGAGGTCACCGACCGAGCCGTCGTTGATCACGTGGTTGGACGACGGCCGCTGCACCGGGACGTCGAGGTACCCGTTGGTGAAGTTCCGCGACGCGGCGGACGGCGCCTGCTCGGCGCCTCCGACGACGGCCCGCACGGTGTACCGCGCGCTCGCGGACGCGCCGTTGTCGAGGTAGTTCGTCGAGCCCGTGACGGGCGAGGACGTCACGCGCGTACCGTCGCGGTACACGTGGAACCCGGTGGCGCGGTCCTCGTAGCCCAGCAGCCGCCACTGCACGAGGTTGCCGCTGCCGGACCGCACGGAGATCAGGCCGCGGTCGAGGTCCTCGAGCTGGCGGGCACCGGCCGTGGGCGTCGTCGGGACGGGGTTCGGTGCGGTGGTCTGCGTCGGTGTCGGCGTCGGGGTGGGCGACGCGGTGGGGGTGGGCTGCTGCGTGGGCGTCGCGCTCGGGGACGTCGTCGGCGTGGCGCTCGCGGTGGGCGACGACGTGGGGGTGACCGAGCCCGTGCACGTCGTGCCGTTGAGCGCGAACGACGTCGGCACGGGGTTGGTCGCACCCGACGCCCCGTTGAAGCCGAACGAGGCCTGCCCGCCCGTGGCGAGGGCGCCGTTCCAGCCGGCGTTGGTGACCGAGACCTGCGTCCCGGACTGGGTGACGGCGCCGTTCCAGAGCTGTGTGACCGTCTGCCCACCCGTGAACACCCAGGTCAGGGTCCACCCGTTGACCGGGTCGCCGAGGTTGTCGACGCGTACGTCGGCGCCGAAGCCGCCGGGCCACTGGTTCGTGACGGTGTACGTGACCCGGCACGCGACCGCGGCCGAGGCGGCCGGTGCCGTGACGAGCCCGGCGACCGCGGCGGCCGCGACCGCCGCGAGCGCTGCTGTGGTGCGTCGACGCATGGTCCTGCCCTTCGTCCGTGCCGGGCGCACCGCGCACCGGCTCGTCGTCGCGGAGGCCGTCCCGGACGGAGGGCTGATCGAACCGCATCGACGACGGCCCGAGGCTAGGGCCGGACGGGGTCACCGGATCAGGGTCTGAATCGTTTCTTTCCCGCCTCGCTCCCCGTCCACCCCACCCTCACCCTCACCCTCACCCCCCCACCCCCACTACCCGCCGAACTTGGACTTTGGCGGCTTATGGGGTGTCAGAAGCCGCCAAAGTCCGAGTTCGGCGGGAGACGGGCGTAGGTGGGGATGGGGTTGGGGTGGGTGGTCAGGGGAGGCGGACGTGGGCGGGGGACAGGTGCGTGACGTCGGTCGCGCCCAGCAGCGCCATGGTCCGGCGGACCTCGCGCTCGAGGATCTGCACCGCGCGGTCGACGCCCCGTTCGCCGCCGGCCATGAGCCCGTACAGGTAGGCGCGCCCGACGAGCGTGGCGCGGGCGCCCAGCGCGAGCGCCGCGACGACGTCGGACCCGTGCGTGATGCCGGTGTCGACCCACACCTCGGTGCGGTCGCCCACGGCGTCGAGCACGTCCGGGAGCAGGCGCAGCGGGACGGGCGCCTTGTCGAGCTGACGGCCGCCGTGGTTGGACAGGACGACGGCGTCGGCGCCCGCATCGGTCATGCGTCGCGCGTCCTCGACGGTCTGCACGCCCTTGATGATGAGCGGTCCGTCCCACGTCGCGCGCAGCCACTCGAGGTCGGCGATCGTCATGGTCGGGTCGAACAGCGCGTCGAGCAGGTCGGCGACGGTGCCGTCCCACGAGGTCAGCGACGCGAACGTCAGCGGCTCGGTGGTCAGCAGGTTCATCCACCAGGCCGGGTGGGTGGCCGCGTCGAGGACGGTCCGCACGGTGAGCGCGGGCGGGATCGAGAAGCCGTTGCGCACGTCGCGCAGGCGCGCGCCCGCGACGGGGACGTCGACCGTGAGCATGAGCGCCTCGTACCCGGCGGCCTTGGCGCGCGCCATGAGGTCCTCACCCGCCGCGCGGTCGCGCCACACGTACAGCTGGAACCACTTGCGCGCGTCGGGTGCCGCGGCGGCGACGCCCTCGATGGACGTCGTGCCCATGGTCGACAGCGCGTACGGGATGCCCCGGGCCTGCGCGACGCGGGCGACGGCCCGTTCGCCCTCGTGGTGCATCATCCGCGTGAACCCGGTCGGTGCGAACGCGAACGGCAGGGCCGACGGGCGGCCGAGGTACTGCGTGGTCGTGTCGATCTGCGAGACGTCCTGCAGGACCGACGGGCGCAGCTCGAGGTCGCGGAACAGGCGCCGTGCGCGTCGCAGCGTGACCTCGCTCTCGGCGGCGCCGTCGGTGTAGTCGAAGACCGAGCGCGGCGTGCGACGGCGCGCGACGCGACGCAGGTCGCCGATCGTCAGCGCGTCCTCGAGCCGGCGCTGCACGGGGTCGAGCCGCACGGGCTTGGGTCGCAGCAGCGGTGCGAGCCCGGACCACGTCGGCAGCTGGCGGTCGGTCACCTTGTTCTCCTCGAGGACGCGCGTCGGTGGGTGTCGTCGGGCGTGGCGGTACGCGGACGGCGGTGCCCACGCTAGGGCCCGCAGGCGGGTCCCGGCACACGGGTCGCGTCGTCCGGCTACGGGATTGTAACGTTTCATTGTGACCGTTGACACACGGCGGAACGTGCGCCTAGCGTCCGGAATGCGCTTTCACCCCAGAGCAAGGAGGCTCACGCGATGAAGCGATCCATCGTCTCGACCGCTGCCGCCGCAGCGGCCCTCGCCCTGACCCTCGCCGCGTGCGGCGACGGGTCCGACGGCCCTGCGGACGCAGGTACCGCGACGTTCGACCCCGACCAGGCCGTCACCCTCACCTTCACCTGGTGGGGCAACGACGACCGCGCCGACCGGTACAACCAGGCCATCGACCTGTTCAACGAGCAGTACCCGAACATCACGGTCCAGGGCCAGTTCCAGGACTTCTCGAACTACTGGACCTCCCGCGCGACCGAGGCCGCGGGCCGTGCCCTGCCGGACGTCATGCAGTTCGACTCGGCCTACCTGCGCGAGTACGCGGGCAACAGCCACCTGCTCGACCTCGCGCCGTACGTCGAGGACGGGTCGATCGACCTGTCCGGGTACGACGAGAGCATCGTCGCCGCCGGTGAGCTCGACGGCGCCCAGGTCGCCATCCCGACGTCCACGAACACGCTCGCGATGTTCGTCAACCCCGGCGTCCTCGCGCAGGTCGGTGTCGAGTTCCCCGGCGACGGCTACACGTACGACGACCTCAACGCGTTCATCCAGGAGGTCTCGGACGCCGACGTGCAGACCGAGGACGGCTACAAGATCTACGGCTCGGGCGACTACGTCGCGACGTTCTGGTTCTTCCTGCAGTGGCTCCTGCAGGAAGGCACCGAGCCGTTCACGCAGGACGGTGCGCTCAACTTCGACCAGGACGACGTGGTCGAGTGGTTGGAGCTGACCGCCGACCTGCGCGACGCCGACGCGGTCTACCCGATCGCGCGCGGGCTGTCGCTCGCCCCGCTCGGCGGGTTCACCGTCAACGAGGCCGCGTCCGAGGCGTCGTGGGACAACTTCCTGGCCGGCTACAGCGCCGACTCGGGCACGGACGACCTCGAGATCCTGCCCATCCCGTCCGGCCCCGACGGCACCGCGAACTTCTTCCGCCCGTCCATGCACCTGGCGGTCGGCGCGAACACCGAGCACCCGGAGGTGGCGGCGCTGCTCGTCGACTTCCTGCTGACGGACCCGCAGGTCGGGCAGATCTTCGGCACGTCGCGCGGCGTTCCCGCGGACGCCGGGCAGCGCGACGCGGTCGACGCGGAGGAGGGGTCGATCGACGCCGCGGTCATCGCGTACGAGGAGCAGGTCGCGCAGACCGACACCGTGCCGGCACCGATCCCCGTCAAGGGCTTCGGGACCATCGAGGCCAAGTGGAAGGCGCTCGGCGAGGAGCTGTCCTACAAGACGCTCACGCCCGAGCAGTTCGCCGAGCAGTGGTTCGCCGAGGCGGAGATGGCCGTCTCGTGACCCCTTCCCCGGCCGTGCGGGCGTGCGCGCACCGCACGGCCGGGGACCCGGCCTCCTGACCCACCGAGCACCCGGAGCGAGTGGACCGTGACTCTCACCGCCGAGGTACGCCCGACCGCAGGCCCGTCGTCGCCGCCGGTGCGCAAGCACCGGTACCGACGCTCCGAGGTCCGCGCGGGCTACGCCTTCCTGACCCCCTGGCTGCTGGGGTTCGTCCTGCTGACCGCCGGACCGATGATCGCCTCGCTGTACCTGGCGTTCACGAACTACAACCTGTTCGCGCCGCCGCAGTGGATCGGGCTCGAGAACTTCCGGATGCTGCTGCACGACCCGAACTACCACCAGGCGTGGAAGGTCACGGCCGTCTACGTGGTGCTCGGCACGCCGATCAAGCTCGCGTCCGCCCTCGCGGTCGCGATGCTGCTCAACGCCAAGCACCGCGGTCAGGGGTTCTACCGCTCGGCCTTCTACCTTCCGTCGCTCGTGGGTGCCAGCGTGTCGATCGCGATCGTCTGGAAGGCGATGTTCATCGACAACGGCATCGTCGACCGGCTGCAGCAGGCGGTCGGCATCCAGGCGGGCGGCTGGGTCGGCGACCCCGCGCGGACCATGCCGATGCTCATCCTGCTCACCGTCTGGCAGTTCGGTGCGCCGATGGTGATCTTCCTCGCCGGGCTCAAGCAGGTGCCGCACGAGCTGTACGAGGCGGCGTCCGTCGACGGTGCCGGCCCCGTGCGCAAGTTCTGGCGGATCACGCTGCCGATGCTCTCGCCCGTGCTGTTCTTCAACCTGCTGCTCGAGACGATCCACGCCTTCCAGATCTTCGCGTCGGCGTTCATCATCTCCAACGGCACCGGCGGGCCGGCGCGCTCGACGCTGTTCTACACGCTGTACCTCTACTTCCGCGGGTTCCAGGACTTCCGCATGGGCTACGCGTCGGCGATGGCGTGGGTGCTCGTCGTGGTCGTCGGTGTGATCACCGCGATCTTCTTCCGCAGCTCGCGGCTGTGGGTGCACTACTCCGGGGAGGGCAAGTGAGTCCGACGAGCGTGCCGACGAACGCACCCGCCACGCTGGTGCGCCCCACCGCCGAGCAGTCGGTCGAGCTGCGCCGGCGCGCGCGTACCCGCTCGACGGGCCGGTCGCTGGTGTTCCACGCGGCGACCGTGCTCCTGACGGTCGTGATCCTGTACCCGGCGGTGTGGATGCTGATGTCGGCGTTCAAGCCGACGCACGACATCGTGGGCAACGTCAGCCTGCTGCCGCACGACGCGTCCCTCGCGAACTTCGCGAAGGCCCTCGGCGGCATCGGCGGCGTCTCGTTCTGGACGTTCTTCGCCAACTCGCTGATCCTCGCGGTCGGGTCGGTCGTGGGCATCACGTTGTCCTGCTCGGTCAGCGCCTACGCTTTCGCGCGTATCGACTTCCCCGGGCGGAACGCGTTCTTCGTCCTCATGATCGGCACGCTGCTGCTGCCGTTCCACGTCGTGATCATCCCGCAGTACATCGTCTTCAACACGCTCGGCCTGGTCGACACGTTCGTGCCGCTGCTGATCGGCAAGTTCCTCGCCGCCGAGGCGTTCTTCGTGTTCCTCATGGTGCAGTTCATGCGCAACCTGCCACGCGAGCTCGACGAGGCCGCGCGCATCGACGGGGCGGGGCACGTGCGGATCTTCGGGTCGATCATGCTCCCGCTCATGAAGCCCGCGCTCGTGACGAGCTCGATCTTCGCGTTCATCTGGTCGTGGAACGACTTCTTCGGTCCGCTGCTGTACCTCAAGAAGCCCGACCTGTACTCGTTGCCGATCGCGCTGCGCATGTTCGTCGACCAGACGTCGGTCTCCGACTACGGGGCGCAGATGGCCATGGCGGTGCTCGCGCTCGTGCCCGTCGTGCTGTTCTTCTTCGTGTTCCAGCGCTACCTCGTCGAGGGTGTCGCGACGCAGGGCCTCAAGGGCTGAGCCGGCGGGTGGGCGAGGTGGCGCGCGTGCGTGCGAGGCTGGGCGGGTGACGCAGCAGCCCCTCGACGACGACGTCCCGGACGGTCGCCCGGGACCGCCCGAGCGCCGCCCCGGCTTCGGCGGCGGCCGGTTCGGGCTGTTCTCCGAGACGCTGCTCGTCGGGCTCGGCGTGAGCGTGCTGAGCCTGCCGGTCGTCACGACGCTGCCCGCGCTCGCGGCCGGCGCCGCGCACGTGCGGCGGCACGTGGACGGGGACACCGACCGCGTCGTCGACCTGTGGCACGCGTTCGTGGCGGCGCTGCGCGGGGTCTGGCCCTACGCGCTCGGGTCGACCGCGCTGCTGGTGCTGCTGTGGTTCAACCTCGCGGTCGCCGGGACGGGTGCCCTGCCCGGCGGGCCGGGTGTGCGGGTCCTGACCTGGTGCGTCGTCGTCGTGCTGCTCGTGGTGCTGCTGCGCGCGGCGGGCGGGTGGCGCCCGGGGGACGCGTGGCGCGACGTCCTGCGTGACGCGGGCCGCCGCGCGGGGGACGACCTGGTGGGCTCGGGGCTGCTGCTGCTCGCGCTCGGCCTGTGCGTCGTGATGGTCTGGATGCTCGCACCGCTCGCGGTGCTCGTGCCCGGTCTGCTCGCGCTCGCCGTGGTCGCCGTGGAGCACGCGGCGCAGGTGCGCGGCCGGGGCCGGACGCGTGGGTGACGCCGTGCGCCGCACGTCTCGTCGGGTGGGCCACCGGGTCGCGGTGGCCGGAACAGGTCTAGTGTGCGCATGACGGCTCACGGCGGAGCCGACCCCGAAGGGACGACTCCGGTGGAGGTGGGCGTGGTGCGCGCTGTCACCCGCGGTGGGACGACATGGTGAGCGCACGCCCGCGTCCGCCGGCGATCACGGACGTCGCCTCGGCCGCCGGCGTCTCGTACCAGACCGTCTCGCGCGTCATCAACGACCACCCGAACGTCGCGACGGACACGCGGGAGCGTGTGCTCGACGCGATGCAGCGGCTCGGGTACCGCCGCAACATCGCGGCGCGGGCGCTCAAGACCCGTCGCACGGGCGTGTTCGGCGTCGTCGCGTCGGGCTCGCACCTGTTCGGTCCGACGCGCACGCTGGTCGCCATCGAGCAGGCGGCACGGTCCAAGGGGCTGTTCGTGTCGCTCGCGACGGTCGACCTGCAGCACAAGGACGAGGTCGCCGCGGCGATCGAGCACCTGCTCGACCAGGGGGTCGACGGGATCGTCGTGGTCGCGTCGCACGACGAGGCGTCGGCGGCCGTGCTCGAGGCGCGCGTGCAGGTGCCCGTGGTGGTCGCCGGGCGTACGAGCGGTGAGCACGCGCTCGCGGTCGCGATCGACCAGGAGGCGGGGGCCAAGGTCGCGACCCGGCACCTGCTCGACCTGGGGCACCGCGACGTGCTGCACCTGGCGGGTCCCGCCCCGTGGGTCGACGCGCGCGCCCGGGCCGTCGGGTTCCGCGAGACCATGGCGACCGTCGGGCTGGCGCCGCGCACGCTGTGGGCGGACGACTGGAGCGCGGAGGTCGGCTACCTCGCCGGGCAGGAACTCGTGGCCCGGGTGCGTCGGCGCCGCACGACCTTGCCGACCGCGGTCTTCGCCGCCAACGACCTGCTCGCGCTCGGCATGATGCACGCGCTCGCCGACGCGCGGCTGAGCGTGCCGCACGACGTGTCGGTCGTCGGGTACGACGACGGTGACGGGTCCGCGCACTTCGTCCCGCCGTTGACGACGGTCGCGCAGGAGCTCGACGAGCTCGGCTACCGCTGCGTCGAGCTGCTGCTCGCCGCGCGGGACGGCCTGCCGACGCCGCCCTCGGTGTCCGTCTCGCCGCGGCTGCTGGTGCGTGAGAGCACGGCGCCACCGCGCGACCCCGCGCGGACGGTCCTCTGAGCGCCCGGGCCGCGGAGGTCGCCCGTCCGGGTGGTCCTGGTCGTCCGTCCGTGAGCGTGGGTCGTTGGGCGACGACGTGCCGGTGCGGGAACCTGGGGACGCGCCACGGTGCGACCCCGCAGGTGGGAGGGCCTTTCGATGTGATCGCTCACATGAATCCGGCACGCCGCGCGTTTTTCCGCCGTGGCCTGCGGTGACGCTCGTGACCGAACCGCAACCTGCGGACGTTGACGCCGATCGTTGAGAACGTTCACACTCGTGCCGTCACGCACCCCGGAACGACCGATGACGACGTCGGTCGCGCTGCTCGAGGAGGAGTTGCATGAAGGGCATCAACCGCGCGCGCACCGGCTTTGCCGGTGTCGTCTCGGCGTTCACGATCCTGGCACTGGCGGCCTGTGGCGGTGGCGACACCGCGTCCGGCGACGGAGGTGACGACGGCGACGGCAACATCCGCGTCGGCTTCTCCCAGCTCGGCGCCGAGTCCGGCTGGCGCACCGCCAACACCGAGTCCGTCAAGGCCAGCCTGTCCTCGGACGCCGGCTTCGACCTGACGTTCGTCGACGCGCAGCAGAAGCAGGAGAACCAGATCAAGGCGCTGCGCGACTTCGTCGCGCAGGACGTCGACGTCATCGCGTTCTCGCCGGTCATCGAGACCGGGTGGGACGAGGTCCTGCAGGAGATCAAGGACTCCGGCATCCCGGTCGTCCTCGTGGACCGCACCGTCGACACCACGGTCGACGACCCCTACGTCACGTGGATCGGCGCGGACTTCAAGTCCGAGGGCGTCACCGCGGGCGAGTGGGTCAAGGAGAACGCGCCCGACGCGAAGATCTTCGAGCTGCAGGGCACGCTCGGCTCCGGTGCGCAGGTGGACCGTGAGGAGGGCTTCGGCGAGGTCGTCGGCGACCAGATCATCGGCAAGGCGTCCGGCAACTTCACGCGTGCCGAGGGCAAGACCGCCGTCGAGGCCGCCCTGCAGGCGTACCCCGACATGACGATGATCTTCACGCACAACGACGACATGGGCCTGGGCGCCATCGAGGCCATCGAGGCGGCCGGCAAGGTCCCCGGCGAGGACATCCAGATCGTGTCCGTCGACGGTGTCCGCGACGGTCTGCAGGCCCTCGTCGACAAGAAGTTCAACTACGTCGTCGAGTGCAACCCGGTCTTCGGCGACCAGCTCGCCGAGCTCATCAAGCAGGTCTACAACGGCGAGGACGTGCCGAAGGAGACCATCGTCATCGACAAGGCCTTCGACCAGACCATCACGCAGGCCGACGTGGACGCCCGCGCGTACTGACGCGTGAGCGAGCGCCCCGGGCGGCACACGCCGCCCGGGGCGCACCCCCGACGAGAGGACACCGATGTCCGCAGCAGAACCCGTGCTCGGCACGGGCGCCCCCGTCGTGCAGATGACGGGCATATCCATCGCCTTCCCCGGCGTGAAGGCCCTCGACGACGTGCAGTTCCGGCTCCTGCCGGGCGAGGTGCACGCCCTCATGGGGGAGAACGGCGCCGGCAAGTCGACGCTCATCAAGGCGCTGACCGGCGTGTACTCGATCGACTCGGGACGCATCGAGATCGACGGCCAGGAGGTCCGCCTCGACGGGCCGAGCCAGGCGCAGGCCGCCGGCGTCTCGACGGTGTACCAGGAGGTCAACCTCTGCGCGAACCTCACCGTCGCCGAGAACGTCATGCTCGGCCACGAGGTCCGCCGCGGGCCCTTCATCGACTGGCGCGCCACGCGCCGCCGCGCCGCCGAGTTCCTGGCCCGCCTCAACCTCGACGTCGACCCGCGCTCGATGCTCGCGTCGCACACGATCGCCGTGCAGCAGCTCTGCGCGATCGCCCGCGCGCTCGTCGTCGACGCCAAGGTGCTCATCCTCGACGAGCCGACGTCCAGCCTCGACAACGCCGAGGTCGCCGAGCTCTTCCGCGTCGTGCGCAGGCTCAAGGAGGACGGCGTCGCGATCCTGTTCGTCTCGCACTTCCTCGACCAGATCTACGAGATCTCCGACCGGGTCACCGTGCTGCGCAACGGCCGGTTCGTCGGCGAGCACCGCGTCGAGGACCTGCCGCGCCGCGAGCTCATCGCCGCGATGATCGGCAAGTCCGGCGACGCCCTCGCCGGCATCGAGGAGAAGGCGCGCTCGACCATCACCATCCACTCCGAGCGGGAGACGCCGTTCCTCACGGCCGTCGGCGTCGGCAAGGACGGGTCGGTGCAGCCGTTCGACGTCAACCTCTACGCGGGGGAGATCCTCGGCGTCGCGGGGCTGCTGGGCTCGGGGCGCACCGAGCTCGCCCGGCTGCTGTCCGGCGCCGACCGCCCCGACAGCGGCGAGGTCCGCGTGCAGAGCGCGCTGACGCGCCTGAGCTCACCGCTCGCCGCGCTCGGGCACGGCATCGCGTACTCGACCGAGGACCGCAAGAAGGAGGGCATCGTCGGGGACCTCACGGTCCGCGAGAACATCGCGCTCGCGATGCAGGCCCGCCGCGGCACCTGGCGGCCCATCCCGCGCCGTCAGCTCGACGACGTCGTCGCGAAGTACATCACCGCGCTGCAGATCAACCCGCCGAACCCGAACGCGCTCATCCGCAACCTGTCCGGCGGCAACCAGCAGAAGGTGCTGCTCGCGCGCTGGCTCGCGACGGCCCCGCGCCTGCTCATCCTCGACGAGCCGACCCGCGGCATCGACGTCGGGGCCAAGGCCGAGATCCAGAAGCTCGTCACCGAGCTCGCGCAGGACGGCATGTCGGTCGTGTTCATCTCCTCCGAGCTCGAGGAGGTCCTGCGCCTGAGCCAGCGGCTCGTGGTCATGCGCGACCGGCGCAAGGTCGACGAGCTCGTCAACACCGACGAGGTCACGACGTCCACCATCCTCGAGACGATCGCCGAGAGCGGAGCGCACGCATGACCCCCACGACCCCCGCGAGGCCGCCGGCCGGCTCGCGCGCCGCCACGGTGTGGCGCGAGGTCACCCACCACGGGCTGTTCTGGCCGCTGCTCGCGCTCGTCCTCCTGCTGCTCGCGTGCGGCATCGCCAGCCCCGGGTTCCTCGACGTCACCGTGCGCGACGGGCACCTGTTCGGCCAGGTCATCGACCTCCTGCGCAACAGCGCGACCCCGCTGCTGCTCGCCCTCGGCATGTGCCTCGTCATCGCGACGGGCGGCATCGACCTGTCCGTAGGCGCCGTGATGGCCATCGCGCTCGCCGTCTCGCTGACGTACCTCGACAACGCCGCCAACCCGTCAGCGACGGGGACCGTCGTCACCGCCGTCGCCCTCGGGCTCGTCGTCGGTGCGCTGGGCGGCATGTTCAACGGTGCGATGGTCGCCGGGCTCGGCATCCAGCCGTTCATCGCGACGATGATCCTCATGGTCGCGGGCCGTGGCATCGCCATGCTCATCACGCAGGGCCAGATCACCACCGTGACGAGCCCGCCGTTCAAGTCCATCGGCTCCGGGTTCCTGCTCGGGATCCCGACGCCGGTCGTCATCGCCGTCGTCACCTTCGGGCTCGTCGTGCTGCTCGTGCGACGCACCGCCCTCGGCATGTTCCTCGAGTCGATCGGCATCAACCGCGAGGCGTCGCGGCTCGCCGGAGTGCGCTCGCGCCAGACGACCTGGACGGTGTACGTGATCGCGGGCGCGCTCGCCGCGCTCGCCGGGCTCGTGTACGGCGCGCCGACGATGGCGGCCGACGCCAACAACATCGGCCTGATGAAGGAGATGGACGCGATCATGGTCGTCGTCCTCGGCGGCACCAAGCTCGACGGTGGGCGGTTCTACCTCGGCGGGCTGCTGGTCGGTGCGATGCTGCTGAGCACGCTCGAGCGGGCCGTCATCATCTTCCAGCTCCCCTCGCAGACGACGCCGCTGTTCAAGGCGCTCGTCCTCATCGCCGTGTGCGTGGCCGCGTCGCCGACGCTGCGCGCGATGCTGCGCGGACGACGACGGGCCGACCGGTCCGACGCGCCCGCCGCCCCCGTCGAGACGACCCCTGCCCAGGAGGTGTCGGCATGACCACCGACGAGATCGTCCGCGAGCAGGCCCCGGCGCCGACCGTCGTCACCCGGGCCCGGCGCGCGCTGCGCGGCATCGACCGCCGGTTCCTGCCGGTGTTCGGCACGGTGCTGACGCTGCTCATCATGCTCGGCGTCGGGCAGCAGCGGTACTCGACGTCACGCGTCGACTTCATCAGCATGAAGCTGCTGTCGAACCTGCTGATCGACAACTCCTACCTGCTGGTGCTCGCCGTCGGCATGACCTTCGTGATCCTCACCGGGGGGATCGACCTGTCCGTCGGTGCGGTCGTCGCACTCGTCGGGCTGTGCATCGCGGAGATGTTCACCGCGGGGCTGCCGCTGCCGGTCGTGCTCGTGCTCGGTGTCCTCATCGGCACCGCGTGCGGGCTGCTCATCGGCGTCATGGTGCAGGTGTTCGACATCCAACCGTTCATCGCGTCGCTCGCCGTGATGTTCCTGGCGCGCGGTCTGGCGAACGTCGTGTCCGTGAACTCGCTGAAGATCGACGACGCCGGGTTCTCCTCGCTCGCCGCGTGGAGCATCAAGTTCGGCGAGGGGCGCGAGATGTGGCGCATCAACGCGAGCATCCTCGTCGCGCTGGCGGTCCTGCTCATCGCGTTCCTGATCCTGCACTACACGCGGTTCGGCCGGTCCGTGTACGGGCTCGGCGCGGGCGACGGCGGGGCCGCGGTGAACCTCATGGGCCTGCGTCCCGCCCGCACCCGGGTGTGGGTGTACGTCATCTCGGGGACGTGCGCGGGCATCGCGGGCGTGCTGTTCGCGCTCTACACGAAGTCCGGGTTCAACCTCACCGGCATCGGCATGGAGCTCGACGCGATCGCCGCCGTCGTCATCGGCGGCACCCTGCTGTCCGGCGGCGTCGGGTTCGTCCTCGGGACGGGCGCGGGTGTGCTGGTCTACGGCCTCATCCAGGTGCTCATCGCCCGCGAGGGCCTGGACTCGTGGTGGACGCGGGTCTTCATCGGCGTCGTGCTCCTCGCCTTCGTCGTCCTGCAGCGTGTGCTGGCGGTCCGCCGTCGCTGAGAGGTGCCGCCCGCACAGGCCTCGCGCCGGCAACCCCCTCGGGGTCGCCGGCGCGAGGTCGTTCCGGGTCCGGTGCCGTCAGGCGTAGGCGACGACGGTCCGGGCACCCACCGCCCGGCGGGCGCGCACCGCGGCACCCGCGGTCGCCAGGACGCTCGCGGCGGCCCACAGCACGAGCGCCACGACCGCACCGCCGAGCGATGCGCCCGTGTCACCGACCACCGCGCCGAGGGCGTCCGCGGCGGGGGCCAGCGGTAGCCAGCCGACCGACGCGCCGACCCAGGACGGCACGGTCGCCGCGAGCCCGGCGACGAGGAACACGAAGCCCGCGACGACGCCCAGCACGCGCCCGACCGTGCCGAAC
>JAFAEH010000138.1 GCA_023424135.1 Actinomycetes bacterium | reverse complement strand
AACGGCATCATCGAACTCCACCGGCGCCTGGCCCGCGGCTACCGCAACTTCGAGAACTACCGCCTACGCATGCTCCTGGCCGCCGGCGGCCTGACCGACTGATCCCCACCGAATCGGCGAAGAGCCGCTTTAGCGAGGAGGGGCGGACGGCGGCAAGAATCGAGCGCGACCTGCGAATCCTCGAGAAACTGCCAGACGGCAACGCGCGCACAGCTCTTGAAGCGGACGTCGAGGCGGCAACCCTCGGCATGGTTGAGTCGAGGAAGCGCGCACCGCGCCTTCCCGCTGCTGGCGGTGCGGCCGAGCGATGGGTAAGGGGCATCGCGGCGGCATCGCTCATCGTCTGGGTCGGGTTGACGATCGCCTTCGCGATCAATCGTCCTCCGGAATCGCTCTGGGGACGGTTTGCCTTGGCGGGGCTCGGGGCCGGCGCGGTCTGGGTCATGGTGATACCTGCCGCGCGGACCCTTGGGTGGGCCGTCAAGGGTCCGCGTGCCCGTGGAGGGTAGATGTCGTAGTAATGCGTCACCGCGATGGCTCCTCAGTGGTGCAGTGCTGGTGCGTGGTCCCCGCGCCCCGGGTCGAACGGGCGGTGGCGCGCCGGTTGCGCGCGCGGGGTGCCTCGGTCAGGAGGCGATGAGCATGGCGACGACGGAGGCGTCGAGGCCGAGCGCGGCGAGGGACTTCGCCTGTGCCGCGGGCGTGGGCGCGCCGCCGGGTGCTGCAGTCGCGGGCGTTGCCGGCAGGGCCGGTGTCGCAGGCTGGGCTGCGGGTGGACGACCGGAGCGGGCTGTGCGGCCGGCACAGGGGCGGACGCGGGGGCCGTGCCCAGGAAGCCGGCGGACGCGGCGGCCGTGCCCAGGAAGCCGGCGGACGCGGCGGCCGGGTCGGGTGCCGTGTAGCTGGCGGCCCACAGCTTGCTGTCGTTGTACCCGCGGGTCCTGGGCGGCTCGGTCCCGACGCGCTGGACGGTGAGGGTTCCGCCGGGCTTGAGGCCGTCGGCCCCGGCCTGCACGGCCGAGCCTACGGCGTCGTGCAGGGAGCGCGAGCCGGGCGCCTTGGAGCCCTTGACGTAGATGGAGCGGGTGCCGTCGTGTCGGGCTCGCCGGGGATGCGCTGGTCGGTCTGGGCGGTGACGACGAGCTGCATGCGCGGTCGCCGTTCTCCCAGGTCAAGGGGGACCCGTCCTCGAACTTCGTCTGCTGGCGGACGTGCGTGTCGATGATGGTGCCGGTGACGGTGGTGCCGATCGGGTCGTCCTTGCCGAACGCGGACTTGCCGGACGTCGAGGGCGCCGTGCTCGCGTAGCTCCCGACGGTCTGTGACCTCGTCGCAGCCGAGGCCGCACGTGCCACCCGCACACCGGACGTCACCGCGGTGCGCCGCTGCGCGTCGGTCGCGCTCGCTGGCGCCACGGCACCACCGACGCGCCAGACCTTCTCGCAAGAGCGAGGCCTGATCCCAGAGGACTCGTACACCGCGGCGCGACGGACTCGCCGAGCTGGGCCGCGCGCGGGCGACCCTCCGCGACCTCGCCGGGACGACGCAGGTCGTCGAGAACGCGGGGAGGCCGCGGAGGTGCTGCTCGTCGGCTGGAACGATCTTCCACCCGCACGGACCTCCGCGCTCCTGCGCGAGCTCGTCACCGTGTGGGTGACGAGGCGAGTCGAAGGCGGTGAGATGACGCGATGTCGGTGGGCTGGGGCAGGATGACCGCGTGCTCACGATCGCCACGGTCAACGTCAACGGGATCAGGGCCGCGTTCCGGCGCGGCATGGGGGAGTGGCTCGACGTCCGCAAGCCGGACGTCCTGCTGCTGCAGGAGGTGCGGGGCAGCGACGAGATCCTGGCCGACCACCTCCCGCCCGGCGAGTGGCACCTCGCGCACGAGGCGGGGCACGCCAAGGGCCGGGCGGGTGTCGCGATCGCGACGCGGCTGCCGATGAGTGCCGTGCGCATCGGGCTCGGAACGGGGGTGACCGGCGACGTCGGGCGGTGGGTCGAGGCGGACCTCGAGGTGCCCGGTGACGACGGGCACGCGGCACGTGCGCTCACGGTCGTGTCCGCGTACCTGCACTCCGGGACGGCGGGGACGCCGTCGATGGACGAGAAGTACGCGTTCCTCGAGCACGTGACGGCGCGCCTCGAGGCGCTCGCCGCGGGTGGGGGTGCGGTGGTTGTCGCGGGCGACGTGAACATCGCGCACCGCGAGGTCGACATCAAGAACTGGCGCGGCAACGTCAAGAAGGCCGGGTTCCTGCCGCAGGAGCGCGCCTACCTCGACCGGTGGTTCGACGACCTCGGGTGGCGTGACCTCGGCCGTGAGCACGGGGGCGAGGGGCCCGGGCCGTTCACGTGGTGGTCGTGGCGGGGGCAGGCGTTCGACAACGACGCAGGCTGGCGCATCGACTACCAGCTCGCGACACCCGCGCTCGCGGACCTCGCACGTACCGTGACCGTCGACCGCGCACCGACGTACGACGCGCGGTTCTCCGACCACGCGCCGCTGGTCGTCGAGTACGACATCTGACGGACCGGCAGGCCCCGACCGGACCGCGCCGCAGCGGGCCGCGGCCGGGACCGCCCGTCCCCCGACTGGGCGGTCCCGACCGCAGGTCGTGCGGCCTGCGCGGCGTCAGACGCCGCCGCGCAGCGCCGAGATCGGCTCGATCGACGCGGCCTTGAGCGACGGGTACAGCCCGGCGAGCAGACCGATGACACCGCCGGCGAGCGCCGCGACACCGACCATCCGCAGGTCGAGGATCGGCGTCCAGTCCTGCGCGGCGGACACGATCGTCACGACCGCGACGCCGAGGGCCGCGCCCACGAGCCCGCCCAGCAGGCCCACGACGATCGACTCCACCATGAACTGTGCGGCGATCTGGCGCCGCGTGGCGCCCAGCGCCCGGCGCAGGCCGATCTCCCCGACACGTTCGAGCACCGAGAGCAGCGTGACGTTCGCGATGCCGACACCGCCGATGAGCAGCGCGACCCCGCCGAGCGCCAGGAAGATCGTGTTGATGTCCGCCTGGACGCTCTGGCGCACCGACGACGTCGCGGGCGGCACCTGCACGTCGATCCCGTCGGGGGAGTTCGGGTCGAGCGCGACCGGCAGCTGCGACCCGACGACCGGGCCCGCCGCGACCGCGAGGTGCAGGTGCAGCTCCTGCGGCGTGGTCAGGCCGAGGTCCGCACGGGCCGTCCCGTTCGGGAGGATGACCGAGGACAGCAGGTCCGTGCGTCGCACGACCCCGTCGATCACACCGATCACCTGGTAGGCGCGCTCGCCGATGAAGATCGACGGCTGCCGGTCGACGCGCACGACACCGAGACGTTCGGCCGCGTCGGCCCCCAGCACGACGACCCGGTCCGCGCGCGCGTCGTGCCCGGTGTCGAAGTACCGCCCCTGGACGACGTGCCCGTCGAGCGCCTCGAGCGCGTGCGCGCTCGTCGCCACGACCGACGGGCTGCTGGTCCGGGCCGCGGACGGGTCGTGCACCGGGACCGCGGTGACGTCGAGCTCGCCGAGGTCGATCTCCGAGACCAGCGCCGCGGCCTCGACGCCGTTGAGGCGCTCGGCACGGTCCGGTGCGTCCCAGGGCAGGGTGCCCAGCGCGCGCTCGTTGCCGTCCATGCCCCAGCTCGTGGCGGGCTTGGCGACGGCCTGCGTGGCGGCGACCGCGTCGAACTGCTTGTTGATCTGACCGGCCGCGGTCTGCGCGAGGCCGACCGTCACGACGACCGACGCGATGCCGAGCACCGTGCCGAGGATGGTCAGGACGAGGCGGCCCGGGCGTGCACCGATGCCTGCGGCGGCCTCCGCCAGCAGGTCGCTCACGCCGAACCGGTCGGTGCGCCGCACGCGCTGCGCGACGGCCGTCATGTGATCTCCCGCAGGTGGCCGTCGGTGATCCGCACGCGCCGCTGGGCGCGCGCCGACACCTCGTCCTCGTGGGTGATGACCAGCAGCGTCAGGCCGTCGGCGTGCAGCTCGTCGAACAGCGCGAGGACCGCGTCGGTGCTCTCCGAGTCCAGGTTGCCGGTGGGCTCGTCGGCGAGCAGCACGCGCGGGTGGGAGACGACGGCCCGGGCGACGGCGGCGCGCTGACGTTCGCCGCCGGACAGGACCGTCGGCCGGAAGTCCATGCGGTGGGACAGGCCGACCCGGGCGAGCGCCTCGACGGCGCGGTCGCGGCGCTCGTCGCGCGGCACCCCGCTGTAGATCGTCGCGAGCAGCACGTTCTCCAGGACCGTGCGGTGCGGCAGCAGGTGGAACGCCTGGAACACGAACCCGATGTGCCCGGCGCGCAGGGCGGCGCGCTCCCGCTCGCTCGCGTGCGCGGTCGGGATGCCGTCGAGCAGGTACTCGCCGTCCGACGGGCGGTCCAGCAGGCCGAGCAGGTGCAGCAGGGTCGACTTGCCGGAGCCGGACGGGCCGACGACCGACAGGTACTCACCCGCGTGCACCTGCAGGTCCGCCGGGTGCAGCGCGTGCACCGGCGGGTCGCCGGGGAACGCACGGGCCGTGCCGCGCAGCTCGACGACCGGGGGGACGGCGCCCGCGTCCTGCTCCTCGTCGAGCAGGTCGAGGACCGTCACTCGTCCTCCCCGGCGTCGGACCCCTCGTCCGCGGCCCCGTCGCTCTCCTCGTCGCCCGTGGCGGTCGTCTTCTCCTGCTCGACGCCGACGACCACGAGGTCGCCCGCCTCGATCGGCTCCTTCGAGTCGGCGATCTCGACGAATCCGGAGGCCGCCAGGCCGGTCGTCACCTCGACGAGTCGGCTCGTGCCGTCCTCCACGAGCTCGATGCGGCTCTCGCCGCCCGGGCCCGCGGTGAGCGCCGCGAGCGGGACCGCGAGCACCTCGCCGTCGGTGGAGCTGACGGGCACGCGCACGCGCACGTTGCTGCCCTGCAGCGCCGCGAGCTGCTCGGGCGTCAGCTCACCGACCGTGAACAGCACGGTGCGCCGGTCGCCGCTCGTCGCACCCGACTCGCCCGACTCGGACTTCTTCGCGTCGGTGACCTCGGCGACGGTGACGGTGACGTCCGTGCCGTCGACCGAGATGGTGCCGGTCGTGCCCGGTGCGAGCAGCTCGGCGTCCGCGCGGGACGCCGACGCCGAGATCTGCACGGTCGCGCCGGAGACGCTCATGAACGCGTCCTTGACGAGGCCGCCGCGGGTGACCGCGACGGCGTCGACGCGCCGCGGCAGCGACGGCAGGTAGACGATCTCGGTGGCGGGCAGCGGGGTGACGGCCGCGGTCTGCGCCTCGCCGAGCGACCTCTTGGCGGCGGTGAGCTGGTCCTGCGCGGCACGCACGCCCTCCCGCTCCGCCGAGGTGTCCGGTGCGACGTCGGCCGCGGCACGCGCGGCCCGGGCCGTGTTGACGTCGGCGTCCGCCTGCACGAACGCCGGCGACCCGCAGCTCATGATCGACGGGTCGCGCTCGTCGGCGGGCTTGGCGCACTGCTCGGTCAGGAACGCGAGCTGCGCCTCGGCGACACGCACGGCCCCGTCCAGGTCGGCGACCGGGGTGCCGCCCGACGCCTGGGACGCCGCGTTCAGCGCCGCCTGCGCGCTGCGCACGCCCGCCTCGGCCTGCGTCACACCCTCCTGGGCCGCCTCGAGGGAGGCCTGGGACTCCTCACCGGCGCTCGGCGGCTCGTACCCGACCTTCTGGTAGAGCGCCCGCACGGCCGCGGCGGTCGTCGAGTCGTAGGTCGGGTTCGCCGGGTCGCCGGCGTCGATGCCGACGGCGTGCAGCGCCGCCTTGAGCTGCTGCACGTCGGGCCCGGACACACCGGCGCGCAGCGTGCGGTAGGTCGGCAGGTCGCCCGGCAGGGCGATGACGGGCCGTCCGACGACCTCCAGCACGACCGACGCGGCGTCGACCGTCGCCCCGACCTCCTTGACCTGGCCCGTCACGACCGCCGGGCCACCGAGGTCGCCCGTCTCGATCGACAGGTCCACGGGGTCGTCGTAGCCGACGTCGCCGCGCAGGACGACCTCGTTGCCGATGACCCGGCTCTCAACGGGCACAGTGATGGGACCTGCGGTCGGGGGGGGCGGCCGCGCGGGCGCCCCGCCCCCG
>JAFAEH010000072.1 GCA_023424135.1 Actinomycetes bacterium | reverse complement strand
CGGTGAGGGTGGACATGCAGGGCTCCTGACGTCGGTCGGGGCAAGGACCGCCCCGAACGGTACGTGGCTGGGGGTGCTCAGGGGGTGACGGCGGTGAGCGCGGCGTCGAGCAGGGCCAGGCCCTCGCGCGCCTCGTCGGGCGTGACGACGCACGGCGGGACGACGTGCACGCGGTTCTCGGCGACGAACGGCAGCAGCCCGCGCGCGAGGCACTCGGCCTTCAGCGCGCCCACGAGGGCCGCCGGCACGGGGGTGCGGGCGTCGCGGTCGGACACGAGCTCGACGGCCCAGAAGACCCCCGTGCCGCGGACCTCGCCGACGAGCGGCTGCCGGTCGGCGAGGTCGGCCAGGCCGGGGCCGAGGACGTCGCGGCCGACGGCGGCGGCGTTCTCGACGATGCCCTCGTCCTGCATCGCGCCGACCGCGCCGACGATCGCCGCCATGGCCAGCGGGTGCCCGGAGTACGTCAGGCCGCCGGGGAAGACGCGCTCGGCGAAGGTCGCCGCGATGTCGTCGCCGATCAGCACCCCACCGGCCGGCACGTACCCCGAGTTGACGCCCTTGGCGAAGGTCACCAGGTCGGGGACGACGTCGTGCTGGTCGAACGCGAACCAGGACCCGGTGCGCCCGAACCCGGCCATGACCTCGTCGAGGATCAGGACGATGCCGTACCGGTCGGCGATCTCGCGGACGCCCGCGAGGTACCCGGGCGGCGGGACGAGGACGCCCGCGGTGCCCGGCACGGTCTCGAGCAGGATCGCCGCGACCGAGCCCGGGCCCTCGCACTGCACGACGCGCTCGAGGTGGACCAGCGCGCGCTCGGCCTCCTGCTCGGGCGTCGTCGCCCAGAACTCCGTGCGGTACAGGTAGGGGCCGAAGGCGTGCACGTGGCCGCGCGCGTACTCGTTGGGCACGCGCCGCCAGTCCCCCGTCGCGACGACCGCCGCGCCGGTGTTGCCGTGGTACGAGCGGTAGTGCGAGACGACCTTGTCGCGTCCCGTGTGCAGGCGGGCCATGCGGATCGCGTTCTCGTTGGCGTCGGCGCCGGCGTTGGTGAAGAAGACCTTGGTGAACCGTGCGGGTGCGTGGGCCAGGACCGCCTCGGCGGCGCGGCCCCGGGTCAGGTTCGCGGTCGCGGGGGCCACGGTCGTGAGCGCGTCGGCCTGCTCGCGGATCGCGGCGACCACGCGCGGGTGCTGGTGCCCGATGTTCGTGTTGACGAGCTGGGAGGAGAAGTCGAGCCACGTGTGCCCCGCGTGGTCCCAGACGGTCGAGCCTGCGCCGCCGGCGACGACGAACGGCGCGACGTGGGCCTGCGCGGACCACGAGTGGAACACGTGGGCGCGGTCGAGCGCGACGGCCTGCGCGTCGAGCGCGAGCCCGTCCGTCCCGGCGTCCGAGAGCGCTGCGTCCTCGGCCTGCGTGGGTGCTGCCATGTCCTGCCTCCCTGCGGTGCGCGTCGGGGCGCGTGGTCCGACGCCCCGGGGACGCCCGGGGCGAGGTGCACGCACCCCGCCCCGGGCGCTCGGTCAGTTGCCGCCCTCGGCCAGCTCGACCTCGACCGGCTCGAAGCCGGCGCCGGTCGTGTCCACCCCCTCGTCCGCGAGCTCGGCGAGCGCCTGCTCGACGTACTCGTTGGTGTAGGCGGTCTCCGGCGGTTCTGCCGTGATGATCGTGGCACCGGTCTCGTTGTGCGTCTCGAGCGCGAGGGCCACGGTGCGCTCCCACGCGGTCGGGTCGATGTGCCCGATGTTCGCGGTCGACGGCCAGATGAGCTTGTTGACCTCGTTGGTCATCCACAGCTGGTGCGAGGTGCCGAGGGTCGAGCCGGCGGCGGTCACGATGTCGGCCGCCTCCTGCGGGTTGTCGCGTGCGTAGACCCAGCCCTTGATGGACGCCTTGAGGAACCTGACGGTCGTCTCCCGGTAGTCCTCGTCGTCGGCGAGGCGCGTGGCGTCCGCCCAGATCGCGTCCTGCAGCATCGCGACGCCCTCGTCGTTCCAGTCGATGACCGTGAAGTCCTCGGGCGTGTACAGCTCACCGGTGTCGGGGTCGACCGTCTCGAGGAGCTGTGCGTACTCGTTGTACGTCATCGCCTGCGCGGCGTCGATGTCCCCGCCGAGCAGCCCGAGCATGTCGAACGCCTGCGTGACGAGCTCGAAGTCCTCGACGCCCGCCTTGTTGAGGCCGGCGAACAGCTCCCACTCGTTGCCGTACCCCCACGACCCGATCGTCCTGCCCTCCAGGTCCGCGACGGACGAGATCCCGGAGTCCGCGAACGCGACCTGCAGCGTCGCGGACCGCTCGAAGATCTGCGCGACGTTCGTGATCTGCGCACCCTGCTCGATCGAGCCGAGCACCTTGGGCACCCAGGCGATCGCGTAGTCGACCTCGCCGGCCGCGAGCGCGTCCTGCGGGACGACGTCACCACCCGACGGGAGGATCTCGACCTCCAGCCCCTCGTCGGCGTAGTAGCCCTGGTCGACGGCGGCGTAGTACCCGGCGAACTGCGCCTGGGTCAGCCACTGCAGCTGCAGCGTGACCGGGACGAGGTCGCCGTCACCGGTCTCGTCCCCGGACGCCTGCGCCCCGTCCGTGGTCGAGCAGGCCGTCAGCAGCAGTCCGGCTGCCGCTGCGGCCGCGACGGCCGCCCCCCAACGCGTCGTGGTCCTCATGTCATCTCCCCTCGTCGTGCGTGCGGTGTGCGTGCGGTCGACCGTCCTGGCGGCGTCGGCAGGAGGACGTGCGGGGGCGGGTCACGGGCCCGCCCGGCGGGTGGCGACGTGCTCGGCGGCCGCCGTGACCGTGTAGAACAGCAGGCCCACGGCGATGCCGCCGAGCACGTAGGCCCAGGCGCGCGCGTAGTTGGAGCCCGCTGCGGCCGTCGTGATGAACGAGCCGATCCCCGAGCGCGGACCGCCGAAGTACTCGGCGACGATCGCGGAGATCACGGCCAGCGAGGACGCGAGGCGCAGGCCGGTGAAGACGAACGGCAGCGCGGTGGGGATCGTCACGGTCCGCGCGACCTGCACGGGCGACGCCGCGAGCGCGCGCATGAGGTCGCGGTGCACGGGGCGGACCTGGCGCAGCCCCCGCAGGGTCGTGACGTAGACGGGGACGAACACCGCGAGCGCGGCGACGACGACGCGGGCCTGCTCGGACGACGCGCCGTACATGGCGTACAGCACGGGTGCGAGCGCGACGATCGGGACGACGGCCAGCGCGGCGACGACGGGCTCGGCGAGCACGTCGACGACGCGCACGAGGGCCGCGACGACCGCGGACGCGATCCCGAGCACGGCGCCGACGACCAGCCCGGTGGCGGCGTTGCGGCCCGTGACGAGCGCGGCGGACGTGATGGGGCGCAGGTACGTCGTCAGCTCGTCGACGATCGCCGCCGGGCCGGGCAGCACGAACGCGGGCACGTCCCCGAGCACGACGACCGCGTGCCACACGGCGAGGAGCGCGACGAGCAGCGCGAGCGGGGGCAGCACCTGCCGGGCGAGGCCGGCCACCGCGGCACCGGCCTGCGCGGACCGTGGCCGCACCGGGCCCGTCGCACGTGCGCCCGTCATCGCACGTCCACCCCGCGGCCGTGCCCGCGGGTGGCCACGGCACCGGCCGGCACCGCACCGTCGGCTGCTCCGCCGTCGGACACACCGCCGTGCAGCGCGTCGCGCACCGCCGCGACGGCGGCGACGAACGCGGCGTCGTTGCGCAGGTCGTCACCGGCGTCGTCGTGCGGGCCGTGCGCGGGCGTCGCGGCGCCCGAGCGGTCGAGCGTGACGTCGACGACCTGCCGGATGCGCCCGGGGCGTGGCGACATGACAACGACCCGGTCGGACAGGAACACGGCCTCGGGGATCGAGTGCGTGACGAACACGACGGCCGCGCGCGTCTCGGCGCAGATCCGCAGGAGCTGGGCCTGCAGGTGCTCGCGCGTCATCTCGTCGAGCGCACCGAAGGGCTCGTCCATGAGCAGCAGCGACGGCGAGTCCGCCAGCGCGCGGGCGATCGCGACGCGCTGCTGCATGCCGCCCGAGAGCTGGTCGGGGTGGTGGTCGGCGAAGTCGGTGAGGCCGACGAGCGCGAGCAGCTCGTCGGCACGCTCACGGCGGCCGGCACGCCCGGTGCCGGCCAGCGCGAGCGGCAGCTCGACGTTGGCACGCACGGTCCGCCAGGGCAGCAGCCCGGCCTGCTGGAACGCGATGCCGTAGTCGCGTGCCAGGCGCGCCTCACGGGCGCTGCGACCGAACACCTGCACGGTCCCCGAGGTGGGTGCGTCGAGGTCGGCGACGAGCCGCAGCAGCGTCGACTTGCCGCACCCCGACGGGCCGATGAGGGAGACGAACTCGCCGGCGGCGACACGCAGGTCGACGTCCTGCAGCGCGACGACCTGCCGCCCGGCTCCACCGAACACGCGCGTGACCTGCGCGACCTCGACCGCGACGGCGCTCACGGTCCCACCTCCACTCGTCGGAACCGGCGTAGTCCGCGGCCCAGCAGGGCCACGAGGCCCGCGGCGACCAGGCCCAGCAGCACGGCGCCGAAGATCGGCGCCCACGGCTTGGGCGGGTCGCTCGCGGCGAAGTTGGCGAACTCGAGGATCATCCGGCCGAGCCCACCGGGCAGACCCGTGGCGACCTCGGCGACGACCGTGCCGATGACCGCGTTCGCGGCGGCCAGGCGCAGCGCGGGCAGCAGGTGCGGCACCGCCGCGGGCAGCCGCAGCCGCACGAGGGTCGTCCCCCAGCCGGCGCCGTACGCGTGCATGAGCTCGACGTGGATCGCGTCGGGCGACTGCAGCCCGCGCAGCATGCCGACGGCGACCGGGAAGAAGGCGAGGTAGGACGCGATCACGGCGACCGACATCCACGGCTGCCACTCGACGCCGCCGACCGCGAGGCGCGACCCCCAGGAGCGCACGAGCGGCGCGAGCGCGATGAGCGGCACGGTCTGGGAGAGCACGACGAGCGGCAGCACGGCCGACTCGACGACCCGCAGCCGCTGCATGGCGACCGCGAGCGCGCCCCCGACGAGCACACCGATCGTCCAGCCGACCAGGGCGATGCCGAACGAGAGGGCCCCGGCGCGCAGGACCGCGAGCCACAGCGGGTCGGCGCCCGTCGCACCGGACACCGGCTCGAGCAGGCGCGCGACCATCTGCCACGTGTGCGGCATGGCCAGGTCGGTGGTGCGCGGCAGCATCCGCGTGTCGCCGACCGCCCATCCCTGCTCGGGTCCCAGGAGCTTGTACGCCTCCCACACCGTCGCGACGACGAGCACCGAGAGCACCGCGACGAGCGGGCGCGAGCGCAGCAGCCGGGTCCCGCGTGGTCCCCGCGGTGCGGCCGGGCGCGGCGGTGCGGTCGCGGGGGCGGCGTACGCGGTAGCGGTGCTCATGCGGTGACGGGTGCGGGTGCGGCCTCGAGCGCGGTGGGGGTGCCGGCGGGCTCGGCGGACGTCGGACCCGTCGCGCTCGTCGCGACGACGGGCTCGGCCATCGCGGGGATGATCCGCTCGCCGTACAGCCGCATCGTCTCCTCCTTGTTGTCGTGCTGGAGGTAGACGGCGAACTGGTCGCAGCCGAGCGCCTCGAGCTCGCGCAGCCGTTCGACGTGCTCGTGCGGGGAGCCCAGCAGGCAGAACCGCTCGACGATCTCGTCCGGGACGAACGTGGTGTGCGAGTTCCCGGCGCGCCCGTGCTCGTTGTAGTCGTAGCCCTCGCGGTCGCGGATGTAGTCCGTCAGTGCCGTGGGGATCGCGGAGTCGGTGCCGTACCTGCGCACGATGTCGGCGACGTGGTTGCCGACCATGCCGCCGAACCAGCGGCACTGCTCGCGCATGTGCGCCCGCTCGGACGGCGACGCGCCGTCACCGACGTAGGCGGGTGCCGCGACGCAGATCGTCACGTCGTCCGGGTCGCGTCCGGCGGCCTCGGCCGAGTCGCGCACGGCCTTGACCATCCACGCGGTGATGTCCGGGTCGGCGAGCTGCAGGATGAACCCGTCGCCGACCTCTCCGGTGAGCTTCAGCGCGAGCGGCCCGTAGGCGGCGACCCACACGTCGAGCGCGGACCCCTTCGACCACGGGAAGCGCACGGTGCGCTCCCCCAGGTCGGCGGACCGGGAGTTGGCGAGCTCGCGGATGACGTGGATCGACTCGCGCAGCGTCGCGAGGTTCGACGGGCGGCCGTTGAGCGTGCGCACCGCGGAGTCCCCGCGGCCGATGCCGCAGACCGTGCGGTTGCCGTACATCTCGTTGAGCGTCGCGAACAGCGACGCGAGCACCGTCCAGTCGCGTGTCGCGGGGTTGGTCACCATCGGCCCGACCACGACCTTGCGGGTCGCGGCGAGGATCGCCGAGTAGATGACGAACGGCTCCTGCCACAGCAGGTGCGAGTCGAACGTCCAGACGTAGTCGAACCCGTGGTTCTCGGCCTGGCGGGCCAGGTCGACCGTGCGCGACGCGGGCGGGTTGGTCTGCAGGACGACGCCGAAGTCCATGTCGATCTCCTCAGACCAGGTACTGGGACAGGTCGCGCTTGAGGTACCGGCCGTGGCCGGGACGGCCGTGGTACCCGTCGTCGTCGACGAGGACCTCGCCGCGGGACAGCACGACGTCGACGTGCCCGTCGATCTCGAAGCCCTCCCACGCGGAGTGGTCCATGTTCATGTGGTGGGTCCCGCCGACCCCGATGGATGTGTGTCCCGCGGGGTCGTACACGACGACGTCGGCGTCGGCACCGGGGGCGACCACGCCCTTGCGGCCGTGCAGCCCGAACATGCGCGCCGGGGTGGTCGACGTCAGCTCGACCCAGCGCTCGAGCGTGATCTCGCCCGTGACGACGCCCTGGTACATGAGGTCCATGCGGTGCTCGACGGACCCGATGCCGTTGGGGATGGCCCGGAAGTCACCGAGGCCGAGCTCCTTCTGGCCCTTCATGCAGAACGGGCAGTGGTCGGTCGAGACCATCTGGATGTCGTTGGTGCGCAGCGAGCGCCACATGTGCTCCTGGTGCCCCTCGGCGCGTGAGCGCAGCGGCGTCGAGCACACCCACTTCGCACCCTCGAAGCCGGGGGCGCCGAGCTGCTCCTCGAGCGAGAGGTACAGGTACTGCGGGCAGGTCTCGCCGAACACGTTCCTGCCCTGGTCCCGTGCCCACGCGAGCTGCGCGACCGCCTGCTTGGCCGAGACGTGCACGACGTACAGCGGCGCGTTGGTGACGTCGGCCAGCATGATCGCGCGGTGCGTCGCCTCCTCCTCGAGCTGCCAGGCGCGGGCGACACCGTGGAAGTACGGGTCGGTCTTGCCCTGCTCGACGAGCTGGGCGGCGAGGACGTCGATCGCGGGCCCGTTCTCGGCGTGCATCATCGTCAGCAGCCCGAGGTCGGCGGCCTTCTGCATGGCGCGCAGGATCTGCGCGTCGTCGGCGTAGAACACCCCCGGGTAGGCCATGAACAGCTTGTAGCTCGTGATCCCCTCGTCGACGAGCGTCTCCATGGCCTTGAGGGAGTCGTCGTCGACACCGCCGATGATCTGGTGGAACGCGTAGTCGACCGCGCACCTGCCCGCGGCCTTCTCGTGCCAGGCGGCGAGCCCGTCCTCGACGCGCTCACCGGCCTTCTGCACCGCGAAGTCGATGATCGTGGTCGTGCCGCCCCACGCCGCGGCGCGCGTGCCCGTCTCGAACGTGTCCGAGGCGGCGGTGCCGCCGAACGGCAGCTCCATGTGGGTGTGCGCGTCGACGCCACCGGGCACGACGTACTTGCCGGTCGCGTCGACGACCCGGTCGACCGACGCCGCCAGGTCGTGGCCGAGCAGCGTCGAGCCCGGCGCCAGGACGGCCGCGATCGTCGCTCCGTCGACCAGGACGTCGGCCGCGGTGCGGCCGGTCGCCGAGACGACCGTGCCGCCGCGGATGAGGGTGGTGGCCATGCGTGTCCTTCCGTACGACGTGCGGGCGGGCGGGGCGCGTCAGGGCGCGACGATCGGGCCGTACGCGTCGGGGCGGCGGTCGCGGAAGAACTGCCAGCGCTCGCGCACCTCGCGGATCTGGTCGAGGTCGAGGTCGCGGACCAGGAGCTGGTTCTCGCTGCTCGAGCCGACCTCGCCCACGTAGTTGCCGTCGGGTCCGACGGCGTACGACGAGCCGTAGAAGCTGACGGCCTCCTCGCCGTACTCGTTGTCCTCCAGGCCCACGCGGTTGTTGGCGACGACGAAGTACCCGTTGGCGACGGCGGCGGCGGGCTGCTCGATCTCCCAGAGCTTGTTGGAGATGCCGGGTGCGGTCGCGTTGGGGTTGAACACGATCTCGGCGCCGTTCAGCGCGAGCACGCGCCAGCCCTCGGGGAAGTGCCGGTCGTAGCAGATGTTCACGCCGATCTTCCCGGCGGCCGTGTCGAACACCGGGTACCCGAGGTTGCCGGGGCGGAAGTAGAACTTCTCCCAGAACTTGGGCAGGTGCGGGATGTGGTGCTTGCGGTACGTGCCGAGCACCGTGCCGTCGGCGTCGATGACGACCGCGGTGTTGTACAGGACGCCCGGCTGGTCCTCCTCGTAGATCGGCAGGACGATCACGATGCCCAGCTCGGCCGCCAGCGCGCTGAACCGCTGCGTCGTGGGGCCGGGCACCGGCTCGGCGTAGTCGTAGTACGCGGTGTCCTGCGTGATGCCGAAGTACGGCCCGTAGAAGAGCTCCTGGAAGCCGATGACCTGCGCGCCGGCCGAGGCGGCCTCGCGCGTCCAGTCCTCGTGGAGCCTGATCATGGACTCCTTGTCGCCGGTCCAGGTGGCCTGGGTGAAGGCGACGCGCACGACGGTCATGGGTCCTCCGGTGTCACGACGGTGCTCAAGGGACGTCGGGGCGGCGTGCCGACCGCGACGGAATGTGACTGTCGCCCTTGGACATTTCTGCGGCGTCACGCCACGTTTGCGTCCTGCGAACTTCCTGCGGGACGCCCGACCCCGCCGGCGTCGCGCCGCGAGGGCGCCCCGTCCGCCGCCCGGACACGCGTCCGTTCGCTGTGCGCACGAACTTTCGGTGGGCGAACTAGAACGATGAGGCGCGTGGCGCCCCCTCACGTGCGCGACGACAGTGGTCGCCGTCCACCACGTTCGAGGAAGAGGGACGACCATGGCCAGAACGCGCAGCACGTGGGTCGCCGCCATCGGCGCCGGCGCGCTCGTCGTCGCAGGGGTGCTGGCGACCACCACACCCGCGCACGCCGCCCAGACCATCACCAACGTCGCGTACGCACCCGCCAGCCCGGCCGGCAGCCAGGGGCACCTGCTGGACCTGTACATCCCCGACGGGAACGGCCCGCACCCGCTCGTCATCTGGTCGACCGGCTCGGCCTGGATGTCCGACAACGGCAAGCAGGGCGCGAACGCGATCGCGTCGCAGCTCAACGCCCGCGGCTTCGCGGTGGCCGGCGTCAGCGTGCGCTCGAGCTCGCAGGCGAAGTTCCCCGCCCAGGTCCACGACGTGAAGTCCGCGATCCGCTACCTGCGCTCGAACGCGTCCCAGTACCGGCTCGACCCGAACAAGTTCGCCGTCATGGGCGACTCGTCCGGCGGCTGGATCGCGAACATGGCGACCCTCACCGGCGGCGTCGCGTCGCTCGAGGGCACGGTCGGCGCGACGGGCGTGTCGAGCTCCGTGCAGGCCGGCGTCGCGTTCTTCGGCCCCACCGACTTCCTGCGCATGAACTCCCAGCGCCCCGGCGGCAGCGGCCTCGACCACGACGGCGCAGGCTCACCCGAGTCCTCGCTCATGGGCTGCGCGATCCAGACCTGCCCCGACAAGGTCCGCGAGGCCAACCCGCTGACGTACGTCGACGCGAACGACCCGCCGCTGATGCTGCTGCACGGCACGAGCGACAACCTCGTCCCGCACGGCCAGAGCGAGATCTTCTACGCGGCGCTGCGGTCCGCGGGTGCCCGGTCGCAGTTCTTCTCGGTCCCCGGCGCCGGCCACGGCCGTGACGACGTCATGAGCAGCTCGCGGTACGGCCAGCAGACGGTCCGCACGACGAGCGGCGGTCAGGAGACCGTCACGCAGGGCACACCGAACCCGACGTGGGACACGATCGCGTCCTTCCTGACCAGTGCGCTCGGGTCGTCGCCGCAGCCCACGACGTCGCCCACGCCGACGACGCAGCCCACACCGACCACCCAGCCGACGCCGACCACGCAGCCGACGCCCACGGTCCAGCCGACGCCCACCACGCAGCCCACGCCGAGCCCGACGCCCACGCCGACGAGCAACCCCGGCGGCGCCTGCACCGCGAGCTACCGGCTGTCCAGCAGCTGGCCCGGCGGCTTCGTCGCCGACGTCACCGTCACCGCCGGCACCGGCTCCCTGACGGGCTGGCGCGTCACGGTGAACCTGCCCTCGGGCGCCTCGGCCACGCAGGTGTGGAACGGCCAGGGCTCCGGCAGCGCGCCCCTGACCGTCACCAACGCCGCCTGGAACGGCAACCTGGGCGCCGGGCAGAGCACCACCTTCGGCTTCCAGGGCACCGGCACCGGATCCGGCGCCACCGTCACGTGCGCGCCGGCCTGAGCCGCTGACGCAGCCTCACGGCACACCGGGCGGGGGGGGGGGGGGGGGGGGGGGGGGCGCCCCCCCCCCCCCCCCCCCGCCCGGTGTGCCGTGAGGCTGCGTCAGCGGCTCAGGCCGGCGCGCACGTGACGGTGGCGCCGGATCCGGTGCCGGTGCCCTGGAAGCCGAAGGTGGTGCTC
>JAFAEH010000373.1 GCA_023424135.1 Actinomycetes bacterium | reverse complement strand
AGCTGGTGTTCGTCACCCGCACGGCCGCCGTGAAGCCCGTGTTCCAGCCGTTCGCCGTGTACCGCACGGCACACGCACCGACCGGGTTCGACGTCGGCGTCGGGGTCGGCGAGACCGTCGGCGTCGGCGTCGGCGTCGGGGTCGGGCTGACCGTGGGGGTCGGCGTCGGCGTCGGGGAGACCGTCGGCGTCGGGGTCGGGGTCGGGCTGACCGTGGGGGTCGGCGTCGGCGTCGGGGTCGGGACCGGGCCGCCGTCGGCCGCGATGGCCGGGTAGGCGTTCTTGACGAGCGTCGTGAACTGCGCGTCGAACCACTTGCCCGAGACGGGCGCGTCCGGCGTGGCGCCGGTCAGCTGGTTGCCCAGCTTGGGCGACACGAAGGTCGGGTCGCACATGCGGTCGAAGCTCTTGCCCTCGTCGTTCGGGATCTCCTTCGACGAGCCGTCCGACTCACCCGGGGGCTTGATCCAGACGTACGCGTCGAGGTGCGAGTCGGCGGGTGCGCCGGCCGGGGTGGACTGGGGCAGCTCGCCGATGCCCGCACCCAGCGGGTTGCACCATGCGCCGCGGTGCACGCGACGGTCGATGCGCGACTCGTCGACGTAGGTGTCGACGTTCGTGCTCGTCGAGACGGCCGTCGGACGGTCGGGACCGCCCCAGCCGTTGCGCGAAGTGTCGATCAGCATGCCGGTCGAGGCGGGGAAGCCCTCGGCGACGAGCAGGCGGTGGAGCTGTGCGGTCCACGCGTGCTCACCGAAGTCCGGGTTCCACTCGTAGAACTTCGCGGAGCGGACCTGCGCCGAGCCGATCTGCAGGTTCGGGTTGGTCAGGAACGGCTCGGCCAGCGGCGTGGTGTTCGCCGTGTTGGTCACGAAGCCGTCGACCGACGCGAAGCCGAGCTTGGTCGACTTGGCGACCTCGGCGAAGAGCTTGGCGGACGGGCCCGAGTTGGAGTCCCAGCCGAGCCAGCCCGAGTGCGCCGCGTCGATGTACGTGTAGACGTTCGACAGCGTCTTGAGCTCGTCGAGCGCGTACTTGACGCCCTCGCGGTAGTACGGGGCGGACTGCTGGCAGGCCTGCTCCGAGATGTTCGTGATGAGGTTTGGCAGCGAGTCGGGCTCGATGGTCGCGGCGATCCGGATGTTCCCGTAGGCGGGGTCGGACAGCAGGTCGACGATCGGGTCGATGTACTCGCTCTTGTAGCGCGCCAGGCCCGCGTCGGTCGCGGGGAGCTCGCCGTTGGACGCCAGGGCGTAGCAGTCACGGCCGGGCAGGTTGTAGATGACCAGGTTGAAGACGAGCGGCTGCGAGCCGCTCTTCTGCTTGACGGCCTCGTCCAGGTGGAACTTGAGGCCGGGGCCGTCGACGTTGCCGGCGATGGCGCTGATCCGGTCCATCCAGACCGCGGTCGGCTGCTTGGCCACCGTGCGCATCTGCGCCGCGAGCGTGGCGTCACCGGCACGTGTGGCAGCGCTCTCAACCGTCGCCGCCCACGAGGGGTTCACGTACTGCTTGGCGCCGGCGTACGGGTTGTCGACGTGAGCCTCGGCGGCCGTGGCCGTGGTGCTCGTGAGGGTCAGCGGCACCGCGACGAGCGCCGTTGCCGTCGCAGCGGTCGCGACGGCGCGCCAGCGCCGTCGGGCCGTTCGATTGCCGTGTGTGGACACGGGTGTCCTCCGCAGGTTCGGTCGGTCGTACCCGGCCCTCGGCGGCGACGGGTACGAGTCGCCGCGGACAGGTCCACGACGACTGCTGCGGAATCCATCACGCGGTGCGCCTGCGCGGACATCGGGTGAAACGCTTAGTGAGATCTGCCGTAATCAAACTGTAATGTGACTCAGGGCACATCGCGCGGGCATCTCTGCAGGTCAGCGCGTTGGACATCCGTCCATCCGCGGCGGGCTCGGCGGGAGCGCGGCGCACGGACGCGCCAGCGCCACGGCACGCCTGCCCCGTCGGTGCGGGCCGGTCGCGACACGCGACAGGCCCGCACCGGGAACGACGTCACCGCGAGCGGGGACCCGTGCTCCCGCGCACGGCGAGCCCACCGATCTCGATCCGGCGGACCTGCGCGGGCTGGGAGTCCAGGACCCCCAGCACAGCCTCCCCGACCGCGGTGCCCAGCTCGGCCTGCACCGACGGCAGTGCCGTGATGGACGGCGTCGCGAGCCGGCACAGCGGCGAGTCGGACAGCGCCACCACCGAGACGTCCCACGGCACGGCCAGCCCCGTGCGCCGCGCCACGTCCAGCGCCGCGACGGCCATGTGGTCGGTGTCGAACACCACCGCGGTCGGCGGACGGTCGCCGGTCAGCAGCCGGCGGCACGCCGCGGCAGCCTCCTCGGGGGACCCGGCCGTCGCCGCGTGGGCGAGCGTGCCGCCCCCGGCGTCGAGCGCGCGCTCGAGTCCCGTGGTCCGCGAGCGCGTCCGGTGCAGGGACGCCGGTCCCGTCACGGCGCCGACGTGCCGGTGGCCGAGCTCGATGAGGTAGCGGCCCACGCGCTCGGCCGCGTCCTCGTCGTCGATCCGCACGCTCGCGACCTCCCCGGCGGCCTCTCCGGCGCCGACGACGACGGAGGGGATGCGCAGCCGCCGCAGCGCGTCGAGACGCGGGTCCTCGGTGCGGACGTCCGTGACGACCATCACGTCGAACCGCCGCTCGGCCCACCACTCGCCGTACAGGGCGACGGCCGCGGGCAGGTCGTCGACCACCTGGAGCACCAGCGCGAGCCCGCGTGTGGCCAGGACGTCCTGGAGCGCCACGACGAACTCGAGGACGTGGGCGCCGTAGCCCACCGCCCCCGTCAGCCCGCGGTCGACGACGAGGCCGACGGCGCGCGGCCCGCTGCGCATCGAGCGCGCCGCCGCGCTGGGTCGCCAGCCGAACTCGTCGGCGACGCGCAGCACGCGTTCCCGGGTCGCCGCCGAGACGCCCGGTCGGCCGTTGAGCGCGTAGGACACGACGGCGATGGACACCCCCGCGGCCTTGGCGACGTCGGTGATCGTCGGTCGGCGGGCGCCTGGGCCGCCGAGGACGGGCTGTGCTCCGGTCGTCGGAGAGACAGCATCTTTGCCTGTGTCATGTGCAGGAGTGACCACGATCACCTAGTGTTGCGCCCGATGTGCGCAAAATGCATCAGCTCGACTCCGGCGGCGTGGGCGAGGTGTGGAACATGGTGACGGTCCGACGCGGAGTACCCGCCACGGTGCGTCGGACGATCGGTGTGCTGTCGCCGGTGGTCGGTGGCTTCTACTTCGGGGCCCTGATCGCCGGTGTGGCACGTGCGGCCCGCGGTGTCGGGCACCGGGTCGTCGCGGTCCAGACCTACCCCGCCGGGCTGGACCGCGAGCGGTACCCCGAGGAGTCCGTCCTGGACGTGCCCGTCGCGCTCGGCGCGGTCGACGGGCTCGTCGTCATCGGCAAGTCCCTGACCCCCGAGCGGCTCGCGGCGGTCCGCGAGTGGGGCGTCCCGGTCGTCCTGATCAGCGAGGACCCGGCGCACCCGGACGACCCGGTGGTGGTCCCGGACAACGTCGGCGGCGTCCGGGCGGCGGTCGAGCACCTGCTGTGGCACGGGCACACCGCGATCGGCTTCCTGGGCAACCTCGGCCAGCGCGACATGCGCGAGCGCTTCGCCGCGTACCGCACGACGCTCGCGGAGCACGGGATCGAGTCGGACGACTCGTGGTGGTACGAGGCGTCGGACAACCAGGAGCAGGGTGGCGCGGACGCCGCGGCGCGGATGCTGCAGGCCGGTACGCCGACGACGGCCGTGATCGCGGCGACCGACCGCAACGCGGTCGGCTTCCAGCGTGCGCTGCGCTCGCACGGGCTGGTGCTGCCGCGTGACCAGGCGGTCGTCGCGTTCGACCACGCCGACTCCGGCGCGCGCGTCAGCCCGCGCCTGTCGACGGTCGACGCGCACTTCGGGCGTGTCGGGGAGCAGGCCGTGGCGCTGCTGCTGGCCCGGATGCGCGGCGACGACGTCGCACCGGGTGAGCACCGTGTGCCGTCGTCCTTGGTCGTGCGCGAGTCGTGCGGCTGCACCGAGGTCACGACCCCGGCCGGGGGAGCACCCGCGGCCGGCGACGCGGCACGACCGGAGCCGTTGCGTCGTCTCGCGGAGTCGGCGTTCGCCGGTCCCGCCGGGTCGGCGGCCTCCCGGCGTTCCGGGCCCGATGCGCGTGAGGCGTGGTGGCGCGCGATCGAGGAGCCGCTGGACGTCGCGGCCGAACGGGGTGTCTCGCCGGCGCCCGCCGCACTCGGCCGGCTGTCGGACCTCACGGCCGCGCTGCAGCCGCACCCCGAGGCGCTCGAGCAGATGGTCACGGTGCTGCGTGCGGTTGAGGCCCGGCGGGTGGCCGCTCTGCCCGAGTCGCGCGCCGAGCACGCGGGCGCCGTGCGCCGGGTCGTGACCGATGTGCTGCTGGCCGTCACCAAGGGCTGCACGCGCGCCATGCTCGCGCGCAGCGGCCAGCTCGAGCGCACGATCGTCGACCAGTACGAGGTCGACATGGACCTGCTGCGCGGTGACGGGGCCAGCCCTCGTGCGCTCGGCTGGCTGCCGCGCGGGGTGCGCGGGCACGCGTGCCTCGGGCTGTGGGTCGGTGCCGACCGTGGGCCGGGGGACCGGGAGATGGAGATCGTGGGCGTCCACGACACGAGCGGGACGCTCTCGCGCCTCGTCGGCGTGCGGACCACGGCCAGCCAGTTCCCGCCTGCGGCTCTCACGCGTGCCGGGACGGTCGGGTCGAACGAGCTGACGTTCGTCGTCCCGGTGACGTTCGGTGGCAGCGACTGGGGGCTGCTCGCGATCGACGGCACGGTCGAGACGCGTGCCACCCAGCCGCGCGACCGGTTCAACCACTGGGCCGCGCTGCTGGCGGTCGCGCTCGACCAGGAGCGGCTGCTGGGTTCGTTGCGTGAGCAGCGCAAGGCGCTCGAGCAGGCTGCCGCCCGTGAGCGGGCGCTGGCGGACACGGTGCGCGAGAGCGAGGAGCGGTACGCGCTCGCGTCGATGGCGGCGCACGACGGCACGTGGGACTGGGACGTCTCCGCGGGTGCGGTCTACTACTCGCCGCGCTGGAAGCAGACGCTCGGCTACGCCGACGACGTGATCGGCGACCAGCCCGCGGAGTGGCTCGAGCGTGTGCACCCGGCCGACCGGGACGAGCTGTCGGCGGCGATCGCGGCACAGCTCGCGGGCTGCGGTACGCCGCTCGAGCTCGAGCACCGGGTGCGCACGCAGTCGGGTGACTACCGGTGGATGATGTGCCGCGCGGTGACCGTGCTGGACGACGCGGGCTGCCCGGCGCGCCTGGTCGGCACGCTCGTCGACGTGACGGAGCGCAAGGAGGCCGAGATCGCCCTGCAGCGTGACGCGCTGCACGACCCGGAGACGGGGCTGGTCAACCGCCTGCTGTTCCTCGACCGGCTGGGGGCGGCGCTGCTGCGCTGCCGCCGCTCGTCGTCCTACGACTGCGCGGTCGCACTCATCCGCGTCGTGGAGCCTGCGGCCGGTCAGCGTGACGACGCCGACCACGCACCCGACGTGCACCGCGAGGTCGTGCGCCAGCTGCGCCGACCGCTGCGGGAGGGCGACACGACCGCGCGCACCGGGGAGGACGACTTCGCGATCCTCGTCGACGACGTCGGCGCCGGGGGGATGCCCGACCGGCTCACGGAGCTGCTGGAACGTCTGCGCCGCGAGATCGGGCCGCGGATCGCCATCGGTGTGCTCGGCTCGGTCCGCGGCATGCGTGACGTCAACGAGGTCCTGCGCGAGGCGGACATCGTGCTGCTGCGGGGGCAGACGCGCAGCGACCCGCGCAACACCGCGGTGCGCTGACCCGGCCCCTGGGTCTGCTCGGATGCGCGCAAGGGGCGCCACCCCCGTGGGTGGCGCCCCTTGCGTGTGCGTACCGCCTGCGGCTGCAGCCGCGACGAGCGTCAGGCGTGCGAGCGGTGCACGCGCTCGCCGCGCGAGGGGCGACGGGCCGCCGACCGCGGCCCCGTCGACGGGCCGGCGTGCGGGCCCGTGTCGAGACGGATGTGCAGCGGGCGTCCGGCGACGCGGGTGCGGGCCAGCTTGTCGATCGCCTCGGCGCTCAGCCCGTCCGGGATGTCGACGAGCGCGAAGCTGCCGAAGATGTCGATCCGGCCGACGTCCTTGCCGGTCAGACCGCCCTCGCCGGTCAGCGCGCCCACGAGCGCACCGGGCTGCAGGCCGTCGCGGTGCCCGACGGCGACGCGGTAGCGGGGACGTCCGCTCGGGCCCGTCGTGCCCGGACGACGCCGGTTGCCGGCGACCTGCCCACCTCGGACCTCGTCGCTGCGGGTCTCGCGCGCGTGGCGCACCGCGTCGTCGAGGTCCTCGCCGTCGACCGTCTGCTGCGGCCCGTCGTCGCCGACCGCGAGCGCGGCGACCGCCGTCAGCAGGTCGACCGGGTCGAGCTCGGGGTGCGCCTCGAGGTGCTCGCGCACGGCGTCGCGCACCACGTCGAGGCGCCCCGCGGCGAGCCGGTCGGTCGTGCGGTTCAGCAGGGCCGCCGCGCGGTGGGCGCTGACCTGCGCGGGCGTCGGGATGGTCGCCTCGACGAGCGGTGTGCGGGTCGTGCGCTCGATCTGGCGCAGGCGCGAGCGCTCGGCGGGGGTGACGAAGGTGAGGGCCTCGCCCGTGCGCCCGGCACGGCCGGTCCGGCCGATGCGGTGCACGTAGGCCTCGGCCTCGCGCGGCAGGTCGAGGTTGACGACGAGGCCGATGCGCTCGACGTCGAGGCCGCGGGCGGCGACGTCGGTCGCGACGAGGACGTCGAGCCCACCGCTGCGCAGACGCTCGACGATGCGCTCACGGTCGGCCTGGGCGACGTCGCCCGAGATGTGCGCAGCGGCGACGCCGCGCTGCACGAGCAGGTTGCCGACCTCCTCGGCAGCCTCACGGGTGCGCACGAAGACGATGGCCGCGTCGGCGTCGCTCACGGCCAGGACGCGGGCGAGCGCGCCGGCCTTGTGCCGGTGGGGGACCACGGCGTAGGACTGGCGGACGGACGCGACGGTCGAGGACTGGCGGGTGACGGAGACCTCGACGGGGTTGCTCAGGTGCTTCTCGGCGACGCGGCGGATGGGTGCGGGCATCGTCGCGGAGAACAGGGCGACCTGTCGTCCGGCCGGTGTGCTCGACAGCACGCGGTCGACGTCCTCGGCGAAGCCCATGCGGAGCATCTCGTCGGCCTCGTCCAGGACGAGGAAGCGCACGTCGCCCATGCGCAGCGTGCCGCGGTCGAGGTGGTCGATGACGCGGCCGGGGGTGCCGACGACGACCTGCGCACCGCGCTGCAGCGCGCGCTGCTGCGGCAGGTACGGCGAACCGCCGTACACGGCGACGACCTGAAGGCCGGGCAGGTCGGCGGCGAACGACGTGATCGCGTCGGCGACCTGCATCGCGAGCTCGCGCGTCGGGGTCAGGACGACGGCCTGCACGGCTGCCAGGTCGGGGTCGACGCGCTGCAGCAGCGGCAGGCCGAAGGCGGCGGTCTTGCCGGTGCCGGTCTGGGCGACGCCGACGACGTCGCGGCCGTCGAGCAGCGCGGGGATCGTGCGGGCCTGTACGGGGGTGGGCGCCGTGAAACCGAGGCGGGTCACGGCGTCGCGGATCGCGTCCTCGAGGCCGAGGTCGGCGAACGTGCCGGTCGCGTCGGTCGTCGAGGCGGACGTGGGCAGGGCAGAGGACAGGGGGGTGCTCATGGTGGACCGTTCCGGTGGCAGCGGGGGAGAGCCGGACCGTCGACGGGACGGACCAGACGTCGCTCACCCCGACCACACCACGCACCGCGTCAGGCGGTGCACGCACGTTGCACGAACGGGACGGAGGACCGGTGACCACCGGCCGTCCCAGGAGAAGGGGATGCGACACGACTCCAGATGTCCTGGCGAGCCTACCCTGGGATGCGCCGCCGCGGACGCCCGGGGCGCGGTGACGTCGCGCACAGCGTCCCGGCAGGCGACGTCGCCGTCAGCCGAGTCCGCGAGCGCGACCCTCGATCGCGGGGCAGGTGTCCTGGACGACCTCGAGCCCGGCCGCCCGGGCACGTGCCACGGCGGCGTCGTCGTGCACGCCGAGCTGGAGCCAGACGGTGCGCGCACCGATCTCGACCGCCTCGTCGATCACGGCACCGGCGCGGGCGCTGTTGACGAACACGTCGACGACGTCGGGTGGGACCGGGAGGTCGGACAGCCGCGCGTAGCCTGTCGCGCCGTGCACGGTGTGCGCTCCGGGGTGCACGGGGACGATCGTGTGGCCGAGGCGCTGGAGGTAGGCCGCGACGCCGTACGCGGCCCGTGCGGTGTTGGTGGACAGGCCGACGACGGCCCAGGTCGCGGGTGTGCGCAGCAGCCGGTCGACCACGTCGGGCGTCGCGGTGGGGTCCATGCCCCGAGCCTGCCACCGCACGGCGGGGCCTGCCCCGGGACGCACGTCCGGGTGAGGCGCGCGTCGGGTGCGCCGCCGCACCGCCCGGTGCGACGTAGGATCGCGACCAGGACGGCGACAGGGGAGGTCGTGGCGGAGCAAGCACCGGTCAGTGCACGCGTGGTGACCGTGCCGAACGTGATCAGCCTGGCCCGGCTGCTGCTGGTGCCGGTCTTCGCCTGGCTCGTCGCGTCGGGGTACGACGCGTGGGCGCTCGTCGTGCTGGCGGTCTCCGGTGCCAGCGACTGGCTCGACGGCGTCGTGGCGCGGCGGCTCGGTCAGGTCACGCGCCTGGGGCAGATGCTGGACCCTGCGGCGGACCGGCTCTTCATCCTCGTGACCCTCGTCGCGCTGGCCTGGCGTGACGTCCTGCCGGTGTGGCTCGTCGTCGTGCTGCTGGCGCGTGACGTCGTGCTCGCCGGGATGCTGGTGGTGCTCGCCCGTGCGGGGTTCCCGCCGTTGCGCGTGCACCTGGCGGGCAAGGCCGGGACGTTCGCGATCATGTACGCCTTCCCGCTGCTGCTGCTCTCCGAGTGGGACTCGGCGGTCGGGGTGGCTGCCGGCGTGATCGGTTGGGCGTGCGCGCTGTGGGGCGTGGCCCTCTACTGGTTCGCGGGGGCCCTGTACCTGGCGCAGGCGGCGTCGGTGCTGCACCGCGAGTCGCGTGAGGCCCGGGTGCGCCCGACGTGAGCAGGCACGCCCGACCGGGACCGACGCGTGCCGCCGACGAGTCGATGACGCTCATCAACGAGGTCTACCGCCGTCCGCTGGAACCCGGGTACCAGGAGGCCGCCGCGCGCCGTGCCGCGGGGGCGGGTCCGGGCCGTTCGGTCCGTGGGACGGTCGTGCTGCTGCTGCTCGCGGTCGTGCTGGGTGCGTTCGCCACGACCTCGGCGATGGCGCTGCGCCGCCCGGTGCCGGCCGTGATCGAGGCGCGCCAGCTCCTCGAGGCGCAGATCCGGGAGCGGACGTCCCACGCCGAAGAGCTGCGGACCGCGAACGCCGCGCTGTCCGCGCAGATCGTGCGGCTGCAGCAGGAGGCCGCGTCGACCGACGACCCCGAGCTGTTCGCCGAGCTCCAGCGCGACGCCGTCGCGGCGGGTCTCGTGCCCGTCACCGGACCTGGGCTGCGGGTCGTGCTCACCGACGGCGACCCGGCCGAGAACGCTGCCGCGGACGACGGCAGCGCGCTGGTCCTGGACATCGACCTGCAGGTGCTCGTCAACGGGCTGTGGGCGGCCGGCGCCGAGGCGGTGGCCGTCAACGGCGAGCGACTCACGTCGACGACGTCGATCCGTAGCGCCGGGGCCGCGGTGCTGGTCGACAGCACCGCGCTGAGCAGCCCCTACACGGTCGAGGCCATCGGCGACGCGGCGGGCATGCAGACGGCGCTGGCACGCACGTCCGCCGGTCAGCACATGGCGTCCCTGGCGCAGTACGGCATCTCGGTGCGGATGACCTCGCAGCGTCAGCTCGACCTCCCGGGGCGTGGGCAGCCGAACCTGCGCTCGGCCCAGGTGCTGGGTCAGGAGTCGCTCGACGCCGCGGACGAGGGCGCCGCGTCGGACGTCGCGGCGGCCGCGGCGACCCGGGGGCGGACCGCCGTCCTTGGGTCCGACGTGGACCCTGTGGGAGGGTCGGTCCGTCACGAGGGGAAGGAGAGCAGGTGATCGCGGTCATCGGGCTCGTGCTCGGGGTGGTCGCCGGGCTCGTCATCGAGCCGACGGTTCCGGCCAACCTGCAGCCGTACCTGCCGATCGCCGTCGTCGCGGCCCTCGACGCGCTGTTCGGCGGTCTGCGCGCCTACCTCGACGGAATCTTCGACGAGCGGGTGTTCCTCACGTCGTTCCTGTCGAACGTCGTCGTGGCCGCGCTCATCGTGTTCCTCGGCGACCAGCTCGGGGTCGGCTCGCAGATGACGACGGCCGTGATCGTCGTGCTCGGCATCCGGATCTTCTCCAACGCCGCGTCGATCCGCCGGCACCTGTTCAAGGCATGAGCACGACGCCGCCCGACGACGACTGGCCGGGCACGCGCGCGTTGCCCGACGACGGTCCGGTCATCGACCCGCGCGACCCGCTCGGTCTTGGGGACATCGACCTGCCGTCGTCCTCGGACGTCCGCGCGGACGTGCCCGGGGACGACGCCACCACCGACCAGGTCGAGCGCCCGGTCGAGCGCGGGGCGGGCGACGAGGCGGAGGACGGACCGTCCACCGACGACCATGCCGACGACGACACGGAGGCGGGTGACGTCGAGCCGCCGCCCGCCGCCCCGCCCGGTGCCGCTGCCCAGGGCGGCCCCGTCGATGCGTCCGACGCGGCCGACGCAGCGCAGGACGTCGCGTCGGCGCGACCGGGAGACGAACTCGCGTGGGGCGACGACGCGGAGCCCGGGCGCGGCACGACGTCGGACGACGCGGCGCTCGACGACGGCGCCGTGCTGGTCGACGTCGTGC
>JAFAEH010000371.1 GCA_023424135.1 Actinomycetes bacterium | reverse complement strand
GCCGAGCTCGCCGCGCTGCTCGACGTGCTGCCGCACGAGCGTGCCGCCGCGCCCGCCCGGTTCGCGCGCGCCGACGAGCTGTTCGCAGCCCTGCTGCGCCGCCGCGGCGAGCAGGGTCCCTGGGTCCTCGTGCTCGAGGACGTGCACCTGGCCGACCCGTGCACGCTGCACCTGCTCGCCGGCCTGGCCGGTGAGGGAGCGCTGCCGCGGGCCCTGACCGTGATGACGATGCGCGGTGTGCCCCACCGCGACGAGCTCGACGTCGTCGTCGCCGCGTGGACGCGCGCGGGTGCGCGCTACCTGGAGCTGCGTCCGCTCGGCTCGGCCGCGACCGTCGAGCTCGCCGAGCACCAGCTGCGCGCGGGGATCGGGCCGGCGCTGCGCGGCGTCCTGTCGACCACGGGGGGCAACCCCCGGCTCGTCGTCGACGTGCTGCGCACCGCGGAGGCGTGCGGTGTGCTCGAACGCAGCGGCGGGGTCGCGGAGACCGTCGGCACGGGCTGGCTCGACGAGCTCGACCCCCTCGGTCGTGCGCACGTGCAGCACCTCGGGCCGCAGGTGCTCGCCATGCTCGGCAAGGCGTCGGTGCTCGGGACGTCGTTCGTCGTCGGTGACCTCGCGGCACTCGCGGGGCAGCCCGTCACGGAGTGCTGGCGGACCCTGCGCCACGGTCTCGCGGCGGGCGTCGTGCACGCGCGCGGCGACCGGCTGGTGTTCCGCCACGACCTGGTCCGCACGGCGCTGTACGCGGGGCTCGAGGAGGGGCAGCGCCGCGCGCTGCACGCACGTGCGGCGTGGGCGCTGCGGGACGCAGGGGCGCCGTCGCACGTCGTCGCCGCGCACCTCGAGCGCGCGCGCTGACCGGCCGCGCGGCCTAGGGTCGACACGCACGGGACGATCCGGACCGACCGTCCCGACCCGGTGTGCGGCGTCCGCGTCACGCACCCGTGCACGACCCGATACCTGACGCACGAGGAGTGGACATGCCCACGCGTACCGCACGCACCGCCTGGAACGGCACGCTGCAGGAAGGTGGTGGCCAGGTCGAGCTCAGCAGCTCGAAGGTCGGCACGTACGACGTGTCGTTCCCGAAGCGTGCCGCCGACGACGCCGGTGGCACCACGAGCCCCGAGGAGCTGATCGCGGCGGCGCACTCGTCCTGCTACGCGATGCAGCTCTCCGCGCTGATCGGCGAGGCGGGCGGGACGCCCGTGGCGCTCGAGGTCACCGCCGACGTGAGCCTCGGCCCGGACCCGGCGGGCGGCTTCCGGCTGACCGGCATCCGGCTGACCGTCCGCGGCGAGGTCGAGGGCCTCGACGAGAAGGGCTTCCAGGACGCGGCCGAGGGTGCCAAGGCCGGCTGCCCGGTGAGCAAGGCGCTCACGGGCGTCGAGATCACCCTGGACGCGACGCTCGAGTCCTGAGCCTGGACGCGACGCCGGAGCCCAGAGCCTGGCGGTGACGTCCGGTTCCGAGCGGGCACCGCCGTGGCGGCCGAGGCCCCGGTGACGACGACCGACCTGGTGGGTGACCCGCGCGAGCGTGCTCGTGGCGCGATCGCACACGGTCGCCAAGGCAGGGAACGACGGACGACCCGCGCGGCCGCGGTCGTGTCGCTCGTCGCCGTCGTCGGGCCGTCGCCGCCGGGTGACCTGTGCGCGCGTGGTCGCGTCCTGCTCGTCGGCGAGCCGCTCAACCGAGCACCCGGGTGACCTGCGTGCACGTGGTCGCGGCCGCCGGCACGGGACCTGGGTCCCGTGAGGTGAGCCTTGCCTCAGGTCTACGTTCGCGACGTGGACCTGAGCAGGCTGCGGCCGGGCGAGTGCGCGCGTGTGGTCGGCGTCGACCTCGACGACGCGCCCCGCGCGCGGCTGCGCGAGCTCGGTCTGCGACCCGGTGGTGAGGTTCGTGTCACGCACCGCGCGGCGTTCGGCGGCCTCGTCGTCGCCGTCGGCGCCGACCGCTTCGCCGTCGACGCCCGCACGGCTGTGCGGGTCCGGGTCGACGACGCCACCCCGGCACACCCCCCCGCTGCCGGGGTGGCGTCGTGACGCGCCGGACGTGCGGGTCGTGCCGGATGCGCTGGGCGGGCCGGACGTGCTGGTCGGCTGGGTCGGGTCCTGCGGTCCCGTCGGGTCTGGTGGCGCTGTCGGTCCGGTCAGGTCTGTGGGGTCCGGCGGCGTGCGGTGAGGGCCGTGCGGCACGGGTCGGCAGGACCGGGACACAGGGCCCCGTGTGGTGTGGGGAGGCGGCGTGAGCTGCCACGACGCGCACCCGGCGCCCGGCGGCGGCACGATGACGCTCGACGAGCCGCTCATCGTGCTCGTCGGCAACCCGAACGTCGGCAAGTCGACCCTCTTCAACGTGCTCACGGGCGCTCGCCAGCGTGTCGTCAACGCCCCCGGCACGACGGTCGAGCTCCACACCGCCCCCTGGCGTCCCGTCCCCACCACGTCCACCCCCACCCACCCCACACCAGCCCTCCCCACCTACCTCACCGCTCACCGCCGAACTCGGACTTCGGCGGCTTCTGACGCCTCAGAAGCCGCCAAGGTCCGAGTTCGACGCCCGGGGGTTCCGGATGGTGGGACGGGTGACGCGGGTGGGACCGGAGACGCGGGGGGCGCGGGTGGGCCTGGGATCGGGGTGGGGGGCGGTGCTGGGGGCGGGCGCGGGGTGCGGGTGCGGCTCGTCGACCTGCCCGGCACGTACTCCCTCGTCGCGCGGACGCCCGACGAGCAGGTGACGGCCGACGTCGTCGCAGGCGCGTCCGCCGTGGGGCGGCCCGACCTGGCGGTCGTCCTCGTCGAGGCCGGGGCCCTGTCGCGGTCCGTGTACCTGCTGGGTCAGGTCGCCCGCCTCGGGATGCGCGTCGTGGTCGCGCTGACCATGGCCGACGTCGCACGCACGCGAGGGGTCGACGTCGACACCGCCGCGCTCGCCGGACGGCTCGGTGTGCCGGTCGTCGTCCTGCACCCCCGTTCCGGTGCGGGAACGGGCGACCTGGCGCGCGCGGTGCTCGCGGTGCTGGACGGCCGCGAACCGGGAGTCGTGCGCCTGCCGCCTGCCGCGGGGGGCGCCGGAGACCCTCGTCCCGACGAGGTCGAGGGTCTGGACCACGTCGAGTGTCCTTGCGGGGTCGGAGGTCTCGACGGGGTCGAGGGTCCGGATGGCGTCGAGGGGCCGGACGACGTCGTGGTCCCCGGCGATGCCGAGGGCCCCGAGGGTGTCGAGGCGCTGTTCGCGTGGGTCGACGACGTCGTGCGCACCGTCGGCGGGAACGCGCCGGTCGGCCGGCCGACGTGGTCGGACCGCATCGACCGCGTGCTGCTGCACCCCGTCGCGGGGGTGCCGGTGCTGCTCGCCGTCATGTGGGCGCTGTTCCAGCTCGCGACCGCCGCGGCGGCGCCGCTCATGGATGCGGCCGACGGGTTCGTCAACGGCACGCTCGCCGACGCGCTGTCCGCCGGGCTCGCCGCCGCGCACGCACCGGGCTGGCTCGAGGGGCTGCTCGTCGACGGGGTCCTCGCGGGCGTCGGGACGGTCGCGGCGTTCGTACCGCTCATGGCGTTGATGTTCGTGGCCGTCGCGGTGCTCGAGGACTGCGGGTACCTCGCGCGTGCCGCGTTCGTGGCCGACCGCGCGATGCGCGCCATCGGGCTCGACGGGCGTGCGATGCTGCCGTTCGTCGTCGGGTTCGGCTGCAACCTGCCCGCGCTCGCCGCGACGCGCACCCTGCCGCACGCGCGTCAGCGGCTCATGGTCGGGCTGCTCGTGCCGTGGACGTCGTGCCCCGCCCGGCTCACCGTCTACATCCTGCTCGCGTCGATCTTCTTCCCCGAGCAGGCCGGCACCGCGATCTTCCTCATGTACGTCGCGAGCATCGCGCTGGTCGTGCTCGGTGGTCTGCTGCTGCGCGCGACGCTGTTCCGTGACCTGCGCCGCGAGCCGCTCGTCCTGGCACTGCCCGCCTACCAGCGTCCGCGGCTGCGTGCGCTCGCGGTGTCCACGTGGGCGCGCGTGCGGTCCTTCCTCACCAAGGCGGGGAAGGTCATCGTCCTCACGCTGACCGTGGTGTGGGTCGCGCTGGCCGTGCCGGTGGCGGGTGGGCACGCCGTCGGGGACGTGCCCGTCGCGGACTCCGTGTACGGGCGCGTGGCCGACGGCATCGCGCCGGTCCTGGCACCCGCGGGCTTCGGCGACTGGCACGTGTCGGCCGCGCTCGTCACCGGGTTCGTCGCCAAGGAGGTCGTGGTCGGCGCCCTCGCGCAGGCGTACGCCGTCGACGAGCCCGAGGACCCCGCGGCGTCGGGCGCGCTCGGCGACCGCCTGCGGGCGACGTTCGAGGAGACGTCCGGTGGGCACGCGGCTGCGGCGGCCGCCGCGTTCATGGTGTTCGTGCTGGCCTACACGCCGTGCCTGGCGACCGTCGCCGAGCAGTGGCGCCTGTTCGGCGCGCGATGGACGCTCGGGTGCGTCGGGGCGCAGCTCGGTGTCGCGTGGCTGCTCGCCGTGCTCGTGTTCCGGGTCGGGAGCCTGCTGTGACCGGCGCGCCGCACGCGCGTCAGGCGCCCGGGGTGCCCGGCGAGGGCGCGCGGTGACGCTGCTCGCGGACGTCGTCGCGGCGTCAGGTCGTGGGGCCGGGCCGGCGACGGTCGCGCGCGAGCTCGGCGTCGACGTCGGGCTCGTCGAGACCGTGCTCGACCACGCCGCGCGGATCGGCCTCGTCCAGGCGTCGTCGTCGGCCCTGGGCCGCCCGGCCGCGGGCTGCGGCACCGGCTGCCCGCCCCGGGACCACCGCCCGCCGTCATGCGCAGGCTGCCCCCTGACCCCCTGACCCCCGTCCCCCGCGCCGAACTCGGACCCTGGCGGCTTCTGGGCGGCCACAAGCCGCCAAAGTCCGAGTTCGGCGTGGTGGTTTCGGTGGGTGACTGGTGTCGGGTGGGTCGGGGGTGGGGGATGACGGGTGGGTCGTGGGTGTGGATGACGGGGTGGGTCGCGGGGCCGAGGACGTGTCAAGGGGGTGGACGGGCGGACCGGGTCCTAGGTGGGGGGTGGGAGACTGCGCAGCGTGGCTGTGACGACCGACGCAACCGGGACCGTCGTCCGGGACGTCGTGCACGCGCTGCGCGACGTCGTCCGGGGAGACGTCGACGACTCCTCCCGGCGACGGGCCGAGTACTCCACGGACGCGTCGAACTACCGCGTCGTCCCGCAGGTCGTCGTGTTCCCGCGGGACGTGGACGACGTGCTCGCGGCGCTGTCCGTCGCGCGCGAGACCGGGACGCCGCTGACGTCGCGCGGCGGCGGGACGTCCGTCGCGGGCAACGCGGTCGGCACGGGCATCGTGCTGGACTTCTCGCGTCACGTGAACCGCGTGCTCGAGATCGACCCCGACGCGCGGACCGCACGCATCGAGCCGGGTGTGGTCATGGCGCACCTGCAGCGGGCCGCCGCGCCGCACGGGCTGCGGTTCGGCCCCGACCCGTCGACACAGGCGCGCGCGACGCTCGGCGGCATGATCGGCAACAACGCGTGCGGGCCCCGTGCCGTCGCGTTCGGGCGCACCGCGGACAACGTCGTCGACCTCGACGTCGTCGACGGCACCGGCCGGCGGTTCACCGCGCGCGCCGGCGCGGGGGCGCTGGACGTCGTCCCGGGTCTCGACGCGCTCGTGCGCTCGCACCTCGACGTCGTGCGCACCGAGCTCGGCCGCTTCCGCCGCCAGGTGTCGGGGTACTCCCTGGAGCACCTGGCCCCGGAGAACGGCACCGACCTCGCCAAGATGCTCGTCGGGACCGAGGGCACGCTCGTGACGCTGCTGGGCGCGACGGTGAACCTCGTGCCCGTGCCGTCGGCGCCCGTGCTCGTCGTCCTCGGCTACCCCGACATGCCGTCGGCCGCCGACGCCGTCCCCGCGCTCCTGGCCCACCACCCCCTCGCGATCGAGGGCATGGACTCCCGGCTCGTGGACGTCGTGCGCCGCGTCAAGGGCGCGTCGGCCGTGCCGGACCTGCCGCCGGGTGCCGGCTGGATGATGTGCGAGGTCGGCGGCGCGACGCTCGACGAGGCCATGGCCACCGCGCGCGCGCTCGCGGCCGACGCCGGCACCGACGCCGTCGGCGTCTTCCCGCCGGGGCCCGAGGCGGCGGCGATGTGGCGCATCCGCGAGGACGGCGCCGGGCTGGGGGGCCGCACACCGTCCGGCGACCAGGCGTGGCCGGGGTTCGAGGACTCCGCCGTCCCGCCCGAGCGGCTCGGGGCCTACCTGCGCGAGCTCGAGGCGCTCATGGCCGACCACCGCGTCGACGGGCTCGCGTACGGGCACTTCGGTGACGGGTGCGTGCACCTGCGCATCGACATGCCGATGCAGCGTTCGGGTGCGCCGCTGCGCGCGTTCATGGAGGACGCGGCCGAGCTCGTCGCCCGGCACGGCGGCTCGCTGTCCGGTGAGCACGGCGACGGTCGCGCCCGCTCGGAGCTGCTGCCCGTCATGTACTCGCCGCGGACGATCTCCCTGTTCGGCGCCGTCAAGGACCTGTTCGACCCGCGCGACCTGCTCAACCCCGGCGTGCTCGTGCGCCCGCGCCCGCTCGACGCCGACCTGCGCCGCCCGGCGGCCCGTTCCCTGCTCGCGGGGTCCGGCGGTTTCTCCTTCGCGCACGACGACGGGGACATGACGACCGCCGTGCACCGGTGCGTCGGCGTGGGCAAGTGCCGTGCCGACAACACCGCCGCGGGCGGGTTCATGTGCCCGTCGTACCTCGCGACGAAGGACGAGAAGGACTCGACCCGCGGGCGTGCGCGCGTGCTGCAGGAGATGGCGAACGGGTCGCTCGTCTCGCGCGGGTGGTCGAGCCGCGAGGTGCACGAGTCGCTCGACCTGTGCCTGAGCTGCAAGGCATGCTCGTCGGACTGCCCCGCGGGCATCGACATGGCGCAGTACAAGTCCGAGGTGCTGCACCGGACGTACCGCCGTCGGCTGCGGCCCGTGAACCACTACGCGCTCGGCTGGCTGCCGCGCTGGGCGCGGCTCGTCACCGGGGTGCCGGGCCTCGCGGCGCTCGCGAACGCCGTGCTCGGGGTGCGGCCGATCGCGAAGGCCGTGCTCGCGCTCGGTGGCATGGACACCCGCCGCCAGATGGTGCGCTTCGCGCCCGTGCCGTTCCGCGCATGGGCGCGGCAGACGGGGCGGCGGTCCGGTGACGTGCGCGTCGTGGGACGCCGCGACGCGGAGACGGTCGCGCTGCCCGCGCAGGCCGTGACGACGGACGGTGCGGTCGACGTCACGTCCGCGGACGGCGCGGCCCCGGACACCGCCTCGTCGAGGACACCCGCCGGCACGTCGTCGTCGTCGCACGTCGGGGCCACGTCGTCGGCGGGGACGACGAGCCGGGCGGTGCCTGCCGCCGACCCGGCCCCGCGCCCACCCGTGCTGCTGTGGACCGACTCGTTCAGCGACACGCTCGCACCGTCGGTCGCGCACGCGGCCGTCGCGGTGCTGCGCGACGCGGGGTACGACGTTCTCGTCCCCGACCACGACGCGTGCTGCGGCCTGACGTGGATCAGCACCGGCCAGCTCGACGGGGCGCGCCACCAGCTCCAGCACCTGCTGGAGGTGCTGGGACCCTTCGCGGTCAACGGCATCCCGATCGTCGGGCTCGAGCCGTCGTGCACCGCGGTGCTGCGCAGCGACCTCGTCGACCTGCTGCCGGACGACCCGCGTGCCGTGGCCGTCTCGCGTGCGACCCGCACGCTCGCGGAGCTGCTCACGGCGCCCGCGCCGATCGGCCCCGGGGACCGCTGGCAGGTGCCGGACCTGTCGGACGTCACGGCCGTCGTCCAGCCGCACTGCCACCACTACTCGGTCATGACGTGGACCGCGGACCGACGTCTGCTCACCGACGCCGGTGCGACGTTCTCGGCGCTCGCGGGCTGCTGCGGCCTCGCGGGGAACTTCGGCATGGAGAAGGGGCACTACGACGTGTCGGTCGCGGTCGCCGAGAACGCGCTGCTGCCCGCGCTGCGCGCCGCCGCCCCCGGGGACGTGTACCTGGCCGACGGCTACTCGTGCCGGACGCAGGCCGACCAGCTCGCCGGGGTCACGGGCGTGCACCTGGCCGAGCTGCTGGCGTCGCGCATCGCCCCCACACCCGCACGCGCCCCCGGACCCACGCCCAACGCCTGACCTGCGCAGTCCACGTCGTTCGCCGGGTCGACGTCTGACGTCCGGCCCGCTCTGCACTCGCCGTCGGTGTCGGTGTGCAGGGTTGGGGACGTCTGACGTCCCCAACCCTGCACACCACGGCTCGGGGGCGGCCGTGCGATCGCGATCCGCCGTGCTCGGCCGGGCCGTACTGCCGGCCCCAGCACCGAGCGGGTAGGTGCTGGGGCTGCTGCTGGTGCTGGTGCTTGGTGTGCCGGGGCAGGTGCGGCGCCGCGGGAGCCCCGTGCCGTCGCTCAGCTGCGGGTGTGCAGGTTCTGGACCGCGTCCTTGACGCGCGCGTCGAGCGGTGCGTCGCCGCCGCCGAGCAGCGCGTGCAGGAACAGCCCGTCGCCGACGAGCTGCACGAGCCGCGCCGTGACCGGGTCGGGGATCGTGCGTCGCAGCCCGGCGGCCCACGCGTCGAGGTAGCGGGCCATGCGCTCGCGGGCGGGCGGGTGCGTGCCGAGCAGGCGCAGCGCGGCGAGCAGGGTCCGCTCCTCGGGTCCGTCGGCGGTCTGCGACCCGTCGAGGAAGTAGCGCACGGCCGCGTCGGGGTCGGCGGGGGTCGCGGCGTCGGCGGCTGCTGCTCCGGCGTCGAGGCGGTCGAGCAGCCCGGCGAACAGGTCGTCCTTGTTGCGGAAGTGGTAGAGCAGCCCGCCCTTGGACACCGAGGCGCGCTCGGCCACCGCCTCGAGCGTCGCGCCGCCGGGGCCCTCCTCGAGGAGGGCGTCCTGCAGCGCGTCGAGGATGCGGTCGCGCGTCGTGGTCATGGGCAGCGAGCGTAGCGACGCGCATCACGTTGTGCACCGTCCGGACGGTCAACTACTGTACCGGCTGGACGGTATAGCCGTCGGACGTCGTCGACGCCCGACCGACGCCACCCGCCCCTCCCACCCACCGCCGAACTCGGACTTTGGCGGCTCATGACGGCGCAGAAGCCGCCAAAGTCCGAGCTCGGCGGGTGGGGGGTCCGGACGGTGGACGGTGGGGGCTGTCGACGCGGCCGGCCCGGAGCGGGGAGTGGACCCGGTCTGCGTGCGCGTCCCCGGACCCGCCCGGTCAGAGCGGAGCTCGAGAGGTCCACCCGTGCCTACGCACACCCAGTCATCTTCGCGCCCCCCTCTCGCGGGCACGCCCGCGACGAGCGTGCGGGCTCGGGGACGTCAGACGTCCCCAACCCTGCACACGACCGTCCCGTCGCCCGTGCCGCCGCGGGCCGGGCTGCGGCAGTGGATCGCGCTGGCCGTGCTGATGCTGCCGGTGCTGATCGTGTCGATCGACAACACCGTGCTGTCGTTCGCGCTGCCGCAGATCTCCGTCGCGCTCGCGCCAACGGCGCAGCAGCTGCTGTGGATCGTCGACGTGTACCCGCTCATGCTGGCCGGGCTCCTGGTGACGATGGGCACGCTCGGGGACCGTGTCGGGCGGCGACGTCTGCTCGTGCTCGGCGCCGCCGGGTTCGGCCTGGTCAGCCTGCTCGCCGCGTTCGCGACGGACGCCGCGCACCTCGTGGCGGCCCGGGCCCTGCTGGGCGTGTTCGGCGCGATGCTCATGCCCTCGACGCTGTCGCTGCTGCGCAACGTCTTCCTGCACCCCGACCAGCGGCGCCTGGCCATCGCGATCTGGGCGGCCGGGTTCTCCGGCGGGTCCGTGCTGGGCCCCATCGTCGGCGGCTGGCTGCTGCAGCACTTCTGGTGGGGCTCGATCTTCCTGCTCAACGTGCCGGTCGTGCTCGTCCTGCTCGTCGCCGCCCCGCTCGTGCTGCCGGAGTCGCGCAACCCCGCCGCCGGACGCCTCGACCTGCCCAGCGTCGTGCTGTCGGTCGTCGCGATGCTCCCGCTCGTGCTCGGCATCAAGTCCGTCGCGTCGCACGGCGTCGATCCCGTCGGGCTGGGTGCGCTGGTCCTCGGCGTCGCGATGGCGGTGACGTTCGTGCGCCGTCAGCACCGGCTGACGCACCCGCTGCTCGACGTCGCGCTGTTCCGCCGCCCGGTGTTCAGCGCGTCCGTCGGCGCGAACTTCACGGCGTCGTTCGCGCTGGCCGGGCTCGTGCTGTTCCTGTCCCAGCACCTGCAGCTCGTCGTCGGGCTCGACCCCGTGCAGGCCGGCACGTCGCTCCTGCCGGGGGCCGTCGCGTCGGTCGCCGCCGGTCTGCTCGCGGTACGCCTGGCGCGCTCGCTGCCGCTGTGGGCGCTGGTCCCCGCGGGCATGCTGCTCGCGTCGGCCGGGTACGCGCTCGGCACGTCCCTCGGATCGGACCACCGCACGGGTGTCGTCGTCGCGACGTTCGCGCTCGTGGGCGCCGGCGTCGGCCTGGCCGAGACGCTGACGAACGACGCGATCCTCGGCTCGGTCCCGGCCGAGCGCGCCGGTGCCGCGTCCGGCATCTCCGAGACGTCGTACGAGCTCGGTGCGTCCCTCGGTGTGGCCGTGCTCGGGTCGGTGCTGACCGCCGTCTACCGGGCCGATCTCACGCTGCCCGCGGGTCTGACGGACGCGCAGGCCACGGCCGCGGGGCAGACGCTCGGGGGCGCGGTCGCGCTCGCGGGCGAGCTGCCGGGCGCCCTGGGGGAGCAGGTGCTCGTCGCCGCGCAGGACGCGTTCGCGCACGGTGTCGCCGTGACGTCGGGGCTCGGCGCGCTCGCCGTCGGGGTGGTGGCCGTCGTCGTCGGGGTCGTGCTGCGCCGCCACCGCTGACGCGGCCCGGGAGCCCCGGGCATCCCGGGGCCCGGCCGCGGACGCCGGCCACCGCGCGTCAGCCGTCCAGCAATGCCTCGACCCGGGCGACCTTCGCGTCGAGCTCGCCCGTGTGCCCGGGGCGGATGTCGGCCTTCAGGACGAGCGAGACCCGGTGGCCGTGCGCGCCGACCGCCTCGGTGGCGCGGCGCACGACGTCCATCACCTCGTCCCACTCGCCCTCGAGGGTCGTGAACATGGCGTCGGTGCGGTTCGGCAGGCCCGACTCGCGGACGACCCGCACGGCGTCGGCGACGGCCTGGGACACGGACTCGCCCGCACCGAGCGGGGCGACGGAGAAGGCGACGAGCATGCCCCCACCCTGCTGCCCGTGGACCCCTGCCGTCCAGCCGCGCGTCCACCCGTGGGCGGACCGGACACGACCCGGTGTCGCCCGTCCGACGGGCTGACTCGGTCGCCCGGGATGTGGGACAGTGTCCGGGCGACGTCGCGCGCCCGGGACGCAGCCGTGCCGGCGGGCGCGCGCCCGCACCGCCCGCCCCGCTGTGCAAGGAAGGCCCGGACGCGACATGCCGATCTTCGAGCTCGACGACGGACGTCCGCGCCTCGTCCAGCCGATGCAGCCGCTCGCCGGGTCGTTCGCGCAGGAGGTCACCGCCCTGGTCACGCACCACCTCGCCGCGATCGCCGGTGAGCCGCTGTTCGTCGTGCGCGCGCGGGGGACGTCCGAGCGTGCGGACCTGCCGGAGCTGCTCGCGCTCGACGCGTCCGGCCGCCCGGTCGTCGTCGAGGTCGCGCAGGTCCTCGACGACGACGCGATCGTGGCGGCGCTGCGCCACGGCGGTGCGGCCGCGCGTATGACGACGGCCGACCTGGCGCGCGCGTACCACGTCGACCCGGGCCGGTTCGCGGTCGACTTCGCGGCGTTCCGCGAGCACGTGCCGTTCGGTGCGGGCGGTGGGCGGACCCGTGGCGCCGTGCGGCTGCTGCTGCTGTGCTCCGAGGTCGCAGCCGAGGCGGCGGACACCCTCGGCTTCCTGCGCGCGGGCGAGCACCAGGTCGACGTGCTGCAGGTCGGTGTCGTGCGCGGCGACGAGCGACGGCTCCTGGAGGTCTCGCCGCTCGCGCTGCACGAGGGGGTGCGCCGGTCCGTCGAGCCGACCGCGCTGCGGCTCGTGCGCTCGAGCGAGGCGTTCGCGACGGCGATGGCGTACGAGCCGGAGCGTGCGCCCGGTCTGCCGCCGACCCGGTCGCGGTCGCTGCCGACGGGTGAGCTGCGCGCGGTCGCACCGCCGCCCGAGCGGCCCGAGCCGCCCAAGCCCACGCCGATCGGCCGGCGCGGCACGGTGACGGAGCCGACGCCGCTGCCGTTCCGCACCGCGGGTCCGACGGTCGAGGTCTCCGAGCCGCCGAGCGACTCGCCGCAGCCCGGCGGCCCCGGCCGGCCCGACGTCACCGAGTGGCCGCGCGACGCGTCCGTGCCGCCGTCGGCGTCGACGCTCGAGGGGCCGCCGACGCTCACACCCGTCGCGGGTCTGCGCGCCGCGGTCGTCGACGGTGCCGGCGTCCGCACCCCCGAGGACGCGCCGGACGCCGACAGCCCCACGCCGCCGCGGGGGCAGGTGCTCGTGGACGACGTCGACGCGCACGGTCGTCGTCGGCCCGCACGCCCCGACTGGCCGTACCCCGAGCTCGCGATGCTCGCGAAGCGCCGACGGGCGGTCACGACCCTCGTGTGGGCACGGGAGCGTCGCGGGCAGCGGTTCACCGCGCTGCTGCGTCCCGACGGTCTCGTCGAGCTGCCCGACGGCACGGTCGTGCCCGACCCGGACCTCGCCGCGGCGATCGTCTCGGGTGTCGAGGGCGTCGACGGGTGGCGTGCGTGGCGCCTGGGCGACGGCGGGCCGACGCTCGACGAGGCGGCCGGCTCGCTGTGACCGCCGGGCGTGTCCGCCGGGTACGACCGCCGGGTGTGACCTTCCGGGCTCACGCCCAGCCGTACGCGCTGACCCACCGGGTGAGCTCGGCGTAGAACCGCTCACGCGCGGGCCGCGCGGACAGCGTCAGGTCGTGCATGCCGCCGGCGACGCGCACGAGCGTCACGACGGGCCCGAGCTGGGCGGCGCGGCGCGCGACCGCCTCGGTGTCGAGCACGATGTCCGCGCCGCGCATGTCGTCGCTCCAGCGCGGGCTGATGAGCGTGCGGTCGCTCAGCGCGACAAGCACGGGCACGTCGATCGTGAGCCCGCGCGCGACGCTCGCGTGACCGAGCATGACGGCGCTGAGCCAGCCCGCACGGACCGGGAACGACGGTGTGGGCCGCCACCGCTCGTCGACGGTCCAGTCGCCGCCGGTCGTGGCGGCGATGGTCCGCGCGTAGTACCCGGGGTCGATGTTCGGCAGTGCGGCCTTGGGGCTGAACCGGGCGAGGCGGCTGATCGCAGGTGCCGACAGGTGCCGGGCCAGCGACGACCCCTGCAGCTCGAGCCACGGCGAGTTCAGGACGAGCCCGCGCACGACGCCCGGGTGCCGGGCGACCCACAGGCTGAGCACCAGCCCGCCCGTCGAGTGGCCCATGAGCATGATCCGCGCGACGGGCCCGAGCTCGGTGCGCACGACCTCGAGCGCGGCCCCGATCTCCTCGTCGTAGGTGCGCAGGTCGTCGACGTAGCCGGGGGTCTGGTGCTCACGCAGCGAGCGGCCGTACTTGCGCAGGTCGAGCGCGTAGAACGCGGCGCCCTGCGCGTGCCAGTACCGCGCGAGGGGCGCCTGGAAGAAGTAGTCCGACCAGCCGTGCACGTACAGCACGGCGCGCGCGGGCCGCAGGCTCGGGTCGGGCAGGTGCCGTACGAGGGTCGCGGTGACGTCGCCCTCGTCGTCGTCGGCCAGGTCGAGGCGGCGCGCCTCGAAGCCCTCGCCGAGCGCGTCGGGGGACCACGACGTCGTCAGGGTCGACCCGTCCCACGCGGGGGTGTCCGGCGGCCCCGGGCGCGCGGGGACGTCCGGGGCGTCGGGCGTGGCGGTCGGTGGCACGTCAGACCTCGACGACGACCTTGCCGACGTGCGCGCCCGACGCGAGCCGGGCCAGCGCGTCGTGCGCGCGGGCCAGCGGGTAGGTCGAGTCGATGACGGGCCGCACGCCGGTGCGCGCGAGGAACGCGAGCACCTGCGCGAGCTCGTCGCGTGTGCCCATCGTCGCGCCCACGACGCTGATCTCCTGGAAGAACACCTTCGTCAGCGACGCAGGTGCGGGGTCGCCGGACGTCAGCCCGGCGACGACGATCCGCCCGCCGGGGCGCACCGAGCGCACGGAGTGCTCCCAGGTCGCCTTCCCGACGGTCTCCAGGACGACGTCGACGCGTCCGATGCGGGCGCCGGGCTCGACGGCCTGCGTGGCACCGAGGTCGAGGGCGCGCTCACGTTTGGCCGGGTCCCGCCCGGTGACGACCATCTCGAGGCCGGCCGCCGCCCCGAGCTGGACCGCGGCGACGGCCACCCCGCCGCCCGCACCCTGCACGAGCACCCGCTGCCCGGGCTGTGCAGCCCCCGAGCGGAACAGCATGCGGTACGCCGTCAGGTACGCGGTCGGCACGCACGCGGCGTCGGCCCAGGTCAGCTCCGCGGGCTTGTCGACGACGTTCCACGCGGGGACCGCGACGCGCTCCGCGAGCGTGCCGGGGTACTTCTCGGACAGCAGCGTGCGCGGCTCGTCGGCGGGGACGCCGCGCCCGTCCGGGCCGCCGACCACCGCGTGCACGACGACCTCGCGGCCGTCGTCGGTGACGCCCGCGGCATCGGTGCCGAGGACCATCGGCAGCTGCTCGGCGCGCAGCCCGACGCCCCGCAGCGACCACAGGTCGTGGTGGTTGAGGGAGGCGGCCCGCACGTCGACGGTCGTCCAGCCGTCGGGCGTCGTCGGCTCGGGACCGTCGCCGACCTCGAGGCCGGTGAGCGGGTCGTCGGGGGACAGGGTCACGACGCGCGCCGAGAGCATGCCTCACGCTAGCCCGACTCCTCGCCCCACCCCACCCGCGAGAGTGCGATCCGTTCGCTCTCTCGCGCCCGGAGGTGTCCCACCCCACCCGTGAGCGTGCGATCCGATTGCTCTCTCGCGCCCGGGGGTGTCCCACCCCTGCCGTGAGAGTGCGATCCGTTTGCTCTCTCGCGCCCGGGGGTGTCCCACCCCACCCGCGAGAGTGCGATCCGTTTGCTCTCTCGCGCCCGGGGGTGTTCCGTCCCTGCCGTGAGAGTGCGATTCGTTTGCTCTCTCGCGTCCGGGGGTGTCCCACCCCTCCCGTGAGCGTGCGATCCGTTTGCTCTCTCGGGCGCGGGGGTGTCCCACCCCAGCCGTGAGAGTGCGATTCGTTTGCTCTCTCGCGGGCGGGGAGGGCGGGCGGGGAGGGTCAGAGCAGGGGGAGCATCCGGCCCAGGTCGGGGACGGCGTCGGACGTGTACCGCGGGTGCAGCGCGAGCGCGAGCTCGTCGACGTCGTACGGGGCACGGCCCGTCGCGAGGCGGACCCAGCGGCGCGCGTCGGCGACCTCGAGGTCCCAGCCGCCGCGGGACCGGACGATCGCGAGCAGCTCGTCCGCGACGAGTGCGAGCGCGTCCCGGTCGACGGGGTCCTCGACCGCGTCCGCACCGCGCACGCGCCGCACCGAGCGGTACAGGTCGTCGGCGTGCACCACGAGCTCGACGACGCGCGACACCGTCATCGTCGACAGGCGCACGGCGCCGCGTCGCGCCTGCACCACCGGGTCCCCCGGTGCGAGCGAGTCGAGCCGGGCGAACGCCGCCGTCGCGGACGCCGTCACGTACCCGACGGGGTCGTCGGCGTGCTCGTCGGCGAGGCGGCGCGTGGTGTCCGCGATGTCGGCCGCCCGCCCCGGGTACTGACCGACGTACTCGGCGAGCGTGAGCGGCTGCGTGCCGTCCGGCAGCGGCTCGCACACGGCGAGCGCGTCCATCGCGCGGCCCAGGTGCACCCACAGCTCGGTGATGCTCCAGCCCTCGAGCACGGACGCCTCGCGACCCAGCCCGGGGTCGGCCATGCGCCCGACCCACGCGCGCAGGCGCTCCCACTGCGCGTGCAGCGCACGTCCTGCGGTCACGACGTCCACGGTGGCGGCCATGCGCACATCGTGCCGTGCCCGGCCACCCCCGCCAACGCGGGCCGGGCGTCAGGCGCGGCGGGCCGGGTCGCGCAGGAAGTCGGCGACGTGCCGACCGACCTGGTCCTCCTCGATGAGGAAGCCGTCGTGGCCGTACTCGGAACGCACGTACCGCACGTCGGGGCGTCCGGGCAGCGCGGCGGCGATGCGCTCGGACTGCGCGGGGGTGAACAGCCGGTCGGAGTCGACCGCGACGACCAGGGCGCGGGCGGTGACCTGCGCGAGCGCCGCCTCGACGCCGCCGCGGTCACGGCCGAGGTCGTGCGTGATCATCGTGCGGGTCAGCGTGACGTACGTGTTGGCGTCGAACCGTCGGGCGAGCTTGTCGCCGTGGTGGTCCAGGTAGGACTGCACCGCGAACCGCCCGCCCTCCAGCGGGTCCTCCGCACCCTGCGGGATGCGACCGAAGCGCGTGTCGAGCTCGAGCGCCGAGCGGTACGTCTGGTGCGCGATCTGACGGGCGATGCCCAGCCCCGTGTGCGGGCCCTCGCCGTCCGGCACGTCGTAGTAGTCGCCGTCGCGGTAGCGCGGGTCGGCGTGGATCGCGGCGAGCTGCGTGTGGAAGCCGGCGATCTGGTCGCCGGAGGTCTGCGCGCACGTCGCGATGGCCGCGAACGCGTCGACCCGGTCGGGGGCCGTCGTGGCCCACTCGAGGACCCGCTGCCCGCCCATGGACGCCCCGATGACGAGCGCCCACGAGTCGATCCCCAGCAGGTCCGCCAGCCGCAGCTCGGCCGCGACCTGGTCACGGACCGTCAGCAGCGGGAACCGGCTGCCCCACGGCCGCCCGTCGGGGGCGGTCGCCGCCGGTCCGGTCGACCCCTGGCAGCCGCCCAGCACGTTGGGTGCGACGACGAACCAGCGGTCGGTGTCGATCGGCGCACCGGGCCCGACCATCGACTGCCACCACCCCGGGGTGGGGTGGCCCGGGCCGGGGTCGCCCGTGACGTGCGAGTCGCCCGTGAGCGCGTGCAGGACGAGCACGGCGTTGCTGCCGTCCTCGTCGAGCTCGCCCCAGGTCTCGTACGCCAGGCGCACGGCGGGCAGGCGCCCGCCCGACTCGAGCTTGAGCGGGCCGAGGTCCGCGAACCGGCGGCGGCCCGGGTCGTCGCCGTCGCGCCATGCGGCGCTCGCGGGGACGGCCGGCCGGTCCGGCAG
>JAFAEH010000368.1 GCA_023424135.1 Actinomycetes bacterium | reverse complement strand
CCGCCCCCCTCGCCCGCGCCGACCGACGGAGGACCGCGATGACCGCCACGACCACCGGCTGGGGTGCCGAGCTGCAGCACGTCACGCAGCGCTTCGGCGACGTCGTCGCGCTCGACGACGTGTCGCTGGCGATCCGCCCCGGCGTCATCACCGGCCTGCTCGGCCGCAACGGCTCCGGCAAGTCGACGCTCGGCTCCCTGCTCGCCGCGTTCCGCCGGCCGACCGCCGGGCGCGTCCTGGTCGACGGCGACGAGCCGTGGGAGGACGAGCGCGTCATGCCCGGCGTGTGCTTCGTGCGCGAGTCCGGCGACGTGCTCGAGGACTACTCGATCACCGAGAACCTCGCGTACGTGGCCGGCGCGCGGCCCACGTTCTCCCGTGAGCTCGCCCGCACGCTGCTCGAGGTCTTCGAGCTGGACCCGAAGCGCAAGCCCGGCAAGCTCTCACGTGGCAAGAAGTCGGCGTTCGGCATCGTCGTCGGCCTCGCCTCGCGCGCACCGCTGACCGTCCTCGACGAGGTGCACCTGGGCCTGGACGCGCCGAGCCGGTACGCGTTCTACGACGCGCTCCTGGCCGACTACGCCGAGCACCCCCGCACGATCGTCCTGTCGAGCCACCTCATCGACGAGATCGAGCGGCTGCTCGAGGACGTCGTCGTGCTGGACCGCGGGCGCGTCCTCGTCGCGCAGGACGTCGGGTCGCTGCGCACCGAGGGGCTGTCCGTCACCGGTCCCGCGGCCGCCGTCGCCGAGTTCGTCGCGGGACGCGACGTGCTCGCCACGCAGCGGCTCGGCGGGACCGTCCAGACCACCGTGCGCGGCGCCCTCGCGGAGGGCGACGCGCGCCGCGCACGGGACGCCGGGCTCGAGCTGGGTCCCGTCCCGCTGCAGGACCTGTTCGTGCACCTGACCGCCCCCGGGCGCGCAGGCGCACCCGAGGACGTGCGATGAGCGCCGCCACGGCGCACACGGTGCGCCGGCTGACGTCGCTCGCGCTGCTGCTCGCCGGCTGGTTCTGGGGCATCGCGGTCACGCTCGTGCTCGCGGCGACGGTGGTCGTCTGGGCCGTCAACGGCACGGTCGACGTGTCGGTCGCGGTGTACGCGCGGCAGGCGTCGATCTGGTTCCCGTTCTCGCAGGCGATCTTGGTCGTCTCCGTGTTCCTGCGGGTGCACGTCGCGTCCGGGATGACCCGGCGGACGTTCGTGCGGGCGTCGCTGCTCGTCAGCAGCGCGACCGGGTTCGGGTACGCCGTCGTGCTGACGGCGCTCGTCCTCGTCGAACGTCGCCTGCACGCGCTCGTCGGCTGGGATGCGGCCATGCACGAGGTCCAGATCGCCGACGAGTCGTCGTCCGTGGGGGTCCTGCTCCTCGACCTCGCGGTGCCGTTCGTCGTCGCGAACCTGTCCGGCCTGCTCGTGGGCGTCGCCTACCAGCGACTCGGTGGGTGGGTGGGCACGCTCGTCCTGCCGCTGACGGCCGGTCCCGTGCTGCTCACCCAGTACCTCGCGGGTGCCGGCGTGGCCGACCTCCCGGGCGTGTGGACGACGACCGACGCGGGCCACCTCGCGCTCGCGGTCGGTGCGGGCGCCGTCATGGCCGTCCTCACGGCGGCGCTCTACGCCCGGACGACGCACCGGCTGCCGCTGTCCGCCACGGCCTGACCAGCGACCGGCCCTCACCGGAAGGAGACCGACGATGACCACCGCCCTGCACCCGACGTCCGCCCGCCGCGGACCCGTCGTACGGACGGTCGTGCACCTGGGCAGGACGAACCTGTTCCTGCTGACCTGGTTCTGGGTGATCGTCGTGACCGCCGCGCTGCTCGGCACCCTCGCCCTGGCGCGGGTCAACGGCGAGGTCGGCACGGCCGTGATCATGTACGCGCGGCACGGGGCGCTCTGGTTCCCGTTCGCGCAGACGATCATCCTGCTCGGCACCGCGCTGCGCGTGCACGTCGCGAACGGCAGCACGCGCCGCACCTTCGTCCGGGCGTCGCTCGTCGTCGCGGTCGGCACCGGCCTCGCGTACGCGCTGGTCCTCGGTGTCCTGGCCGCCGTGGAGCGCACCGCGCACCACGCGGCGGGCTGGGGCTGGCGGATCACCGACGCGTCGCTCGCCGACGAGCGCTCACCCCTGGGGCTGCTGCTCGCCGAGCTCGCGGTCTCGTTCGTCGCGGCCACCGTCGTCGGGCTCCTCGTGGGTGTCGCCTACGAGCACGTCGGCGGCTGGTGGGGCACGCTCGCGCTCCCGCTGACCGCCGGGCCGCTGATCGGCGTGCTCGCCCTGCTCGGCGCCTACGGCGGCGGCGTCCCCGCGGGTCGGTCGTCGTGGGCGGCGGCCGCCCCGACGCTCGCGCTCGCGCTGGCCGTCGTCGTCCTGGCGGCCGTCGCCTACGCGGCCCTGGCCGGCCGCCTGCCGCTGCGGCCGCGCACCGCCTGACCCCACGTCCCGTCGACGACCGTCGACCACCCCACGGAGCCCGCACCGAGCGGGCCCCGCGGCACCCCGCACCCACGCACCACCCGTGCGGGTACCCACGCACCGTCTACGCACCACCCCGACAGGAGGCCACCATGACCACCACCCCGGTCGTCCGGGCAGAGCACCTGCGCAAGACGTACGGCGGCACGCCGGCCGTCGTCGACGTCTCCCTGAGCGTCGAGCGCGGCGAGATCTACGGCGTGCTCGGACGCAACGGCGCAGGCAAGACGACGACGGTCGAGATGATCGCCGGGCTGCGGCGTCCCGACGGCGGCACGGTCCGCGTGCTCGGGCTCGACCCGACGACGGACGCGGCCGCGCTGCACGAGCAGGTGGGCCTGCAGCTCCAGGAGTCCGCGATGCCGGACCGGCTGCGGGTGCGCGAGGCGCTCGACCTGTACGCGTCCTTCTACGCCGACCCGGCCGACCCGGCGGACCTGCTCGACCTGCTGGGCCTGACCGCCAAGCGGGACAGCGCGTTCAAGAGCCTGTCCGGCGGGCAGAAGCAGCGGCTGTCGGTCGCGCTCGCGCTCGTCGGCCGGCCGCAGCTGGCGATCCTCGACGAGCTCACGACGGGCCTGGACCCGCACGCGCGGCGCGAGACGTGGTCCGTCGTGGAGGCGATCCGGGACGCAGGCGTCACGATCATGCTCGTCACGCACCTCATGGAGGAGGCGGAGCGCCTGTGCGACCGGATCGCGCTCATCTCCTCCGGGCGGGTCGCGGCCGTCGGGACGCCCGCGGAGATCGTCGCGCTCGCGCACGGCGAGCAGGTGCTGCGCGTGCGTCCGGACGGGGACGTCGCCGACGACGCGCTGCTGGCGGCCCTGGCCGGCGTGCCGGACGTCCGCGAGGCGTCCGTCGAGGACCGTGCGCTCGTCGTGCGCGGCGCCGGGACCGTCGTGCAGGACGTGCTCGTCGCGCTCGCCCGGCACGACGTGCGCACGCGTGACGTCCGCCTGGAGCGCGCGTCCCTGGAGGACGCGTTCGTCTCCCTGACCGACGCGTCCCCCGACGTCGTCGACCCCCAGCCCGCCACGACCGCACCGGAGGTGTGACATGACCCCCACGACCCCCGTCCCGTCCGGCGCCCCCGACGCCGGAGCCCGTCCCGCAGACGTCGACCGGCGCCGCGCCACCCTGACCCCCGCGACGCCCGACGCGCGTCGTCGCGCCGCGCGTGGCTCGGCCCTCGCGCGCATGGTCGGTGTCGAGGCCCGGCTGTTCGTGCGCGACCCGTCGGTGCTGTTCTTCTCGCTGCTCTTCCCGGCCCTGCTGCTGACGGTGCTGGGGCTCGTCATGCCGTGGGCGGACGAGGCGTACGACGCGGACGACGTGCTGCTCAGCAAGGTCAGCGCGATCACCGGGTACACCCCGATCGTGCTGAGCCTCGCGGTCGCGACGATCGCGCTGTCGACGTTCCCCGCGGTCGTCGCGACGTACCGGCAGCACGGGATCCTGCGGCGGCTGTCGACGACGCCCGTGGGCCCGACGCGGCTGCTGGTCGCGCAGCTCGTCGTCAACCTCGGCGCGCTGGTCGTGGCCGCGGGGCTCGCCGTGGTCGCGGGGGTCACGATCCTCGACATCTCGCTGCCCGTGCAGCCGTGGACCGTCGTCCTGGCGTTCGTGCTGGCCGTCCTGTCGGCGTTCGCCCTCGGGTCGCTCGTCGCGGCGCTCGCACCGACGGCTGCGGCCGCCAACGGCTGGGGGATGACGCTGTACTTCGTGTCGCTGTTCTTCGCGGGCGTGTGGCTGCCGCTGCCGCTGATGCCGGAACCGGTGCAGGTCATCGCGGGGTACACGCCGCTCGGCGCGGCGACGCAGGCGATGAGCGCCGGGTGGTTCGGGCAGCCGTTCCCGGCTGATCACCTGCTCGTCATGGCGGTGTGGGCCGTCGTGGGCCTTCCCGCGGCCGCCCGCCTGTTCCGCTGGACCTGAGCGCACCGGGCGGCGCATTTCTCCCACGGACCGGGCGGACGTCCGGGGGGAGAGGTGCGCCGTTCGCGGCCGTTCTGGTCGCGCTCCCACGAGGTCGTGCACCTAAGCGTTTCGTGGCCTGGACGGTGCTCGCGCACGTCAAGAGAGTGAGCGCGTCCAGACCGTGGGTCCGGCGGCGCGACGCTGCGCCGCAGGCCGCGGTCCGTTCCTTCGTGCAGGACTGGCGGCGGTACCGAGACCGTCGACAGGCTCCACGCCGGCACCGAGGCCGTGCGTGGTCGACGCCAAGAAAGGTACGGAAGATGTCCTCTCCCACCCGACGGCGCGCCGTCCGAGCGGCCTGGGCCGTTCTGACGACCGCGTCGCTCGTGGCCGCCGGCGGCGCCCAGGCCGCCTTCGCCCTGTCCGGTCCGACCTCGCAGGGCGCCGTCGCGGCCGCCGTGGTCGACGACGAGTACAAGGCACGGTTCCTCGAGCAGTACGACAAGATCAAGGACCCCGCCAACGGGTACTTCAGCCCGCAGGGCATCCCCTACCACGCGGTCGAGACCCTCATGGTCGAGGCGCCCGACTACGGCCACGAGACCACGTCCGAGGCCTACTCGTACTGGATCTGGCTCGAGGCGCTCTACGGCCAGGCCACCGGTGAGTGGGGCCCGCTGAACGACGCGTGGGAGAACCTCGAGACGTACATGATCCCGCAGCACGCGGACCAGCCGACGAACTCGTTCTACAACGCGAGCAGCCCGGCGACGTACGCCTCGGAGTTCAACCACCCGAGCAACTACCCCTCGCAGCTCGCGTCCGGCACGTCCGTCGGCCGGGACCCGATCGCGGCGGAGCTGAAGGCGACGTACGGCACCGACGACATCTACCAGATGCACTGGCTGGGCGACGTCGACAACATCTACGGCTTCGGTGCCGCCCCCGGCGCCGGCTGCCAGCTCGGCCCGGACCACGAGGGCATGTCGCTCATCAACACCTTCCAGCGCGGTCCGCAGGAGTCGGTGTGGGAGACCATCCCGCAGCCCACCTGCGACGACTTCACGTCGGGTGGTCCGAACGGGTTCCTCGACCTGTTCACGGGTGACGCGTCCTACGCGAAGCAGTGGAAGTTCACGTCGGCGTCCGACGCCGACGCGCGTGCCGTCGAGGCCGTCTACTGGGCCAACAAGTGGGCGACCGAGCAGGGCAAGCAGGCGCAGATCGCCGGGACGGTCGCGAAGGCGGCCAAGCTCGGCGACTACCTGCGGTACACGCTGTTCGACAAGTACTTCAAGACGATCGGCTGCACGTCGCCGTCCTGCCCGGCCGGTACCGGCAAGGACTCGGCGCACTACCTGCTGTCCTGGTACATGGCCTGGGGCGGGGCGACCGACGCGAACGCCGGCTGGGCGTGGCGCATCGGCTCGTCGCACGCGCACCAGGGCTACCAGAACCCCTTCGCGGCCTGGGTCCTGTCGAACGACGCCGCGCTGACCCCCAAGTCGGCCACGGCCAAGTCCGACTGGGAGAAGGCCACGCAGCGCCAGCTCGAGTTCTACACGTGGCTCCAGTCCAGCAACGGCCCGATCGCCGGTGGCGCGACCAACAGCTGGAACGGTGCGTACGCGCAGCCCCCGGCCGGCACGCCCACGTTCTACGGCATGGCCTACACCGAGGCTCCCGTCTACCACGACCCGCCGTCGAACCAGTGGTTCGGCATGCAGGCGTGGGGCGTGCAGCGCGTCGCCGAGCTCTACTACGAGACGGGCAACGCGCAGGCCAAGAACATCCTCGACAAGTGGGTCCCGTGGGTCGTCGACCACATCGAGACCGACGGTGCCGACTGGTCGGTCCCGTCCGAGCTCACGTGGTCGGGCAAGCCGGACACGTGGAACGCAGCCAACCCGGGCTCCAACGCGGGTCTGACCGTCACGCTGAAGAGCTCCGGCCAGGACGTCGGCGTCGCGGGTGACACCGCTCGTGCGCTGCTGTTCTACGCCGCCCGCTCGGGCGACACCGCGTCGCGTGACGCGGCCAAGGACCTGCTCGACGCGATCTGGGACAACAACCAGACCGACCTCGGTGTGTCCACCGTCGAGACCCGTGGGGACTACCTGCGGTTCGACGACACCTACACCGCGGGCGGCGACGGCGTCTACGTGCCGAACGGCTGGTCGGGCACCATGCCCAACGGCGACGAGATCAAGCCGGGTGTGTCGTTCCTCGACATCCGCTCGTTCTACAAGGACGACCCGAGCTGGTCGAAGATCGAGACCGCGCTCGCCACGGGTGAGGCGCCGGAGTTCCGGTACCACCGGTTCTGGGCGCAGACGGCGATCGCCGGTGCGCTGTCCGACTACCACCGTCTGTTCGAGGACGGCGGCACCACCCCGACGCCGACGCCGACCCCCACGGTCAGCCCGACGCCGACCCCGACGCCGACGGTCTCCCCGACGCCGACGCCGACCCCCACGGTCAGCCCGACGCCGACCCCGACGCCGACGGTCTCGCCGACCCCGACGCCGACGTCGAACCCGGTCGGTGCGTGTGCCGTGCGGTACACGGCGAACGGCTGGAACACGGGCTTCACGGCGGCCGTGCGGGTGACGAACACCAGCT
>JAFAEH010000281.1 GCA_023424135.1 Actinomycetes bacterium | reverse complement strand
GAGCACCGCTGCCGTCCCGACGAGCGCGAGGCGGCCCCGGGCGCGGCGACGACGCACGGCGGCGGCGACCCGGGCGAGGGGGACGACGTCGGTGTCGGACGCGTCGGTGTCGGCCCCGACCGCCTCTGCGGATGCCGTCGCGGACCCCGACCGCGACGACGGGCCGTCCGCGGCGGGCGCGGCCAGCCGTGCGGCGACGTCCCGAGGGACGGCCCGCAGGACGCCGGGCAGGCCCGCGACCTCACCGACGGCCGCCCGGCACTGCGCGCACCCCGCCAGGTGGGTCTCGAACTCGCGGCGCTCCGCGGGCGCGAGCGCACCCAGCACGTACGCGGCGTCCCACTCCCGGTAGGCGTCGGCGGTCATGACGTCACTCCCCTCTCCTGCAGCGCGAGGCGCAGCGCGCGCAGCCCGTAGTGCAGCCGCGACTTCACCGTGCCCGGCGGGACGCCGTGCTCGGCGGCGAGCTCGGCCACGGTCCGGCCGCCGTAGTAGGCGCCGACGACGACGGCCCGGTGGTTGTCGGACAGGCCCGCGAGCGCGTCCGTGACGAGCCACCTGTCGAGCGCGGCCTGCGTGCCGTCGGCGGTCGGCGCGTCGGGCAGGGCGTCGGTGGGTGTCTCACGACGGTGGGCGGCGGACCGCGCGTCGTCGACGACGAGGTGACGCGCGACGGTGAACAGCCACGCGCGCACGGCGCCGTCGGGGCGGGTCAGCACGTCGGGGTGCCGCCACGCGCGCAGCAGCGTCTCCTGCACGACGTCCTGGGCGCGCACCGCGTCGGTCAGGCGCGCGACGTACCGGTGCAGCGCGTCGGCGTGCGCGTCGTGCACCGCTCGCAGCAGGTCGTCCGCGTCGGACGTCACGTCGTCTCCCGTCGTCGGCGGCCGCGCGCCCACCTCAGGACGAGGTCAGGCGCAGGTCGAACTCGACCGCGCCGGCGTCCTCGACGCTCACGAAGCCGAGGTTCGGCGCCTCGACGCCGTAGTCGGCGAACGTGATGGGCACCGAGCCCACCACCTGCACCGTGCCACCGCTCGCGGCGACCTGCGCGTCGACCGTGACCTGCTGCGTGACGTCGCGGATCGTCAGGTCCCCGACGAGCGTCGCGGACGTGGCGCCCGTGCCGAGCTCGACGGGCTCGGTGAGCGTGAACGTCGCCGTCGGGTAGGTGCCCGTCTGGACCGCCTGGTCGCGGAAGTACGCGTCGCGCGGTGCCTCGTCGGTCGCGATGCTCGCCATGTCGACCTCGACCTCGGCGGCCGTGAGGGTGCCGTCCTGCACCGTGACGGTGCCGGTGACCTGCTCGGTGCGGCCCGTGACCGTGACGTCCTCGCCGCGCAGCACCTCCTCGACGCGGTACCCCGCGAAGGACCCGTCGCCGACCGTCCACGTGCCGTCGGCCGCCTCGACGGCGGTCGCGTCGGCACCGGCCTCGAGCGTCGGCGCGGCGTCCGCGCGGCTGTTGGCCCAGTCGGCGTAGAGCCCGGGGCCGACGAGCACGCCGACCACCCCGAGCACGACCACCCCGGCACCGATCCCCGTCCACACCTTCGCCCGTCGCTGCATGGTCCCGCCTCTCGTCGTCCGTCAGGGGGTACACGAGACGCACGCCGGAAAGGTTCACCGCGACCCCGTGATCCGTCACGCCGAGGTCGCCGGAACCGTGACGGACGACGGGGTCGGCGGGGACGTCAGGGGGTGCGCTGCATGAGGACGACGGTGAAGCCCGGGCGGTCGGACTCGCCGACCGGGTCGAACCCCCACGACCGGTACACGTCGTCGAGGTGCGGGTTCGACGCCCGGTGGTCGAGGCGCAGCCACGTCACGCCCGCCGTGCGCGCCCGGGCGGCGGCCCACTCGACGAGGGCCCGGCCCAGGCCGGTGCCCGTGGCACGTCGCGCGACCATCAGGCCGTGCACGTACAGCGCGGGTGTGTCGTCCTCGCCCCAGTACTCGGGGTCGTCGTCGATCACGCGGACCGTGCCGCGCAGGCCGTCGGCGTCGCGCGCCACCCACCACTGCCCGGCTGCGACCTGCCCCGCGATGCGCTCGAGCGGCACCGACCCGACGGGCCACTGGTCGATGCCGCGCCCGGCCATCCAGTCCTCCAGCGAGCGACGCAGCGCGTGGATCGCGGGGGCGTCGGCGGGGGTGGCCTGCTCGGGGTGGATCTCCACGCGGGCGACGCTACCGCGCGCCTCCCGGCGAGATGTCGACCAGCGGGCCGGCGAGATGTGAGACAGGAGAGCGGCGATGTGTGAGGTGGACGAGCGGCGACTTGTTCGTGAGGAGGCTGGTCGGACCCCTCGCGCTCCGGGGGCCCCGACCGCCAGCGCCGGCGTGCGAGGGCGCCGCGTCAGGAGCAGGTGTCGCAGACGCCCGTCGCGGGCAGCGCCGTGAAGCACGTCGGGCAGATCGCGGGCGGACGCTCGTCCGCGGCGGAGCTGCGGCGCGTCGTGGTCGCCCGGGGGGTGCGCGGGGCGGCGGGGGTGCGGGGCGCCTTCGCGCGGGTGGCGGCGGGCCGGGCCGGGGCGCCGGCACCCGTGGGGTCGGTGACCTCGAAGCCGCGCCTGCGCAGGATCGACGCGGCGACGGTCAGCCCGCCGCCGACGTCGTCGGACGTCGCGATGCGGCCGGTCGCGAAGCGGTGCGCGACGCCGACCACGGCGGGCAGGTCGTACGCGCGCCCCTCGTGGCGGATCGTCCACGCACCCTGCGGGACGAACCCGTAGACGGCGAGGAAGTCGTCCTCACCACGACGGTCGTACTCCTCGATCGCCTGGAGGACGTGCTGACGCGACAGGGAGGAGAAGGTGGCCACGGCACGAGGGTACGTCGGTGCTCCCCGCCCCCGGCGACGCCCGCGTGTGAGGAACGTCGCCCGGGACCCCGCCGGGCCCGGGAGGCGTCAGCGGTGCTCGGCGAGGAACGCGTCGACGGCCGCGTGGTAGGCGTCCGGGCGGTCGCGGCGCACGCAGTGCCCGGCCCCGGCGACGACGAGCGTGCGGACCAGCGGGTTGTCGTACCCGTCGGCGCGCGGGGCCATCGCCGCGTCGGGCGGGACGACGAGCAGGGTCGGCACCCGCAGCGCGTCGAACGCCTCCTCCCACGCCGCATCGCCCAGGAAGAGGCCGTGCCGCACGTACTCGCGGTCGACGAGCAGACGGCTGTCCGCCCACGCCGCGATCTCCGTGTCGCTCCACGGCGTCTCGCGGCGCATGCGCGCGACCTCGCCGGCGAGGTCCGCCTCCGCCGCGTCCAGGCCGGACTCGATGGCCTCGACGAACTCCGGCAGCGGCGCGAACCGGCCGCTCGGCCGCGCGGGGTCCTCGAGGACGAGCGCCCGCACCAGGTCCGGCCGGGCGAGCGCCGCGCGCAGCCCCAGC
>JAFAEH010000209.1 GCA_023424135.1 Actinomycetes bacterium | reverse complement strand
GCCGCGTCCCGCGCGGCCACGAGCGCACGCGCGACGCGCGGCTCCCGGCCGTCGGGCGAGCCCGGACGGAACCCGTCGTCGGCGTCGGTGCCCACGAGCGCCGCCCGCGACGCCGCGTACGCGGGGGAGAGCAGCGCGTCCAGCGGCACGTCGGGATCGTCGCCGTACCACGCGTCGCGATCGGCGAACGCGAGCTTCGCGACCTCGACGACGACGTGCACGAGGTCGGCCGACGGGCCGTCCCCCGCCTCGTCGCCCCGCGACTCCTGGGCCACCGCGTCGCGCACGAGGTCCTCGACCCCGAGCGCGTCGAGCAGCCGCAGCTGCTGCAGCAGCACGGGCCCCTGGCCCCACGCGCGCGTCTTGTGCACGTCGACGCCCGCGAACGGGACCGCCACCGTCGGCTCCTCGACCGCGCGCCACGCCGCGAGGTCCCCGCCCCGCAGGAACCCCGTGTGCGCGCGGCCGGTCGCGTCGAGCACAGGCGTCCCCGTGACGAACGCGTCGACCGCCTCGGCGACGAACCCCTCGTAGAACGCGCGCCGCACCGCCTCGACCTGCGCGTCACGGTCGGCGCCTGCCGCGGACGCCTCGGCGAGCAGCCGCTCGAACGTCGTCGCCAGCTCCGGGTTCGTGAAGCGCGCGCCCGGCGCCGGTGCGTGGCCGCCGGGCAGCCAGACCCGCGCGCTCGTCGGCCAGTGCTCCCGGAACAGGTCCGCGACCGTCGCGATCGTGCGCGCGGCCGCCGGGACCAGCGGGAACCCGTCGCGCGCGTAGGCCAGCGCCGGGCCGAGGACGTCCGCCGGTCGCATCGTCCCGTAGCGCGCGAGCAGGTCGAGCCATGCGCCGAACGCACCGGGGACGACCGCGGCGAGGTGCCCGGTGCCGGGGATCTCGCCGACGCCGAGCGCGCGGTACGCGTCGCCCGTCGCGAGCGCGGGCGCGACGCCCTGCCCGCACACGACGAACGTGTGCCCGTCGGACGCCCGGTGCCCGATGACCGGCGCGTCGCCGCCCGGGCCGTTGAGGTGCGGCTCGACGACGGCCAGCGTGAACCCCGCCGCGACCGCGGCGTCGAACGCGTTGCCGCCCGCCTCGAGCGTGCGCATGCCGACCGCGCTCGCGAGCCAGTGCGTCGAGGCGACCATCCCGAACGTGCCGGTGAGCACCGGCCGCGTGGTGAACATGCTCCGATCCTGCCGCCACGCGGGTGTCGCGGGACACCCGGGCCGGTCGGTGGGGTGCGGAGCCCACGGCGCGCCGCCGGGTCAGACGCCCCCGGGGAACCCGAGCACGCGCCACGCCTCGTAGGTCGCGACCGCCGCCGCGTTCGACAGGTTCATCGACCGGCGTCCCGGGAGCATGGGGATGCGCACCTGGTCGCGCACGCGCGGGTGCTCCAGCACGTGCTCGGGGAGCCCGGCGGGCTCGGGACCGAACAGCAGCGCGTCGTCGGGGCGCCAGTCCACGTCGGTGTACCGGCGGGTGGCCTGCGTCGTGAACGCGAGCACGCGGGCGTGCGGCAGCGCGTCGAGCAGGGCGTCGAGGCCGGCGTGCACGACGACGTGCGCGAGGTCGTGGTAGTCCAGGCCCGCCCGGCGCAGCCGCGCCTCCGACAGGTCGAACCCGAGCGGCTCGACCAGGTGCAGCGTGGCGCCCGTCCCGGCGCACATGCGGATCGCGTTGCCCGTGTTCCCGGGGATCCGCGGCTCGAAGAACACGACCTCCACGCCCCGATCCTCCCACCGGCGGGCCCGGGGACGCGCCGCGGGCCCGGCGGCGTGCGGTGGTGCCGGCTCCAGGTGGTTGGCTGGGTGCGTGGGCGACGACGGCACGAGGGACGACGGCACACGCGACGACGGTGTGCGGGGCGACGACGGTGGGGGCCTCGAGCTGCGACTCGACGGGCCCGCGCGGGTGTGGACGGACGCGTTCCCCGTGGGCAACGGTCGCATCGGTGCGATGGTGCACGGCGGCACCGGGCACGAGCGGCTGCAGGTCAACGACGACACGTGCTGGTCCGGTGCGCCGGCCGACGGTCCGCCCCGGCCCGTCGGGCCCCTGGACGCCGACGGCGCGCCCGGCGTCGTCGCGCGCGCCCGGGCGCGGCTCGCGGACGACGACCCGCTGGGGGCGCAGGCCGAGCTGGCGGCGCTGCAGACGGGCTGGTCGCAGGCGTACCAGCCGCTGGTCGACGTGCTGCTCGAGCACCCCGGTGCCGACGGGGGACGCGCCTACCGCCGCACGCTCGACCTGGGCACCGGTGTCGCCACGACCACGTGGCACGACGAGCGTGGCCGCGCGTGGCGTCAGGACGTGCTCGTCAGCCACCCGGACCGCGCGCTCGTGCTCGACCGCGCGCTCGTGCCGGACGACGTGCCGGCCCCGGGTGCCCGGGCCGGGGCACCGCGCGACCGCGACGTCGTGGACGCCCCGGGCGACGGCGGGCCGCACGACGTGCAGGACGTCGTCGAGATCGGGCTGACGTCGCCGCACCCGTGGGCGACGGCACCGACGGTCCCCGCGGGCGCGGGGGTCCGGGTCGCGACGTCCCCGGTCGCGACGTCCCCGACGGGCGGTGCGCCG
>JAFAEH010000300.1 GCA_023424135.1 Actinomycetes bacterium | reverse complement strand
GGGTCACGTCGTGCCGCCCGCGGTGCTGGTGCCGCTGCTCGTCGTCGGGCTCGCGCCCGCGGCGGCACCGCGGTGGCCGACGACGGCGCTGCTCGTGCTCGTCGTCGGCGTGCGACTGCTGATCGCCGATCCCGCGCCGCCGCTCGTGCTGGCCGCGCTGGTGCTGGCGCTGCACGTCGTGCTGCGCCTCGCCCCCGTCGCCGCGCGCACCGGGTGGCGGACGCGCGTCGAGGTCGCGGTGCTGACGGACGACCTGCGGGCGGGGCTCGTGGTCCAGGCCGGGGCGCAGGCGCTCGCGCTGGTCGCGGGGCTCACCGTGGGCGTCGGCATGGGCGGCTCGGGGGATGGCGGGGGCGACGGCGGCGTGGTTGCCACGGGTGCCGACGGAGGTGTGGTGTGGCTGATCGCAGGGCTGGTCGTCGTGGTCGGCCTGGCGGTGCTCGTCCTCGCGCGCCCGGCGCGGCCCTGGTGGTCACGCGACTGACGGCATGCGCTGGCGACGACCCCGTCATCTGTCACGGCTTCAGGCGGTACTGCGTGACAGATGACGGCGTCGTCGGCCGGAGGGGCGCCCCGAACCGGGCGGTGGGTGTCGAGGAGGTCGGGTGAGCCGACCACAGCCCTGGGGGTTCGACGGGGACGTCCACAGATCCTGCCGGGTCGCCGCTGCGCTCGTCGTCGCACACCTAGCGTCGGGGTCATGTCCTCGTCCCTCGTCGTCGCCGCGCTCACCGAGCTGCGCGCCCTGCTGTGGTCGGCGCAGGTCGCGGTGGTCCGCGCCGGCGCGGTGACGTGGACGGGGGCCGCGGCCGAGGCGGCCGACGCGCGACGCACCGATCTGCTGCGAGCGCTGCGGACGTGCCTCGACGCGGTCGAGCACGCCGACCGGCTCGCACAGGCCGCGCGCCGTGCCGAGCAGCTCTGCGTCGCCGGGCGGCCGCTCGACGCCGGGGTGCAGGTGCCGCGATGGGGATGAGGGAGGGGACCTCGCTCACGCTGGGCGGCGGTGGGCGTGTGCTCGTCGACGCGGCCGAGCTCACGTCGTCCGCGCGGGTGCTGCGCGACGCCGCCGCGGGGCTCGACCACGGCGACCTGCGACTGCTCGCCGCGTCGGGGCACGCCACGACGCTCGCCGTGACCGTGCCGGAGGCGGGTGCGCTCGCCGATGCGCTCGACCGGCTGCGTGCCGCGCTGCACGGACCCGCGGCGCTCGCGCGCGACGTCCGGGACCTCGCGGCACGCACGACCGACGCCGCAGCCGTCTACGGGCTCGCCGAGACGGACGCGCAGGCGCGGTGGGGCGTCGTCGTCGGGCTGCTCGGTCAGGTCGCCGGTGCGGTGCCCTCAGGCCCCGCACTGCTCGCCGGGGCCGCCGTCGCCGCGGCGACCGGTGACCTGCTGCTCGCCGAGGCTCGCGCCCTGGGCGTCGCGCCGTGGCGTGCGCTGTCGCCGTGGGGCGCACGTGACAGCGTCGACCGGCTCGTGCGTACCCCGCAACGGATCGTGACCGACGGACGGGCCGGGCCGGTGCTGCAGCTCCTGGGCGCCGCGCTCGCATCGGCGTCCGGTGCACGGGCACCGCACCTCGACCCGGTCCGACGGTTCGCGGCCCACGTCGCCGGCCTGCTGCCCGCACGCGACGTGCGGCTCGTGCCGCGGGTCGACCCGCCGGACCTGCCGGCGCCGCGCACGCTCGAGGACCTCGTCGGCGCCGTCGCCCGCACGTACGACGACGACACCCCGACGGGTGACCCGGGCACGCCGGTCGCGACCGTCACCGTGCAGCGGCTGGACCACCCCGACAGCACGCGCACGTGGGTCGTCGCGGTGCCCGGCACCCGCGCGGCCGGGCTCACGGGCGACGTCCCCACCGACAACGGCACGAACCTCGCGCTCGAGGGCGGTGTGCCCGACGTCATGACCCGCGCGGTGCTCGACGCGATGGCGGCCGCCGGCGTCGGCGCCGACGAGCCCGTCGCGATCGTCGGGCACAGCCAGGGCGGCATGGTCGCGACGAGCGTCGCGGCGGCGGGCACGTACGCCGTGCGGCTCGTCGTGACGGCGGGGTCGCCCGACGTGCCGGCCGTCCCGCCGACGGGGGTCGCGACGGTGACGATCCGCCACCGGCAGGACGCGGTGTCGCTGCTCGACGGTCGGGTCGGCGAACGCGGCGGTCCGGGCACGCTGTCGGTCGTGCGGGATCTGACGGCCACGGGCGGGCCCGCCGCACCGTCGTTCAGCGAGGCGCACGCCGTCGGGGGCTACGTCGGTACCGCGGCCCTGGTCGACGACGCGCTCGCGGACCTGCCCGCCGACGACCCGGTCCGCCGGGCCCTCGGCGAGGTGCTGGGTGCGGATGCAGCCGCGGGGACCGGGGCAGCGCTGCGGGCGACGACGCTGCAGTACACCGTCACCGCGGCGCCGCCCGATCCCGTGCAGGACCGGTCGGCGCTCACGCCGGCGCCCGTCACGGTGCGACCGGCGCTCGCACCGCCGGTCGCCGTGGTCCCGGCGGGCACACCCGCCCCGTTCGCGGTCCCGGCGCCCTTCGAGGCGACCCCGCCGTCCACGTCGCCTGCGTCGCCCGTGCAGCTCGGCCCGCCCGCTCCGGCCGGTCCGATGGCCACCCGGCCGGTGCCGTGATGTCAGTCCGCAGCCGTCCCGTACAGCACGGGAAGGTCGACCAGGTGGATCCGCTGGTCCTGGGCGGCGGCCCGCAGGTCGTCGTCGAACCCGTGACGGGCGGCGATCAGCAGTGCCGTCGCGGACACGTCGTGCCCGCGCGCACCCACGAGGTCTCGCACCGCTTCGAGCCGACGCAGGTCACCGATCCCACGCGGTCGTGCGGTGGCCTTCGCCTCGCCGATCACGAGGACGGGCGATCCGGGGGTGTGCAGCGGGACCCCGCGGGGCAGTGCCACGACGTCGACCTCGCGCTGGGTCCGGCCGACCGGGTCGCTGACGACGGCGGAACCGACGTGCCCGACGGGTGAGCCGAACCGGTCTCCTGCGTACCGCGCGGTCCACGTCCGGGTGACCTGTTCGAACCTCGGCCCGACGACGTGCGACAGGTACGACGGCTGGGCGAGACGCCAGGCCTCGGCGACCTGTCGTTCCTCCAGCAGAGCGCGCTGCGGCTCGATCACCGCCGTCGTGAAGCCGATGATCGGGTCGGCCAGTGCGTACACGGGCCGCTTGCGCGTCAGCACGTCGTCGGCGCGCAGCAGGAACCCCGCCGTCTCGAGCACGCCGAGTGGGTGGCGCAGACCGTTGAAGTCCCTGCCAAGCACCGAACCGATCTCGCGCGGGGTGCGACGACCGTCGGCGACGGCGGTCAGGATCGAGTTGTAGAGCGCGGTGTCGACCATCCGCGGGTCCTCGCGCAGCAGCACGGACTTCTCGCCGTACAGGACGGATGCGGGGTTGAGGACCGTGCGACCGAGCCACGTCGCGAAGGTCGACGCACTCGGTGGGCCCGGGGTGAGTGCGCGGTACCCCGGGGTGCCGCCGAGGACGGCGTCGAGCTGGAGGGCGAGGTCGGGGTCGTCGACGCCCCAGTAGCGCGACGAGGTCCGGTAGTCGAACGCGGACAGAGACATGTCGAGCACGGCTCTGCCGCGCAGCGGTGCGGAACCCGTGTGGAGCTGGTCCATCACCGACAGAGAGGAACCCGACAGGATCACGGCGGTGGCCGGGGCCGCGGGACGGGAGCGTGCCTCGTCGTGCAGGAGCTGCAGGATGCTCGGGATCTCGGGTGCGGCAGCGACGAGGTAGGGGAGCTCGTCGATGACGAGCAGGCGCAGGCCGCGGCCCGGGCCCGCTCGGCGGGGGAGACCGACGGCGGCCCGCAGGGCCTCCTCCCAGGTGCCGAAGCGCACGCCCTCGGGAAGGCCCAGGGCTGCGACGACGTCCGCGCTGAACTCGTCGAGGGCGGGGACGCTCGCGAGCTCACGTGCCTGGTGCACCAGGGTCGGGCCGGGCGCGGCGTCCGCCAGACGTCGGAGGAGGTAGGACTTGCCGAACCGGCGTCGTCCCGTCAGGAGCGCGATCCGGACGCCGGGCGTGTCGGACGTCGCGAAGGCGGTGAGTTCCGCCCATTCGTGCTCGCGATCGAACAGATCCGCAGGACGCGGCAGCACGGAGCCTCCTCGTGAACGTAAGTCGACTTATGATAAGCGAACTTACGTTCACACGGCTCAGTCTTTCGACGTCACCGACGACAGGACGAAGCTGACGACCGACACGATGAGCGCCCCGAGGACCGCGGTGCCGAAGTTGTCGATCCGCAGGCCCCACGAGGTCTGCTCGGTGATCCACGCCGTGAGCATCAGCATCAAGGCGTTCACCACGAGCGTGAACAGGCCGAGCGTGAGGATGTACAGCGGGATCGACAGCACGGCGACGATCGGCTTGACGATCGCGTTGACGAGGCCGAACACCAGCCCGACCAGCAGGAAGATGCCGACCGTCTGCGCGGTGGACTCGGCCCCGACGACCGTCAGCCCGGGCAGGATGAGGGTCGAGAGCCAGATGGCGATGCCGTTGATGATGACGCGAACGACGAATCCCATGCCCCGATCCTGCCGTCCCGAGCCGCCCGTGGCCACCACGCACCCCCGCCCCGTCCCCCCGCCCCCGACCCAACCCCGCCCCCGACCCCACCC